>JAEWBW010000242.1 GCA_023390955.1 Pseudomonadota bacterium
CACCGTCCGGGCATATCCCACCCAGAAACTCAGGCCGATGGAGATCACGAGCACCCCCAGCATGCTGCTGGCGTCCAGCCGGCTGCCGAGGATCGATTTGGCGATGCCATTGACCAGCAGCGCGATCAGGATGGCGGGGAAGGTGAGCTGCACGTCGGCGATCCGCATGATCACGCCGTCGACCGCGCCCCCGAAATACCCAGCGATCAGGCCGAGCACGACACCGAGCGCGCCGGCGAAGATCACGCCGGCGACGCCGACGGCGAGCGAGATGCGCAAGCCGTAGAGGATCGCGGAGAATACGTCGCGTCCTTGCTCGTCGGTACCGAGCAGGAACGGGCTCTGGCCGTCGGCGGTCCAGAGCGGCGAGATCCGCGAATTCATCAATTGCAGCTGCGCCGGATCGAACGGGTTCTGAACCGCAAGCACGGACGCAAAGATCGCGAGCAGGAAGAACAGCAGGGCGATGGCTGCCGCCACCATGGTCAGCTTGGAGCGGCGAAACGAATAGAAGATGTCACTATCGAGCGCGCGACTGAGCCAGCTGCGAGCCCCATGCGCCGATGGTGTGTGCGGTTTGTCGGAATTGGAGGCGACTGCGTCGGTCATCAGGACTGCCTTATGCGGCACGGCCGACGGTCGAGCGCAAGCGCGGGTCGACCACGGTGTAGAGGATGTCGACCACCAGATTGATGGTGACGAAGATCAACGAAACCATCAGTAGGTAGGCGGCCATGATCGGGATATCGACGTTTTGAACGGCTTGCACGAACAGAAGTCCCATGCCCGGCCATTGGAAGACGGTCTCGGTGATGATCGAAAATGCAATAACCGAGCCAAATTGCAGGCCAGCCACCGTAATCACGGGAATGAGCGTGTTCTTCAGTGCGTGACCGAAATGGACGGCGCGGGTGGTGAGGCCGCGAGCGCGCGCGAAACGGATATAGTCGGTTCGCAGCACCTCCAGCATCTCCGCGCGCACCAGCCGCATGATCAGGGTCATCTGGAACAGGCCCAGCGTGATCGAGGGCATGATCAGCGCCTTCAGACCTGACAGTGTGAGCAGGCCCGTCGTCCACCAGCCGAGCTTGACCACCTCGCCGCGACCGAACGAGGGCAGCCAGCCCAATGTCACGGCGAACAGGTAGATCAGGAGAATGCCGATCAGGAACGTCGGCAGCGAGATGCCGATCAGCGAAACCGCCTGGAACAGCTTTGCGAGCACGGTATCGCGTCTGAGTGCGGAATAGACGCCCATCAGGATACCGAGCACCATCGCGAAGACGGTGGCGCAGATCGCGAGTTCCAGCGTTGCGGGCATGCGCTCCATCAACAGCGTCGAGACCGGCTGGCGAAACTGATAGGAGACGCCGAACTTGAATTGTGCGGCATTGGCAAAATAACGCACGAACTGCACCGGCACGGGATCGTCGAGACCGAGCGATTTCCGCACGGCTTCGCGTTCCGCGGCTGGCGTATCGATCGAGACGATCTGGTTGACGGGGTCGCCTGCGAAACGGAACATCGAGAACGCGATGATGCCGACGGCGAACATCACGCCGATGGCCTGGACGGCGCGGCGAAGAGTGAAAGCGAGCATTCCTTCCACTTTCCTTGGGTGTGTCGGGCGACGTCTTTGTCAGCCGGAAAAGGAAAGGTCCCGGAAGCCTGACGCTGCCGGGACCTCGTGTTCAACTCGCGCTAATCCTTCTTGGATGCCCAGTGGAACATGACCAGATTGTCGGCGCGCTGCGGCAGGGTGACCTTTTTCGATACGCCCCAGGCCAGCGCCTGCTGGTGCAGCGGGATATAGGACCAGTCCTTGTTGCCGAGTTCGTAGGCCTGCTTGATCAACTGGTTGCGCTTGTCGGCGTCGGTTTCGACCAGCACCTTGTCGGTGAGGGCGTCGAAATCCTTGTTGCAGTAGCCGCCGAGATTGGCTTCGCCCCGCGACGACTTCGCATCGTCGCGGCAGCCCATGATGTCATAGAGCACGTTGTGGGAGTCCATCGTGCCGGGCGTCCAGCCGAGCAGATAGAACGAGGTCTGGTAGTTACCTTGCTTCAATACCTTGGCGAAGTACTGCGCCTTCGGCTGCGCCAGCAGGTTGATCTTGACGCCGACGCGCGCAAGCATGCCGACCACGGCCTGGCAGATCGCGGCGTCGTTGACGTAGCGATCGTTCGGGCAGTCCATGGTCACCTCGAAACCGTCGGGGTAGCCGGCTTCGGTCAGGAGCTTCTTGGCGCCGTCAGGATCGAATTTGGGGCGCGTGAAGTCCTTGGCCAGCGGGAACAGCTGGGGAGCGATCATCAGGGCCGATGGCGTCGACAGCCCGCGCATCACGCGCGTCTTGATCAGTTCGACGTCGATCGCCTTGTAGAAGGCTTCGCGGACGCGGACGTCCTTGAACGGGTTCTTGCCCTTGACGCTGGAGAACAGCAGTTCGTCGCGGGTCTGGTCGAAGCTGATGAAGATCGTGCGCAGTTCCGGCCCCTTCAGCACCTGGGCATTCGGGCTCGAATCGACGCGGGAGATATCCTGGATCGGAACCGGCTCGATGACGTCGACTTCGCCCGAGAGCAGGGCGGCGACGCGCGTGGCATCGGAGGCGATCGGGGTGAAGATGATCTCCTTCAGGTTACCTTCCATCTTGCCCCAGTAATTGGGGTTGGCCTTGAACACGGTCTTCACGCCGGGTTGATGGCTTTCGATGATGAAGGGGCCGGTGCCGTTCTCATTCAGCGAGGCGTAGCTTGGCGTGGTCGCGGACACTGGCGTCGGCTCGACGGCGTTGTTCGCCTCGGCCCACTCCTTGTCCATGATGTACCAGACGTCCCATGCATAATGCAGGATGGGATTGGGCGAAGGCAGGATGAAATCGACCGTATAGTCGTCGACCTTCACGACCTTGACGTTGGCCGCGAGGCGGGTCTGCATGTTGGAGTTCTTGTTGCGGACCCGGTCGGCGGAGAACACCACATCGTCGGCGTTGAAGGCGTTGCCGTTGTGGAATTTCACGCCCTTGCGCAAATGAAAGCGCCAGCGGGTCGGCTCCGGCGTCTCCCAGCTCTCCGCCAGTCCCGGGATGATCTTCAGATCCTTGTCGCGCGCGGTCAGGCCTTGATAGACGTGGCCGAGATGCGCGTGGGTGGTGGACTCGTTGAGTGAATAGGGATCCAGCGACTTCAGGTCGCCCTGGTTGGCGTAGCGCAGCGTCTGACTTGACGCCGGCGAGACCGACAACGCGAGCACACTGGTGAGCGTTGCCGCAAACAAACCACGACCTATCGACATTTTGACCCTCTCCACACCGCCGCGCCCATGATTTTTGATTGTTCGGCGGGGCTGACCAATCCATGTTGCCCAGAGTTTTCACCCCGTGCAAGCGCCATTAGAGCAAGGAACGCGCCAAGTTGCGCCGCTTTGCAGCAATGGCTGTCCGGACGTGGCGCGCAGGCGCGGAACGATTTTGGTTGACCATATCCGCCGATTGCCAAAACGCACGGCTCTGGCCGGCTTCAGGTCGCTTGCGTCGCACACCAAGTCGCGGCGATACTGCCTTAGCCCTGCGCGAATCCGCTTGAGGAGGGGATATGAAAGTTAACATCGAGATCGACTGCACCCCCCTGGAGGCCCGCCAGTTCATCGGACTGCCCGACGTCTCGCCGATGCAGACCGCGGTAATGGACAAGCTGCAGCAGCAGGTGCTGAGCAACATCGAGAAGATTTCGCCGGAATCCCTGATCCAGAGCTGGTTCACCTTCGATCCGAAGATCGCGGAGCGGTTTCAGGACATGTTCGTCACCATGGCCGGCCTCGGCATGCCGCGCGCGCCCGACAAGAAGAAATGATGCCGGCCGACCGCGACGAAGCGAAGGCGTCCAGCCGGCTTCGTCCGCCGGGCATCGGCCTTCTGCTGGCTGAGGCCCGTGGGCTGTTCGAGCTCAATGCCAGCCTGTTGCTGTCGCCGCTTCTGATGCGCGCGCCCAGGGGCGATGGCCATCCGGTGCTGGCGCTGCCGGGGTTCCTGGCCAGCGACCTCTCGATGGCGCCGATGCGTCGCTATCTGCGCGAGCTCGGCTATGACGCCCATGCCTGGCGGATGGGCCGCAATCTCGGCGGCCTCTCGCGCATGCGCGATTCCTTGCGGACCCGACTCGCCGAGATCCATACGGAGACCGGGCGCAAGGTCAGCCTGGTCGGGTGGAGCCTCGGCGGTGTCTATGCGCGCGACCTCGCGCTGCAGGCGCCTGACATGGTCCGCAATGTCATCACGCTCGGCAGTCCCTTCGCCAACGACGTCAGGGCGACCAATGCCACGAAACTCTACGAGATGCTGTCGGGCGAGCGGGTCGCGGATATGGCCGAGCTGCGCGATGCCATCGCGGGCGACCTGCCGGTGCCGGCGACCTCGATCTATTCGCGCAGTGACGGTGTCGTGAACTGGCAAACCTGCTTGTTGCGCCCGTCGGAGACCGCCGAGAACATCGAGGTGCTGTTTGCAAGCCATATCGGCCTCGGCGTGAATCCGGCCGCCCTGTGGGCCGTGGCAGACCGCCTGGCGCAGCCAGAAGGCGAGTTCTGGCCATTCGACCGGGAAGGGCCGTTTGCCGTTGCATATGCCCCGCCGGAGCGGGCAATATCGGCCTGACGAGAAGCGCCACCAAGGCGCCCGTTACAGAGTTTAGTGGAGGAAACCATGGCTGACGGTAAGAAGCTGTCGTCGCTGGACGCGTCGTTTCTGTATCTCGAGACACCGGAAATGCCGATGCATGTCGGCAGCATGGCGATCTTCCGCCTGCCCGACGACTACAAGGGCGACTTCTTCGAAGACTTCAAGGCGATGATCGTCTCGCGCCTCCATATCGCGCCGATCCTCAAAGCGCGCCTGGAGAAGGCGCCGCTCGATATCGACCATCCCACCTGGGTCGAGGACGACCAGTTCGACATCGACCGCCACATCTTCCGCGCCAGCCTTCCGGCGCCGCGCGACCGCGCCACGCTCGAACGCATCGTCGGCTGGATGCACGCCAAGCTGTTGAACCGCGCCCGCCCGCTCTGGGAGTTCTACGTATTCGAGGGCATGAAGAACAACGAGGTCGGGCTCTATTCCAAGATGCACCATGCCGCGATCGACGGCGGTGCCGGCGCTGCGCTCACCAACATGATCTACGACATTTCGCCGATCCCGCGGAAAGTCGAACCGCCGACCAGTGCGACCAAGCCCGGACAGGAGCCGCGCGACATCGCTGCCAACCTGCTCGATTCCTATCAGCAGCTGTTCAACCAGCCGCTCGATGCCGGCAAGGCGGCGCAGAATCTGCAGCTGCCGCGCACCGGCAAGAGCGACATCGGTTCGATCCTGTTCGACAACGCGATGTACCAGATCGAGAGCGCGGTGCGCTTCGCCGGAAACATCCCGACCATGGTCAAGAGCGTCTCCGACGTGCTGGGGAAAATCTCCGATCCGAAGTCGCGCGAGAGCCTCGCCAGCATGGTGTCGCCGCCGACCATCCTCAACAAGACGATCTCCTCGGAGCGCAGCTTTGCTGGCGTCTCGATCTCGCTGTCGCGCTCCAAGGCGCTCGCCAAGCTCGCGGGCGGCAAGCTCAACGACGTCGTGCTGGCGCTCGCCTCCGGCGTGGTCCGGCGCTATCTCCTGCAATATGGCACGCTGCCGGCCAAATCGATGACCGCAGCAGTGCCGATCTCGTTGCGCGAGGAGGGCAACACCGAGGCCAATAACCAGGTGTTCGGCATGATCTGCGCGATCGCAACCAACGTCGAGGATCCGAAGGCGCGGCTGGAAGCGATCATCGCACAGTCCACCAAGTCGAAGGAGATGTCGCATCCGTTGCGGGCGCTGATGCCGCAGGTGTCCAACATCTCGATGCTGGGCGCGCCGATCATCGTGCAGATCCTGGCGCTGCTCTATAGCCGCTCCGACCTGTCGGACGTGCTGCCGCCGGCGGCCAACATCACGGTCTCCAACGTGCCGGGACCGCGGCAGACGCTTTATGCCGCCGGCGCGGAGCTGTTGCATATCTTCCCGGTGTCGATTTCGACCCATGGCCAGGCGCTCAACATCACCGTGCAGAGCTATCGCGACCAGCTCGATTTCGGCTTCATCGTCGGCGCCAACATCATTCCGCATGTGCAGGTGATGTGCGATATGCTGCCGGAGGAGTTCGCCGCGCTCGAGGCGGCGTATGCACCGCCCGCGGCCGACATCAAAGGCGCCGCCGAGTAGGGAATTTGCAATGATTGAAATGCCGCCGCTCCAGTTCGCGCAGACGAACGGAATTCGCATGGGCTATTACGATGCGGGGCCGAAGACCGACAAACCGCCGGTGGTGCTGTGCCATGGCTGGCCGGAGCTGGCGTTTTCCTGGCGTCACCAGATCAAGGCGTTGAGCGAGGCCGGCATTAGGGTGATTGCACCCGATCAGCGCGGCTATGGCGCGACCGAGCGGCCTGAGCCGGTCGAGGCGTATGACATGGAGCATCTGACCGGCGATCTCGTCGGCCTGCTCGACCATCTCCAGATCGACAAGGCGATCTTCGTCGGCCACGATTGGGGGGGCTTCGTCGTCTGGCAGATGCCGTTGCGGCACCCCTCGCGCGTCGCCGGTGTCGTCGGGGTCAACACTCCGCATTGGGACCGCGCACCGGCCGATCCGATCGAGCTGTTCCGGAAGCGCTTCGGCGACATGATGTACATCGTGCAGTTCCAGGACCCTGCGCGAGAGCCGGACCGCATCTTCGGCAGCCGCGTCGAGCAGACCTTTGACGCGTTCATGCGCAAGCCGTTGCCGACGCGCCCCGATGCGAAGCCAACCGAGCCTGCGATCGCAGGCGTCGGCGCCTCCGCGAAGAC
>JAEWBW010000261.1 GCA_023390955.1 Pseudomonadota bacterium
ACCAGATGCAGGCCTTGCGACGGCACGGGAACCGACAGCAGGCCGTCTGATTTCGTCTGCAGGGTGTCGGCGAGCGCGTCGCGCGCCTCGCGATAGAGTTTTCGCACGCGCTTCAGATTGGCTGCGAAGGCGCCGGAGTTGAGCATGTCCGCGACCGCGCCTTCCATCAGCGTAGACGGAAACCGGTCGAGCGCGGCGCGCGCGGCGGCGACCTGTCCGATCAGCCGCTCGGGCAGGGCGCAATAGCCGATGCGCAATCCCGGAAACAGCGTCTTGGCAAACGTGCCCATATAGATCACGCGCTGGAGGTGATCGATGCCGGCGAGCGACATCAGCGGCGCGCTGTCGTAACGGAATTCGCTGTCGTAATCGTCCTCGAACACAAAAGCGCCGGCCGTCTTCGCCCAGTCGAGCAGCTCGAGCCGTCGCGGCATCGACATCTGCACGCCCAGCGGAAACTGATGCGACGGCGTGACATAGGCTGCACGCGCCGCCGGCGCCGCGGCCCGGCCTTTGGCAACGCGCAGGCCCTGTTCGTCGACCGGCACCGGAACGGCGCGATAGCCGCAATGCATGATCGTCTTGCGCGCGATGGGATAGCCGGGATCCTCGCACCAGACCTGGTCGCCGGACTTCAGGATCGCGCCGAGCACGATCCGCAAGCTGTGCAGCGTGCCTGATGTGAGCATGATCTGCTCGGGATCGCAGCGGAGGCCGCGCGCGGACAGCAGATGATCCGCGATCGCGGCGCGCAGCTCGTGGCTGCCGCGCGGATCGCCATAATGGAGATGCTCGGTGCCGAAGGCGCGCATGCGGCGGCCGACGAAGGCGCGGAGGCGCTGCAGCGAGCGCTCGTCGATATGCGTGCAGCCGAGCGACAGCACGCCTTGCTTTGGCATCTCGATCGTCACCGCCGGCTTGCGGGCCTCGCTGGCGCGGGCGGGAATCCGCGTCGCGACGAAGGTGCCTGAGCCGACGACGGCCTCCGCAAAGCCGTCCGCGATCAGCCGCTCATAGGCTGCGACCACCGCGTTGCGGCGGAAGCCGGTCTGCTTCGCCAGGGTCCGCGACGGCGGCAGCGGTTCGCCGGGCTTCACCAGTCCGCCGACGATGGCATGGCACAGCGACTGATAGAGCCGGTGCGCCGAGGAGGCGCCGGCAGTGATATGCGCGCCGGCAAGATCCAGCGACAGCTCGGCCTTGCGCGGCGGTGATTTTGAATTGGTCGGAATTTTTGACATGGAATTGGCACTATCGCAGACCAAATCGCGGCCTACAATCTCCCAATAATTGAAAGTTTGACAGGAGTTGTCGTGTCCGACGGTGAAATCCCGACGTCCTATCCGATCTCGTCCCGCAACCGGGTAAAGCGGCTTCACGAGCGCGGCCGCTACGATCACGAGACTATCCACCGCATCCTCGACTCCTCGATGCTGTGTCACGTCTCATACGTGATCGACGGCCAGCCCTATTGCACGCCGACATTCTTCTGGCGTGAAGGGACCAAGCTGTACTGGCACGGCTCCAGCGCGAGCCGCATGTTGCGGAGCCAATCGGAGGGCGTCCGTGTCTGCCTCACGGTCGCCCATCTCGACAGCCTCGTGCTGGCGCGCTGCGGCTTCAACCATTCGGCCGACTACCGCGCCGCGATGGCATTTGGCACCGCCCATCTCGTCACCGACGCGGACGAAAAACAGCGCGCGGTGGTGGCGATGGTGGATCGCTTCTTCCCGGATCGCACCGCGGGCCTGCGCGCCAGCAACACGCAGGAGATCAAGGCGACATCGTTCATCGCCATGGAGATCGAGGAGGCATCGGCGAAGGTTCGCACCAAGGGTGTGGCCGACGATGACGAGGACTACGCGTTGCCGATCTATGCCGAACGGATTCCCGTGCGCACCGTGCTCGGCGCGCCGGAGCCGTGCGCGCGCCTGCTTGACGGGGTCACGCGGCCGGAGACGCTGAATGGCTATTCCGAAGGCCGTCTGCTCGAAGATGCATTGCGGGATGCCCATTTTCGGCACTACCCCAACGACTGAAATAGGCTAGCTTGCGGGTGCTTGTGACATGCCGATTGGAGTAGCCCCGCATGAATGCCGAAACGCAGCAGAGGATTCTTGACGCCGTCGACGCCGGCTTCGAGGCCCAGCTTGCAACGACCCGTGATTTCGTCGCGATCCCCTCGACCCGTGGTGCGGAGGGCCCGTGTCAGGACATGATCGGCGACCTCCTGCGGGCGCGCGGCTACGAGGTCGACGATTGGCACATCAATGTCGACGACCTCAAGGATCTGCGCGGCTTCGGTCCGATCGAGCACGATTTCTCCAAGGCGCGCACGGTGGTCGGCACCTACCGTCCGAAGACCGAGGCCGGCAAATCCCTGATCGTCCAGGGCCATTGCGACGTGGTGCCGGCGGGGCCGCTCGAACTCTGGGACACGCCGCCTTATTCACCGGTCGTCAAGGACGGCAAGTTGTTCGGCCGCGGCGCCTGCGACATGAAGTCGGGCACCATCGGCGCGCTCTATGCGCTGGATGCAATCAAGGCCGCGGGCTTTGCGCCGACCGCGCGAATTCATTTCCAGTCCGTGATCGAAGAGGAGAGCACCGGCGTCGGCGCGCTCTCGACCTTGCAGCGCGGCTATCGCGCCGATGCCTGCTTCATCCCTGAGCCCACCAATGGCAAGATGGTGCGCTCGCAGGTCGGCGTGATCTGGTTCCGCTTGCGTGTGAAGGGCCATCCTGTCCACGTCGCGCATGCCGGCTCCGGCGCGAACGCGATCATGGCGGCTTATCATCTGATCCAGGCGTTGCAGAAGCTCGAGATCGAATGGAACGAGCGGGCGAAGGCCGACAAGCACTTCAAGGCGCTCAACCATCCCATCAACTTCAACCCCGGCATCATCAAGGGCGGTGACTGGGCCTCCAGCGTGCCGGCCTGGTGCGACGTCGATTGCCGCATCGCGGTACTGCCGGGCTGGTCGGTCGCCGATCACCAGAAGGAGATCCTGGCCTGCGTCTCGGCTGCCTCGCGCAACCATCGCTTCCTCGCCAACAATCCACCCGAGGTCGAGTGGTCGGGCTTCCTGTCCGAAGGCTATGAGCTGGTCAATTCGGCAGCGCCCGAAGCCGCCTTCGACAAGGCTCACAAGGCCGTCTATGGCAGCGCGGTTCAGGATCTCGTCTTCACAGCGCTCACCGACACGCGCTTCTATGGCCTCAACTACGACATCCCCAGCCTCTGCTTCGGCGCCACCGGCGCCGAGATGCACGGATTCAACGAATATGTCGACCTGGAGTCGTTGAAGAAATCCACCAAGGCGACCGCATTGTTCATCGCGGAATGGTGCGGCGTCGAGAAGGTGTAGGCGTTCTCCGGCGTCATTGCGAGGAGCCACCCGGTCCCGCCTTTGGCGGGCCGGATGACAGGCTCCGCGACGAAGCAATCCAATGTGCGTCCGCGGAGGCACTTCTGGATTGCTTCGCTGCGCTCGCAATGACGGGAAGTGGGCGTTTGCTCGAAACACGGGCGCATCCAGATGCTTTAAGCTTAAAAGAAAGACTATCACGGCGGCCCCGCCGGTGGCAGACTGTCGCCTGTTCGTACGGCCTTGAGGCCGGTTGGGAGCTCTGATGCGCGATTGGGATGACGCCTATGCCAATTCGGCCCATGTGCCGGGCTCCGACAAGCTGCCGGCGCTGTGGACGGAGCGCGCTTCGGCCTATCGCGCGGGGCTGAAGAGCTTTCGCGGCGACATCCCCTACGGCTCCGGTGAGCGCCAGCGTCTCGATCTGATCCTGCCCGACGGTGAGGCAAAGGGTCTCGTCGTGTTCGTCCATGGCGGCTACTGGATGCGCTTCGACAAATCGTTCTGGACTGATCTCGCCGAAGGCGCGCGTCAGCATGGTTTCGCGGTGGCGCTGCCGAGCTACACGCTGACACCGGCGGCGCGCATCTCCGGCATCACCGCCGAGATCGCGTCTGCGATCGCGACTGCAGCGAAAGAGGTGTCCGGCCCGATCCGGCTCGCCGGTCACTCCGCGGGGGGCCATCTCGTCACGCGCATGCTGTGCGACGACAGCGCGCTTCCTCCGGCAGTCCATGATCGCATCGTCTCAACCATGTCGATCAGCGGCCTGCACGACCTGCGCCCGCTGCTGAAAACCAAGATGAACGACACGCTCGGCATAACGATGGAAGAGGCGACGCTGGAGAGCGCCGCGCTGCATCTGCCGCGCAGGGGCGTGCCGCTCACCGCGTGGGTCGGCGGCGCCGAGCGCCCCGAGTTCATCCGCCAGTCCGAGCTGATGGCGAATGTCTGGACCGGTTTCGACGTGCCGATGCGCCTTGTCATCGAGCCCGGCCACAACCATTTCACCGTCGTCGACGGGCTGAAGAATCCGTCTTCGCCCATCACCAGGAGCCTGGTCGGACTGGATTGATCGATCGAGAGGGCGTGTCATGACCAGCAAGGCCTACGATCCGACGGCTGAAGGCGCGGAGACCGACTTCGCCAGCCGCATGTCCTATAACGATTATCTCGGTCTCGACGCCATTCTCACGGCACAGCATCCGCTCTCGGAAGCCCATGACGAGATGCTGTTCATCATCCAGCACCAGACCACCGAGCTCTGGATGCGGCTTGCGATCCACGAGTTGAGCGCGGCGCGCCGCGCGATCGCCAACGACGAGGTGTCGCCCGCCATGAAGATGCTGGCGCGGATGTCGCGCATCTTCGAGCAGCTCAACAACGCCTGGGACGTGTTGCGCACGATGACGCCGAGCGAGTACACGCGTTTCCGCTCGAAGCTCGGACAATCCTCCGGTTTCCAGTCGCGGCAATATCGGCTGATCGAATTTCTGCTCGGCAACCGCAACCACGCCATGCTCAAGCCCCACACGCACGATATCGAGACGACGCAGCTGCTCGAAGCCGAGCTCGCGACACCGAGTCTCTACGACGAGGTGCTGCGGCTCGCCGACCGAAACGGGCTCACAATGCCGGCGTCCGTGCTGGCGCGCGACGTCCGCGAGACCCACAGCTTCAACGAAGGTGTGCTGCAAGCCTGGCGGATCGTCTACGAAGCACCGGAGACGCACTGGATGCTCTACGAGCTGGCCGAAAAGCTGGTCGATTTCGAGGATTACTTTCGCCGCTGGCGCTTCAATCACGTCACGACCGTCGAGCGCGTCATCGGCTTCAAGCGCGGCACCGGAGGCACTGGCGGCGTCAGCTATCTCAAGCGCATGCTGGAGGTCGAGCTGTTTCCCGAGCTCTGGCGCGTCCGGACCATCTTGTGAGCCAAGCCATGCCCGCGAGCAGATTGCGCGTCTATGACGACACCAAGGCGCTGTTCCAGTTGCCGGAAGGCGTGATCTATCTCGACGGCAATTCGCTCGGGGCGCTGCCGCTCGGCGTGGCCGATCGCGTGGCGAAGGTCATCACGACGGAATGGGGTAACGAGCTCATCCGCGCCTGGAACACGGCCGGCTGGTACGTGCAGCCGCGCCGCGTTGGCGACCGTATCGCGCGGCTGATCGGCGCGGAGGCGGGCTCGGTGATGGTCGGCGATACCTTGTCTCTCAAAGTCTATCAGGCGCTCGCTGCCGCGCTCGACATGAACCCGCAGCGCAAGATCGTGCTGTCGGACACCGGCAATTTCCCGACCGACCTCTACATGGCCGAAGGCCTGATCACCACGCTCGGGCGAGGGCACCAGTTGCGGCTGGTGGCGCCGGAGGAGATCGAGGCTGCGCTGTCGGAAGAGATCGCGGTGCTGTACATCACCGAGGTCGACTACCGCACCGGCCGCCGTCACGACACGGCAAGGCTCACGGCGAAAGCGCATGCGCTCGGCATCGTCACGGTCTGGGATCTCGCGCATTCCGCCGGTGCTGTGCCGGTCGATCTTGCCGGCGCCGGCGCCGATTTCGCGGCCGGCTGTACCTACAAGTATCTGAACGCGGGACCCGGGGCGCCGGCCTTCCTCTACGTCGCACCGCGCCATGCCGACCAGGCTCGCGCCGCATTGTCGGGGTGGATGGGCCATGCAAAGCCATTTGCATTCGATCTCGGCTACGCACCCGCGGGTGGCGTCGAGCGCATGCGTGTCGGCACGCCGCCGGTGCTGGCGATGGCGGCTCTCGAAGCCTCGCTCGATATCTGGGACCGCGTCGATATCAGGGACGTGCGTGCCCGTTCGCTGGCGCTCAGCGATCTCCTGATTGCCGAGATCGAACGCCGCTGCCCGTCGCTCAAACTGGTGACGCCGCGCGCGCATGAGGCCCGTGGCTCGCAGGTCTCGTTCGCCTTCGAAGGTGGCTACGCCGCCATGCAGGCCGTGATCGCCCGCGGCGTCATCGGCGATTTCCGCGCGCCCGACATCATGAGGTTTGGCATCACGCCGCTTTATGTCGGCGAGGGCGAGATCATCCGCGCCGCGGGGATCATCGAGGAGGTGATCGCGGGCGAGATCTGGCGGCGGCCCGAATATCAGGTGGTGAACGCCGTGACGTGAGTGGCGGCCCGCCGATCGGTGCGTCGGACCGGTTCTTGCTGCGGCTTGCCGTGGACGTCAGCAGGGCCGGTGAGCTTCAGATGCGCGTCGAACGCGTCCTTGGCGAGCAGCGGCAACAGGGCCGCGGCCTGCTGGGATGCCCTGCGTTGCGGCAGGCTCGACGATTTGCTGCCGGGATGCGGCGGGACGATCTTCTGGCCGAAATGGGCTGGATCGCTGCGCAGCCTGTGAAAGAAGGCGTCCTGGCCCTTCGTCGCGCTGTAGCGCGCCATGCGCCTGACGACGATGGCCGGGCGCTGATAGCACAGCGCGACCGCCTCGACGAACCATCGCCACGCATCGCGCTCGGGCGGATCTGTCGCGATCTGATCGACCATCAATTCGGCTTTCGTCGCCAGATGAAGACAAAATAGAGCAGGGTGGGGATGCCCAGCGCCGTCCACGACATCGCATCCCACCATCCGTCGCCAACGAGCGCGGAGACAAGTCCCACGCTGCTGAGAACCGCGATGAGGAGCGGCGCGGCAAAAATCTGCGTCAGGTTGCGACGCGTCGTCCTGGGCGAGTTCATGACAACTTCAGCGCCGCGTTTTCGACGGCCGAGGCATTGGCGATGCTTCTTTCGACGGAGACGCCGGATTTGCGGCGGCGGAGCCAGAGATAGACGCCTGTCCAGAGAATGATGATCGTGAGCACGTCGAGGACGGCCCAGATGATCTTGAGCGGCATGCCGCCATAGTCGCCGAAATGCAGCGGCTGCGAGATGAAGAGGGTCGAGACATACCAGGGCATGTCGCGGGTGTCGGTCAGCTTGCCGGTTTCAGCATCGATCAGCGCGGGCTTCAGCAGGCGCGACGTCAGCGGCGTCTCACCCTTCAGAAATACCGCGTAGTGGCTCTTGCTGGTGAAGAGCGTCCCGGGGAACGCGACGAAGCTCGCCGTCATGCCGGGGACGGCCTTCGCCGCGACCTCCACTGCCGCATTGAGCGAGGTGAGTTTCTCAGGGACCTGCCGGTCTCGGTACTGGGACGTCATCTCCGCGAGCTGTCCGAATTGCCACATCTTCAGGACGAGGTCGGCCCAGGTGTTGATGACGCCGGTGAAGCCGACGACCAGCGTCCAGGCCACGAGCAGGATGCCGGCGAGGTTGTGAATATCGAGCCAGCGCACGATTCGTGTTCGCCGCGCGCGGTAGGTGCCGAAACTCAGCTTTCGCATTGAGGGGGCATAGACCACGATCCCCGAGATGATCGCGACGCAGAACAGGATGCCCATCAGGCCGAGGAAGAGCTTGCCTGGGAGGCCTGCGAACATGTCCGTGTGCAGCTTCAGCATGATGTAGGTGAAGCGTGCCGTGACATCGGGCGCGTCGAGGAACTTGCCCGTGTGCAGATCCATCCGGATCAGGGTGTTCTTGGACGGATCCGACGTGATCGTGGGGCCGACGCTGACGAACATGGAATTGGGATCGTCGCGATCCCAGATCAGGAAATGCGGGACCTTGCCGGGAGCATTTGCCATTGCGTTGGCAAGGAGATGGTCGAGATCGGCCGGCGGCGTGCCCGGCGGCACCTCCGCAGCCTTGACGCTGGTGTGCAGGACATCGTCGATCTCCTCATGGAAGATCAGCGGCAGGCCCGTGATGCACAACAGCAGCATGAAGATCGTGCAGATGAGGCTCGTCCATTTGTGGACGATGCCCCATCGCCGGAGAGATCGTGTCGCAGCCGTCAATGGACTCTTCCTTCCGTCCAGACACGGCGCCGGGTCGCCATTTATTCAGGGCGTCCCGGCTGCCTTGGTTTGTTACTTCGTCACGAGCGCCGGCGTCTTTGGCGTTTCGCCCCAGCGATAGCTCAGCGTCGCCAGGACGGTGCGGGGCTGGCCCAGCGCGCAATAGGCAAGACCGGTGAAGCAGTTGGTCACGTGATAGGTGTCGAAGATGTTGTTGACGTTGATGCGCAGATTGAGACCGCTCCAATCGTGCCTCAGATAGCTGAAGTCGTAGGTCAGCAAGGCATCGGCCAGGGTATAGCCGGGCACCCTGATCAGATTGGCATCGTCGCCCCAGACGCCGCCGGTGTAGCGGACACCACCGCCGAAACCAAGGCCTGCGATCGGGCCCCCCGTGAACTTGTAGAAGCCCCACAGGAATGCGCTGTCGCGGTTCACGCTCGCGACATCCTTGCCGACGATGGCAGGGTTGACGTGCTCCTCGACGACGGGGACGATATGGGAGCCACCGGCGATGATTTCGAAATTGTCCGTGATGTTCGCGCGGAAGTCGGTCTCCACGCCCTTGACGCGGATTGCGCCAACCTGGAAGGGCACGAATGTCGGGGTGTTCACCACGACGTTCTGCTGGGTCATGTCGAACACGGCAGCGGTCCACAGCATCCGCATGCCCGGCGGGGCGTACTTGACGCCCACTTCGTATCCTTCGCCCGTCGTGGGCTTGAACGGTTGTCCCGTTGCCGACGTGAGCGATATTCCGGCGGCCGGCTCGAACGACGTGGAATAGCTGAAGTAGGGTGCCAGGCCGAAGTCGAACACATAGTTCAGCCCAACCCGCCCGGTGAATGCGGAGTCGTTCTGGGAGACTTTCCCATTCGTCAGCCAGTTGGTCGTATCGGCCGTCGCATTATCGTGACGTCCGGTTAGGACGAGGTTCCAGCGATCCAGCTTGATCTGATCTTGAATGTATAGGCCCGCCTGGTCCTTGCTGGTCGACGTATTGATGAACTGTAACAGTGTGGATTTGGTCGGGAGCGGCGTCGCGCCGTAGACCGGATTGTAGACGTCGATCGGGAAGCCCGGGAAGGTTCCTCGGTAATCCGTATCGACCTTGGTTGTCTGGTAGTCGAAGCCGCCCAAGACCTTGTGGCGCAGCCAACCCGTGTTGAAGTCTGCCTGCAACTGGTTGTCGATCGCGAAGTTCTTCGTGCTGCCACCCACGAAATTTGCGTCGCGCGAAGTAATGCGTTGCGCGGGATCGAGAAAGGCCGGATAGCAGGTGACATGTCCACCCGCGACCGGGCACAGCGTCCCGGCATTGCGCATCGAAAACATGTCGATGTCGACCTGCGCCACGCGCAGGTTCTGCCGGAATTCGAGCATGTCGTTGAAGCGATGCTTGAATTCATAGCCGATCATGGCCTGGTCGAATCCGATCCGGTCGAACGATGGTTCACCGGTGTAAGTGCTGGATGGAATGCGGCCGTTCGGATTTGCGAAGAGCGTGCCGTAGGCCGGCAAATATTGGTGGACTTGGCCGTTAAGGCGGTCGCGCTGTGCGCTGGCCAGCACCGTCAGGCTGGTATCCGTGGTCGGCTGCCACGTGAAGCTCGGCGCGAGGAAGTAGCGCTGCTCCTTGTTCATGTCGATAAATGTGTCGGTGTCGCGTGCCAGGCCAACGATGCGATAGAGAAACTCGCGGTTCTGGTCGATCGGACCGGAGAAATCGAAGGCGCCCTGGATCCGATTGAAGCTGCCGGTTTGCGCCTCAACTTCGTTGATCCGCTCGGTGGTCGGGCGCTTGCTCACCATGTTGAGAATGCCGCCAGGGGAGGCCTGGCCGTAAATTCCCGAAGACGGTCCCTTGAGGATTTCGATCCGCTCGAGGCCCCACGGCTCTGTGCGCGGTTGAGCGAACTGGATGGTCGAGTCGTAGGGCAGCCGCAGGCCGTCGAGATAACGCGGCGCGATGAAGCCGCGTACCCTGACCTCGGTGTCGAACACCGACCCTGCACCGTACAACTGGCCTTGCGTGCCTGACACATACCGAATGGCTTCGGCGACGTTCTGCGCCCCCTGGAGCTCGATCTGCTGCCGGGGCACGACATTGATGGATTGCGGCGTGTCGAGAATGGGCGTGTCGGTCTTGGTTCCGGTTGCGCTCTGCTTCGCGACGATTCCGTTGACGGGGCCGTTGGCGCGTTCGACGCCGACGCCACTGCGTGCTGCTTCCTGAGTTGCAGTTTGGCGTTGGGCTGCAGCGCGGCGGGTCGTTCCTGCGGTGCGCGCGGCGCGACGCGATGGTTGCGCGGGACGGGCGGACGGTTTCGGTGCGTCGATGGTGACGGGAGGCAGTGCTTGTTGTTGCGCGAACGCGTTGCCCGGAAGCTCGGCGAGAAAGATCACCGAACTCGCCGCGCCCACCAGAACGGCGCGAGATGCCGTTGTCTTGAAAATTTGCATTCTGTTACCCCCGGAAACAAAGACCTTTGCTGCCTTATCCGAGAGGCCGGAGGTGCGCACTGCGATGTCATCTAGAATATATTTAAGGAGACGCCGTCAGCCGCGGTTGTGATATTTCGAGCACAAGAGTCTGCGACAAGCTGTCCATGCAGCGCTTATGTTGGAGTGCTTCTAAGAAGCGTTCAAAACTTTTCCAGCGCGTTTGCTGCGATGCAGATTGCGCGTGTTGATCGTGACATGGCGATGCGTTGTGAATGCTAGTCGCGCGTCGTTCCCCACAACGCAGACACGATTGCATCGAGCCCGTCCGTCAGCGCGGCCGGTCCCGGCTGCAGGATGATCGTCGACTTGATCTCGACGATGCGACCATCGCGCGCCGCGGGAATCTGGTCCCAGCCGTCGCGCTTGCGGATGCGATCGGCGACGACCTTCTTGCCGCACCACGAAGCCAGGATGATGTCGGGTGCCGCGAGGCGCACGGCATCCGCGGTGACGATGCGGTCTTTCGCGGCCTGCTCCCGGCCGAGTTCCGGAAACACGTCGTCGCCGCCGGCGATTCCGATCAGCTCGGACACCCAGCCGATGCCGGAGATCAGCGGATCGTCCCATTCCTCGAAATAGACTTTTGGGCGGGGCGAGGGGCGCGGCGTTGCGGCGATGGCATTGAGCCTTGCTTCAAGTCCGTCGGCGAGTTTCCCGGCGCGCTCGGCTGCGCCGACCAGCGCGCCCAGCGTGCGGATCATCGCAAGGATCCCGGCGATGTCGCGTTGATTGAAGACGTGCACCGCGATCCCCGCGCGCACGAGGTCGGCGACGATGCCGGCCTGAAGATCGGAGAAGGCCAGTACCAGGTCCGGTTCCAGCGCCGTGATCTTGGGGATGTCGGCGGACACGAAGGCGGACACCCGCGGCTTCTCCCGGCGGACCTGCGGAGGCCGCACGGCGTAGCCGGAGACGCCGACGATGCGGTCCTGCTCGCCGAGCAGGTACAGCGTCTCAACGGTCTCTTCGGTCAGGCACACGATGCGGCGGGGCGGGAAGTGGCGCATGTGTGAAGCTAGGCACAATGGCGCTCTAAAGTCAGCACGGCCATTACCTCGGACGTCATTGCTTTGCCGCCGGAAGCAATTCACGCTGGGCATTCAAGACACTGGGAGGAATTCTGATGACGCCGCTCGAAAAACTTAAAGCGATGAAGATGCCGTTCGCCGAGCTCAAGGGCGTCGAATTCGTCGAGGCCGGGAAGGATCGTGTGGTGGCGCGGATGACGGTCAGGCCCGACCTCTGCACGCTTCACCACACCATCCATGGCGGCGCGGTGATGGCGTTTGCCGATTCCGTCGGGGCAGCGGCAACGGTGATCAACCTGCCGGAGGATGCCAAGGGCACCACGACGCTGGAGAGCAAGACCAACTTCATCGGCGGCGCCAAGGAGGGAACCACCGTGGTCGCCACCGCGACCCCGGTCCACCGGGGCCGACGGACCCAGGTCTGGACCACCCGGCTGGAGACCGAGGACGGCAAGCTGGTTGCCGTGGTGACCCAGACCCAGCTGGTCCTGTAAGACTACGGGTCTTTGATTTTGTTAACGAATTAGTCGTTCACGATGCCACTAATCTGGGCAGGTTCCCGTCTTGAAAAATATGCTGCGACGCACAATATTGGAGGCCTAGGGATTCGAACGCCTCCTCGAGGGACGCCAAGAGGAGTTTTGACGTGCTACTTGAAGACCCGGCTCTCGAGGCCGAAACCGCCCGCACCGCGCCCGGAACTGGCGTGGGCTATGTGCGGACCCTGATTCAGCAGGAAGAGCTGCCGCTTCTGCGGGACCACCTGCTGCGGCTCGACTCCGTCAGCCGGCACGAGCGCTTCAACGGCTTTCTCGACGACAGTTTCATCGAGCGCTATGCCGCGCGCTGCGCCGAGGACGGCACGGTGATCGTCGCCTACATCGTCGACGGCGTGGTCCGCGGCGCGGCCGAACTGCATCCGGCGGAAGAGGATTCACTTCCCGAAGTCGCCTTCAGTGTCGAAGCCTCCGCCCGTCGCCAGGGCGTCGGTAGCGTGCTGTTCCGTCGCCTCATCGCGGAGGCACGCTGGCGCGGCTTCAAGCGGCTGCGTGTCACCACCGGCGCGACCAACCATGCGATGCGGGCGCTGGCGAAGAAGTTCGGCGCACATCTGGAATTCCGCCACGGCGAATCCACGGGAACGATCGATCTCGCTAAGACTCCCGAGGCCGAGCTTGCCGATCTCGCAGCGGCCCCGTTCAACGCAGGGCGCGCGCTGCTGAGCTTCAACAGCACCTGGTGGAAGCTCATCTCCAGCATGTACGGCAATCGCGCCGCCTGAGATCGGCGGCGCAGGAATCAATAATCAGGAATCAAAAAGCGGACCGGCATGGCCG
>JAEWBW010000274.1 GCA_023390955.1 Pseudomonadota bacterium
AAGCGAGTGAACTTACGTGTCCGTCCTCGACCACAACGCCATCGACATCAATCCCCGGATCTCCGAAGCGGAGGTCGGCGATTACATCGCGCTCTTGAAGCCGCGGGTGATGTCGCTCGTGATTTTCACCGCCCTGGTCGGGATGGCGATGGCGCCGGGACACTTCCATCCCATCCTGGCGATCACCGCGCTGCTCTGCATCGCGGTCGGGGCCGGTGCCTCCGGCGCGCTCAACATGGCGCTCGAGGGTGACATCGACTCCAAGATGTCGCGCACGGCGAACCGTCCGATCCCGCGTGGCCGCATTACCCGCGGCGAGGCGATGGCGTTCGGGCTGACGCTGTCCCTGTTCTCGGTGATGACCCTCGGCATCCTCGTCAACTGGGTCGCGGGCGCGCTGCTTGCCTTCACCATCTTCTTCTACGTCGTGATCTACACGATGGGCCTGAAGCGCTGGACTGCGCAGAACATCGTGATCGGCGGCGCCGCCGGTGCGCTGCCGCCGGTGGTGGCCTGGGCCGCCGTGACCGGTACGGTCGACGTCGAGCCGCTGCTGCTGTTCGCCATCATCTTCTTCTGGACACCGCCCCATTTCTGGGCGCTGGCGCTGTTCCGCTCGGACGACTACGCGCGCGCCGGCATTCCGATGCTGCCCAACGTCGCCGGGCCCGACGCGACGCGTCTCCAGATCCTGCTCTATACGGTCGTGCTGATCGCGGTTGCGGCAGCGCCCTGGGCGCTCGGCTATTTCGACGCGATCTACGGCATCACCTCGCTGGTGATGGGCGCCGGCATGCTGGTGCTCGCGATCAACGTCTATGTCCGCCGTGAGCGCAGCCAGTCGCTGCGCGCGACGCGCAAGCTGTTTGCCTTCTCGATCCTTTACCTGTTCGTGCTGTTCGCGCCCCTGCTGGCCGAGGTCGTGTTCCGCGCACTTGCTCCGATGGTCTGGGGCGCATGATCACCGCAATGGTCGACAAACCCGAGCCAGATGGAATTGTCCTCACCGAGGCGCAGAAGCGGAGCCGCCGCAATCGTTCGGTGGCCATCGCCCTGGCGCTCGGTGTGCTCGTGCTGCTGTTCTTCGCAGTCACCATGGTGAAGGGACCGGCGGTCCTCGTACGGCCGATGTGAGCAAGATGGATCAGAAGCCGACCATATCGCAGGACCCCAAGGCAACGCAGGCCGCAAAGCCGCGTCGCGCCTTGAGCCGCGATGTCGTGGTCGCCTCGATCTGCGGCTTCGTCGTCGCGTTCATGGTCGGCGCGTCCTACGCCGCCGTGCCGTTCTACAACTGGTTCTGCCGCGCCACCGGCTTCAACGGCACCACGCAGGTCGCGACCTCCGCGCCCACGACCGGACCGATCGCACGCAAGATCGCCGTGCGCTTCGACGCCAATGTCGCGCCTGGGCTGCCCTGGAAGTTCGAGGCGGAGCAGACCGAGGTCGAAGTCAATATCGGCCAGGTCACGACCATCTATTACACCGTGACCAACCAGGCCGCGCGCGTCACCGCGGGCCAGGCCGCCTACAACGTCGCGCCGCTGACGGTCGGATCGTTCTTCCAGAAGATCAATTGCTTCTGCTTCACCGAGCAGACCATGGCGCCCGGCGAAAAGCGGGAGATGCCGGTGGTGTTCTACGTCGATCCATCGATCGTCCAGGACAGCGACAATGACGGGCTCAGCACGATCACGCTGTCCTACACGTTCTATCCAGTGCGCGAGCCGGTGGTGAAGCCGCTGGCCTCGGGCGAGGGCGACAGGCGCAAAGGCAATCTTTGATCGCGCAGCCGGAAGGCGCGCGATGGGAATTAGGGGATAAGTGCCCTCACAGGCACGGGCTAAGGAGAGAGACGGCAATGGCGACCGCACAAGGCAAGCACCACGACTACCATCTGGTCGACCCGTCGCCGTGGCCGGCCGTCGGCTCGGTCTCGGCCTTCATCATGGCCGTCGGCGCGATCACCTGGATGCATCACATGTTCTCGGCCGCGCCGATCGTGTTCGGCGTCGGCACCGTGGGCGTGCTCTACACCATGGCGAGCTGGTGGGGCGACGTGATCAAGGAAGCCCAGTACAAGGGCGACCACACCCGCGTGGTGCAGCTGCATCACCGCTACGGCATGATCCTCTTCATCGCCTCCGAGGTGATGTTCTTCGTCGCCTGGTTCTGGGCCTATTTCAACGCGGCGCTGTTCCCGGCCGACGCAGTCCACGCCACCCGTGACGCCGTGTTCGGTTGCGGTCTCGGCACCCAGGCCGGCGCCTGCGCCGTCCCCGGCGTCTGGCCGCCCAAGGGCATCGAGACCTTCGATCCCTGGCACCTGCCGCTGCTCAACACGCTGATCCTGCTGACCTCGGGCACCACGGTGACCTGGGCGCATCACGCGCTGCTCGAGAACGACCGTCAGGGCCTGAAGTACGGCCTGATCCTGACCGTGCTGCTCGGCGCGACCTTCACCTGCGTGCAGGCCTACGAATACGCCCATGCGGCGTTCTCGTTCGGCGGCAACGTCTATGGCGCGACCTTCTTCATGGCGACCGGCTTCCACGGTTTCCACGTGCTGGTCGGCACCATCTTCCTGCTGGTCTGTCTGTTCCGCGCCTATGCCGGCCACTTCACGCCGAAGCAGCATCTCGGCTTCGAGTTCGCCGCCTGGTACTGGCACTTCGTCGACGTGGTGTGGCTGTTCCTGTTCCTCTGCATCTATGTCTGGGGACATGGTGCCGAGAGCATGGCGCACGGCGCACACTGAGCCGGACGCGATCGTGATACAGGGGGCGGCCGCGAGGGCCGCCCCTTTTTGCTTCCAAGATCACAAGAGAGGGGAGAGCGCATGACTGACGATCCTCCCACCACCGTGCTGCAGAGCGCGCTGCGCGGGCTCGCCTGCAAATGCCCGCGCTGCGGCCAGGGCAAGCTCTATGCGGGCTTCCTCAACCTCGCCCCGAGCTGCGAGAAATGCGGCCTCGACTACGCCTTCATCGACACTGGTGACGGCCCGGCGATCTTCATCATCATGATCGCGGGCGCGATCGTGGTTGCTTGCGCACTGATCGTCGAGGTCAAGTACCAGCCGCCGTTCTGGCTGCATGCGGCGCTGTGGCTGCCCTTGATCCTCGCGACCACGCTGCTGCCGCTGCGCGCGATGAAGTCGCTGCTGATCGCGCTGCAATTCCACCACAAGGCGGCGCCCGGCCGGCTGATCGACCGCCCGAAATGAATGCGATTGCGCCGCGCCGGCCGCGTATCGCCGGCTTTGCCCTGTTCACGCTGGTATTGATCGCGGCCTTTGTCGCGCTCGGCCTCTGGCAATTGCAGCGTCGCACCGCCAAGCACGCGCTGGTCGCGGCGCTCACCGAGCGGCTCGCGACTGCGCCCGTCGCCCTGCCGCCGCCAGCGCAATGGAACAATCTCAACGCGGCGCGCGACGAATTCCGCCGCGTCAGCTTCACCGCGACCTACGCGGCGCTGCCGGATGCGATGGTCTACAGCTCCGGCTCCGCCGTGCGCAAGGACGCCTCCGGACCCGGCACATGGGCGTTCCTGCCGGCACGGCTGCCCGGCGGCGAGACGATCGTGATCGATGCGGGCTTCGTCGAGAACACGATGCAGGACCGCTCCGTCGAGGACCGCGCGGTGAAGAAACTCGTCACCGGCGAGCCTGTGACGCTGACCGGCTATCTGCGCTTTCCCGAGGAGAAGGGCTGGCTCACGCCCGCGGAGGATCGTGCCAAGCGGCTATGGTTCGTGCGCGACCATCTGGCGATTGCGACGACGCTTGGCTGGGGCACGGTCGCGCCGTTCTACATCGATCTGGAACGGCCGGTTCCGGAGAATGCGATCCCGCGTCCCGGCCCGCTCGACGTCCATCTGAAGGACGACCATCTGCAATACGCCATCACCTGGTTCTCGCTCGCAGGTGCCGTGCTGATCGCATTGGGCGTGTGGGCGAGGGGACGCCGCCGCAGCTAAGGCTCGTTTGGCCAGTGTCCTTTGGGGAACCCGGTATTGCCCGGGGTTTACCATTCAGCGCGCATTCACGATGGTGATCCTAATTCCCGCTCAAATTTTATCTGAAGACGTCAGGATTTCTTGCCGTGAGCGATTTCGATCAAATGGGGCTCGTCGTCGATTGGCTCGACGCGTGCCGGAAGGGCGATCTCAGCGCGTTGCTGGATCTCTATGCCGACGACGCGCAGGTCGAGTGCGGGTGCGATGGCACGCGCCTCTATCGCGGACGCGATGAGATCGGCGCCTATTGGGGGCCGAAGCTGCATGTCTTTTCCTCGGCCGGCTTTGGCCTCGAAGAGATCGGCCCGACCACGAGCGGCGTCGAGCTCGAATACTCCGTTGCAGGTTCGCTTCGCGTGCGCGCAAAATTCGGCTTCAGCGCGGAAGGCAAGATTCACCGGACGCTGTGCGAGCCTGGCTTGCAGGATCGATCGCAAGGTTGCTGCTAAGCGGTTGACGGCCCGGCCTGCGGTTCGCCCATCGGAAGGCGGCAACGCACATAGGTCCGCTCGTCGGCGCGCAACAGCTGCAACGATCCGCTGAGCGCGCGCACGCGCTCCAGCATGCCGGTCAGCCCGCGGCCGAATTCGTTGCCGGCGACAAAGCCGATGCCGTCATCGGAAATCTCGATGACCAGCGCATCAGCGGTGACGCTCGCCTCGACATGCGTGCTGCTTGCATGGGCGTGGCGGAGCACGTTGGTCAGCCCTTCCTGGATCACGCGATAGACCGTCTGGGACAACAGGCCGTCGATCCGGTTCAGCGCGGGGTCGATGCTCGTCGTCAATTCGATCTCCGGCGCCTGCCTGCGGAAATTCTGCAGCTGGGTCGCGATGCTGCGCTCGAGCCCGAGCTCCTGGATGTAGAGCGGCCGCAACCGGTCGAGGATGCGGCGGTTGGTCTGCTGCAGGGCCTCGACCGATTGCAGCAATTGCTGCGCCGGCGCGTGCGCCTCGCCGGTCGTCTCGGTGAGAGCGATGGTGCCGGCGCGGATGCTGAACAGCAGCGGACCGAGCTCGTCGTGCAGCTCGCGTGCAAGTCCCTGCCGCTCGTCATCCTGCAGCGAGACGAGGCGGCGCAAGAGATCACGATTGTCCTGGCTGAAGTCCTGCAGCGTGCGCGCGAGCTCGTTGGCGGCCTCGCAGCTGTGCCGGATCTCCGGCGGTCCCGCTGCCGGGATGACGTGCCCGTAATTGCCGCGGCGCATGCGTGTCAGCCCTTCACCCAGCGTCTGCAGCGGGCGCAGCGCTGATCCCGCGATGGCATAGGCGATGATCCCGGTCAGCACCGTCAGCGCGACGACGAAGCCGGCGAGCGCCAGGAAGCCGGCCCATGTCTCGAACAGCGCAGCAGACAGGTCGGGCGAGAACACGATGTCTCCGACGCGCTGACCGTCGATCATCACGGGAAACGCGACGTGCAGGTCCGGAAGCGTCAGAAGATTCACGAACCAGCTCGGCGGGCCCTGCTGCTTCCGCACCGGCGGCGGCTTGGCCGTAGCCGCCGCTTCCGCGCGCTGGAATTGAATATCGGAGGAGGGATCGAGCTTTTCGACGAAGGCGTCCAGGGTTCTGCGCGGATTGTCGGACGAGCGCAGCGCGCTGTTCAGTCCTGCCGCCACCGCCCGCGCGGACCGCTGCGCCGGCTCGTTCTCCTCGGCCAACTGGTCAGTTGTGAACACATGCAGCAACACGCCGCCCATGATCAGCGCCGCTGCGAACAGTGCGCCGAGTGGGAGAAATAATTGCGTCCTGAACGAGAGCCGTTTCCACATTAGGTGGATTCTAACGCGAAATGTCGGAATTCTCTCTTTCCATTTATTCCCGCAGGTTTATCTGTTGGGAAAAGAGAGCAAGCGATGCAAGATTCCGTCAAGCCCGCCACCAAGGTCCTCATCGTCGATGACCACCCGGTCGTTCTGTCTGGCTGCCGAACCCTGTTCGCAAGCGACCAGTCGATCCGGATCGACGAGGCGTCCGACGCAAAGTCCGGCCACCGCGCCTTCGTCAGCAAGCGCCCCGACGTCACACTCATCGACATCAGCCTGCCCGACGTCTCCGGCTTCGAATTGATGCGCCGGATCCGCAAGGATGACCCCGACGCCAAGATCATCATGTTCAGCATGAACGAGGATCCGGCCTTCGTCGTTCGCGCGGTCGAGATGGGCGCGCAGGGCTATGTTTCAAAGGGTGACGATCCCCGTATTCTAATCAAAGCGGTGCGCAAAGTTGCAGCCGGCGACAACTTCATTTCGCCCCAGCTTGCCGAAGCCGTCACATTCTCGGGCGGCGCGATCAAGGCCAGCCCGGCCTCGCAGATGACGCCCCGGGAGCTGGAAATCCTCCGGCTGCTCGGACGCGGCGACAAGATCGTCGAGGTCGCCGAGGCGCTCGGCATTTCCTACAAGACCGTCGCCAACACCACGTCGCTGCTGAAGCAGAAGCTCGGCGCGAAAAACCATTCCGACCTGGTGCGGATCGCAGTCTCGATCGGCATGGCCTGAACGCCTCGCGTTCAGACCGGGAAAAACTGGAACATTTGTCTCCAGACGCTGTTTTGCCCTTGACGATGCCGTGACGCCTGACCAAAGCTCACGGCTAGGATTTCGGGGGTCTCGTGCCCCTACCGAAAAGCAGGTCTGCACAAACAACGACAGACCCTTCCAGGAGAGGGCTGCGGCATCGCCGCAGCCCTTTTTGCTGCATCCTGCCGGTGCCGGGCGGCGATGCGCGCGGTTTCCCGATGCCGCAAAACGCTTTATGGTGCCCTTTCAGCTTCGGTGGCGAAGCAAGTAACTTCATCAAATCAAAGGTTTAGGTCCTCGTTGAATGTGACCGGCCTTTGGAGGGCGGTTTGACTCGTTATATTTCGACCCGGGGCGAGGCCCCAGAGCTTGGCTTCTGCGATGTGATGCTGACCGGGCTTGCCCGCGACGGAGGCCTGTATGTGCCGGCCGTCTGGCCGCAGCTCTCGCATGAGACCATCGCCGGCTTCTTCGGCCGTCCCTATTGGGAGGTCGCGGTCGACGTGATCCGCCCGTTCGTGGCCGGCGAAATCTCGGATGCCGATCTCGGCCGCATGGCGAACGAGGCCTATGCCACTTTCCGCCACCCGGCCGTCGTGCCGCTGCGCCAAATGGCGCCGAATCAGTTCGTGCTGGAGCTGTTCCACGGGCCGACGCTCGCCTTCAAGGACGTGGCGATGCAGCTGATCTCGCGGCTGATGGACCATGTCCTCGCCAAGCGCGGCCAGCGTACGACGATCGTCGTCGCCACCTCCGGCGACACCGGTGGGGCTGCGGTCGAAGCCTTTGCAAACCTGCAGAACGTCGATCTGATCGTGCTGTTTCCGGATGGTCGCATCTCCGACGTGCAGCGGCGGATGATGACCACGACCGGCGCCGCCAATGTGCACGCGCTCGCCATCGAAGGCACTTTTGACGATTGCCAGGCGTTGGTGAAGGCGATGTTCAACCATCACCGTTTCCGCGACCAGACCGCGCTGTCCGGCGTCAACTCGATCAACTGGGCGCGCATCGTCGCGCAGGTGGTCTACTATTTCACCTCGGCCGTCGCGGTCGGCGCGCCGGCGCGGCAGGTCGATTTCACCGTGCCCACCGGCAATTTTGGCGACATCTTCGCCGGCTACGTTGCCAAGCGGATGGGCCTGCCGGTGCGATGCCTGCGTATCGCCGCCAACGTCAACGACATCCTGGCGCGCACGCTCAAGACCGGCATCTACGAGGTGCGCGAGGTGCACGCCACCGCCTCGCCCTCGATGGACATCCAGATCTCGTCGAATTTCGAGCGGCTGCTGTTCGAGGCGGGCGACCGTGACGCCGCCGGCGTGCGCCGGCTGATGGACTCGCTGAAGCAGTCCGGCCGCTTCGTGCTGCCCGACCGGCTGCTGGCGGCGATCCGGGAAGAATTCGATGCCGGCCGCGCCGATGAGACCGAGACCTCGGCCGCGATCCGCGCCGCGTGGCGCGAAGCCGGCGAGCTGGTCGATCCCCACACGGCGGTCGCGCTTGCGGTCGCCGACCGCGACACCACCGACACGACAGTGCCCAACATCGTGCTGTCCACCGCGCATCCCGCCAAATTCCCCGATGCGGTCGAGGCGGCCTGTGGCCAGCGGCCGCAACTGCCGGCCTGGCTCGACGGGCTCATGACCAAATCCGAACACATCAAGGTGATGAAGAACGACCAGGCCGAGGTCGAGCAGTTCGTGCTGTCGGTCAGCCGGGCTGCGAAACAGGGAGTTGCCGGATGAGCGTCGAGATTTCCAAGCTTGCGTCCGGCCTCACCATCGTCACCGACAACATGCCTCACCTCGAGACCGCAGCGCTCGGCGTCTGGGCCGGCGTCGGCGGTCGCGACGAGAAGCCGAACGAGCATGGCATCTCGCATCTGCTCGAGCACATGGCCTTCAAGGGCACGACCCGGCGCTCCTCGCGCGAGATCGTCGAGGAGATCGAGGCCGTCGGCGGCGACCTCAATGCCGGCACCTCCACGGAGACGACGTCCTATTACGCGCGGGTGATGAAGGCCGACGTACCGCTGGCCCTCGACGTGCTCTCCGACATTCTCGCCAACCCCGCCTTCGAGCCGGACGAGCTGGAGCGCGAGAAGAACGTCATCGTGCAGGAGATCGGCGCCGCGCAGGATACGCCCGACGATGTCGTGTTCGAGCATCTCAACGAGCTCTGCTATCCCGACCAGCCGATGGGCCGCTCGCTGCTCGGCACCGCCAAGACGCTGAGCGGCTTCGACCGCGACATGCTGCGCGGCTATCTCTCGACGCATTATCGCGGGCCCGACATGGTGGTCGCGGCCGCCGGTGCGGTCGATCACAAGCAGGTCGTGGCCGAAGTCGAAAAACACTTTGGGAGTTTTCAGGGCTCGCCGGGCCCGAAGCCGCAGGCGGCGCAGTTCGGCAAGGGCGGCACCAAGGTCGTGCACCGCGAGCTCGAGCAGGCGCATCTGACGCTGGCGCTGGAAGGCGTGCCGCAGACCGATCCGTCGCTGTTCTCGCTGCAGGTCTTCACCAACATCCTCGGTGGCGGAATGTCGTCGCGGCTGTTCCAGGAGGTGCGGGAGAAGCGGGGCCTGTGCTACTCGATCTACAGTTTCCACGCGCCCTATACCGATACCGGTTTCTTCGGGCTCTACACCGGCACCGATCCGGCCGATGCGCCGGAGATGATGGATGTCGTCGTGGACGTCATGAATGATTCGGTGGAGACGCTGGCTGAAGCCGAGATCGCGCGCGCCAAGGCGCAGATGAAGGCGGGGCTGCTGATGGCGCTGGAAAGCTGCTCGTCGCGTGCCGAGCAGCTCGCGCGCCACGTGCTGGCCTATGGCCGGCCGCAATCGGTGCAGGAGCTGGTGGACCGGATCGACGCGGTCAGCGTCGAATCGACCCGCAACGCGGCACGTGCGCTATTATCGCGGAGCCGTCCTGCAGTGGTCGCATTGGGCAGCGGCAGGGGTCTAGACACGGCGGTGGCTTTTGCGGAAGGATTGACGAAGGCGCGAGACAAGGCGCGGCTCCACTAGGACGCCGCGATCGTCTCGGGCTCTCGGGAAGCATCACATGGCCCTCTTTCGTTTGCCATCCAGCGGACCCGCCGCCCTCGCGCCTCGCGGCAACGGGCTCCTGCTGCGCGCGCCGCAGATGTCGGATTTCCTGCAATGGGCGCATCTGCGCGAGGCAAGCCGCGACTACCTCACGCCCTGGGAACCGATCTGGCCGTCCGACGACCTCACGAGGTCCGGTTTCCGCCGCCGCCTGCGCCGCTATTCCGAGGACATCTCGGCGGACCGCTCCTATCCCTTTCTGGTGTTCCGCGAGCTTGACGGGGCCATGGTCGGCGGCATCACGCTGGCCAATGTCCGGCGCGGCATCGTTCAGGCCGGCACCATCGGCTACTGGGTGGGGCAGCCCCACGCCCATCGCGGCTACATGACCGCGGCGTTGCGGGTGCTGCTGCCGACCCTGTTCGGTGAGCTCAATCTGCACCGGGTCGAGGCCGCCTGCATTCCGACCAATGCGCCGTCGATTCGCGTGCTGGAGAAATGCGGGTTCTCCCGCGAAGGCCTGGCGCGCCGTTATCTCTGCATCAACGGGGTCTGGCAGGACCATCTGCTGTTCGGCCTGCTGCACGAGGATTTCCGCGGCTGATTCGGTGCCCGCGGAGCTCACCAGCGTCCCTGACGGGGCCCTGCTGGTGGCGGTGCGTCCCCCGTCTTCCACCTTTTCCTGCCTTGGGTTCGCCGATTTTGGCGATATAAAACCCCGAAGAGTTCCATGGAGTACGGGTCTTTGATGGTGACAGAGCTTCGATCGTCGCGCGCAGCGTTGCAAATTGGTCCGGTGTTGGCTCTGGCGGTTGCGCTCGCGCTGGCGGCCACTTCGCCTGCAGCGGCGCAATCGCTGACCGACCGCTTCAAGAGCATGTTCGGCGGCAAGCCCGACGAGCCGGCCAAGACCACGACGCCGACGGCGCCCGGACAGCCGGCCGAGGCCGAGGCGGACATCGATTGTCCGCCGGTCACCGTGCGTGCCGGTGCGTCCACCTATGCGGTCGCCAACCCAGGCAAGCAGGCGATCGGCAACGATGTGCGCTACCAGGCTTCGATCACCAAGATGGCTCGCGAATGCTCCCGCAGCGGCGGCGAGATCACCGCACGGATCGGCATTCAGGGCCGCGTCGTCGTCGGCCCCGCCGGTGCGCCGGCCTCGGTCGAGATTCCGCTGCGCGTGGCGGTGGTTCAGGGCGGCATCGGCGAGAAGGTGATCGGATCCAAGGCCTACAGGACCACGGTTTCGATTACCGAGGGCGGTACTGTGCCCTTCACCTTTGTCGCCGAGGATCTGGTCTTTCCGGTGCCTTCGGCGGCCGTCATCGATTCCTACATCTTCTACGTCGGCTTCGACCCGCAGGCGCTCTCGGGCCCGTCAAAGGCTGCGCCGAAGAAGAAGCAGCCGGCGCAATAGTTCGGGCGCTCGTGCCCCGGACGCAGCGCAGCACGTAGTGATGCGCTGCTGAGCCGGGGCCCACACTTGAGCAATTCGCCACTTCGCCATCTGGGTCCCGGCTCTGCGGAGCAGCGTTGCACGCTGCACCGCGTCCGGGACACGAGCGACTGGAGCAAAACAAAAAAGCCGGCGCTCATCGCGCCGGCTTTTTGATTGGTGAGAGAGAAGCCCTCAGTTCAGCTTCTGCCGAACCTCGGTGATGCCCTTGGACAGCAAGTCGTCGGCGACCTGGCCCTTGACCGACTGCGACAGGATCGTGGAAGCGGCCTGGATGGCGGCTTCCGCGGCTGCGGCGCGGACGTCGGCGAGTGCCTGGGCCTCGGCAAGCGCGATCTTGCCCTCGGCGGTCTTGGTGCGGCGGGCCACGAAGTCTTCCATCTTCGCCTTGGCTTCGGTCGCGATGCGCTCGGCTTCGGACTTGGCGTTGGCAATGATCTCCTGGGCCTCACGTTCGGCGCTGGCGCTGCGTGCCTTGTAGTCGGCGAGCACCTTGGCCGCCTCCTGCTTGAGACGCTCGGCGTCGGCGAGCTCGGCCTTGATGCGGTCGGCGCGATGATCGAGTGCGGTCATCGCCGACTTGAAGACGCCGAGATAGCCGAACACGACCATCAGGACGACGAACGCGACGGCGACCCAGGTTTCAGGATCGAAGAACATACCGACTAACCCTTCAAGGACGCGTCAACGGCGGAATTGACCGAGGCCGCATCCGGAACGATCCCGGTGAGCTGCTGCACGATCGTGCCGGCCGCATCGGCGGCGATGCCGCGGACGTTGCTCATGGCGGTGGCGCGGGTCGAGGCGATGGTCTTTTCCGCCTCGGCGAGCTTCTTCGCCAATTGGTCTTCCAGCGATTTGCGCTCGGCTTCCGCCGCCGCATTCGCCTTGTCGCGGGATTCGTTGCCGATTGCCTGCGCCCGCGAACGCGCCGAAGCGAGCTCGCCTTCGTAGGCCTTCAGCGCCGCTTCGGACTGGTCCTTCAGCTTCTGCGCTTCGGCGAGGTCACCCTCGATCTTGTTCTGGCGCGCCTCGATCGCACCGCCGACGCGCGGCAGAGCGAGCTTGGACACGATCACGTAAAGCAGGACGAAGAAGATCGCGAGCGACACCAGCTGCGAAGCAAAGGTGCTGCTCTCGAACGGCGGGAAACCGCCGCTGTGATGTCCGCCATCGGCTTCCGTGTGGGCGCCGGCCGGCCGACCTTTCGCCCCGCCATGACTCTCGGCCATGGAGTACTCCTGTTGCTGTCACGCGCCGCTTCGGATGAAGCGGCGCGAAAGAAGTCGTTCTTTAGAAAACGAACAGCAGAAGCAGCGCGATCAGCAGCGAGAAGATGCCGAGCGCTTCGGTCACGGCGAAGCCGAAGATCAGGTTGCCGAACTGGCCCTGAGCAGCCGACGGGTTGCGGACGGCTGCGGCGAGATAGTTGCCGAAGATCACGCCCACGCCGACGCCCGCGCCGCCCATGCCGATGCATGCGATGCCCGCGCCGATAAGTTTTGCTGCTGCCGGATCCATTTTAGACTCCTTGGAAGAAAGATTGGGTTGTGGGTGGAAATTCCCCGGACCGCTTAGTGTCCCGGATGAATGGCGTCGTTGAGGTAGATGCAGGTCAGGATCGCAAACACATAGGCTTGCAGGAACGCGACCAGAATCTCGAGGGCGTAGAGCGCGACCGTGAGCGCCAGCGGCAGCACGCCGCCGACCCAGCCTAGGGCGCCGAGCGAGAAGCCCAGCATGGCGACGAAGCCCGCGAAAACCTTCAGCGCGATATGGCCGGCCAGCATGTTGGCGAACAGACGAATGCTGTGCGAGACCGGCCGCAGGAAGAACGACAGGATCTCGATGAACATGACCAGCGGCAGGATGTAGCCGGGGACGCCGTGAGGAACGAAAATCGAGAAGAATTTCAGGCCGTTCTTGGCGACGCCGTAGATCAGCACGGTAAAGAAGACCAGCAGCGCCAGTCCTACGGTGACGATCAGGTGGCTCGAGATCGTGAAGGTGTAGGGGATGATGCCCACCAGGTTCGAGACGCAGATGAACATGAACAGCGAAAAGATCAGCGGGAAGAACTTCATGCCTTCCGCGCCGGCCGTCGAACGGATGGTCGAGGCGACGAATTCGTAGGAGATCTCGGCGACCGACTGCAGGCGACCGGGAACCAGCTGCGTGCCGCTGGCCAGCATCAGGATCGAGATGATGGCGACCGCCACCAGCATGTAGAGCGATGAATTGGTGAAGGCGATCGTATGATTGCCGATATGGCCGATCGTGAAGAGAGGCTCGATGTTGAACTGGTGGATCGGATCGATTTTCATCGGCGCGGCATCTCTTGGTCTGCCGGGCAATGCCGGCTGGTCTCGGTCTGCCGGCCGGGCCGGCCCGCACCGGCGAAACCGGCGCGATCATTCCTCTCCTGTGCGGATCGCCTAAGAACCACCGCGCCTGTTTTGACCCGCGCCCGCCGACCTCACCACATTCACCACGCCGGCCACGAAGCCCAGCAGCAGGAACACGATAAATCCGAAAGGCGACGTCGACAGCAAGCGGTCGAAACCCCAGCCAATCCCCGCTCCGACAGCGACACCGGCGACCAACTCGGAGGATAACCGAAAACCAAGCGCCATCGCCGAGGCTCTGGCCGCTCCGTCTCCACCGTCACCTGCGGGTTGCTCGGTCTTGATCCGGCGGTCGCGAAATTCGGACAACCGCTGATCGAGATTTCCGAGCCGTTCGGAAAGCGCAGCTTCCTCGGACGATCTATCGCGATCCCCATTCTCGCCGTGTCCCGTGCCCTGTGTCATGCAACGAAGACCCGAAACGCTGCGGCTGAATGGAAATTACGCCCGCCACCCTCAAAAGCCGCGCGGACCATACTGATGGCCTATAATCAAGTCAAGCCAAGTCACGATTGCGTCGCTTTCTCTTATGTATCTGATTTATTTGGCGATATTGGCGTGATCGGCAACGCTGCACACAGCGTGACGCCGCACCGCAGCAGCTCTCCTCAGGAACGGCGAATGAGGCCGCTGTTTTGTCCGTCTGGCGGGATCAAACCGGCCGCCGCGCTCGTTGATTGGATGACCTCGTTTTCGGCGGCGGATTTGGACGCCCCGGTGTAGAATTGCGGACGAGCCACCTGCGTCGTGGCGGAGAGCGCGATGAGACCTGCGACGTCATCCACAATATCCTACACGGCATCCTGGTTTGCGGCGGCCGCGTTCGTTGCGATGAT
>JAEWBW010000701.1 GCA_023390955.1 Pseudomonadota bacterium
TCCGTCATCCGCACCCGCTACACTATCGACACGATCAACACCTTGCGCCGCCGCTTCTCCGGCTTGCGCTTTGTCTGGATCATGGGCGCCGACAACCTCGCTCAATTCCATCGTTGGCAGGACTGGCGGCGGATCGCTGCCCAGGTGCCGATTGCAGTGATCGATCGCCCGCCACAGAGTTTTCGCGCCCTCGCCTCGCCCGCCGCCCAGGCCCTTGCGCGCTACCGCGTGCCCGAGAATGAGGCAGCATTGCTTGCAAATCGGCGCACGCCGGCCTGGACTTTCCTCACCGGGCTGAAGCTCAACCTCTCCTCGACCGGCCTGCGGAACCCGGACGGAAGCTGGAAAGGTACGAAGTGATACGGACTGTCCGAGCCGTCGTCTCTGGCATATTGAAACCCTTAACCCCACATGATGTAGTGTAACCAGTGAGGGCCGGATTCGGCGCTCGCGATACAGTGAAAGGAATGGTCCCTGGCCACATCTGTATTGTCCAAGTCGACTTCATCGAAGTCAGCTTCTTCCAAGGCGGCTTCAACCAAGTCTGATTTAGCCAAGTCTGTTTTACCCAAGGCGAAGCCGGCGCGTAAAACATCGACCAAGGCTGCGGCCTTGAAGGCGCAACCCGACGCCGACAAGACGCTGAGCCTGATCCTCTCCCGCCTCGACGACATGAAGGCGGAAGAAACGGTCACCATCGACCTTCGCGGCAAATCGGCCTACTCCGACTACATGATCGTCACCACCGGCCGGGTGAACCGGCACGTTGGCGCGATCGCGGAGAACGTTGCGAAGGGCCTCAAGGAAAACGGCATCAAGAACATCCACGTCGAGGGCTTGCCCAATTGCGACTGGGTGCTGATCGATTCCGGCGATGTGATCGTGCACGTGTTCAGACCCGAGGTTCGCGAGTTCTACAATCTCGAGCGGCTGTACACGCAGGGCCCGGGCGCCGCGAAGGCGGTCTAAGGCGCGAAGCCGATTTCGAATCGGCAAGGGCGCATGCTAGCGTCGTGCGCGCGCATTCTGCGCGCATATCGAAGGCGCGGCTCTTAGAACGTCATGCGTGTTGCTGTCATCGCAGTGGGCCGGCTGAAGCAGGGCCCCGAACGGGAGCTTGCCGACCGCTATTTCGAGCGGTTCGAGGAAGCAGGCCGCAAGCTCGGCTTTCGCGAGCTGACCATCCACGAACTCCCCGAAAGCCGCGCCCGCGACGCCGCCACCCGGATGACCGAGGAGGCGGCGGCGATCAGTGCGCACATCACGGACAAGTCGGTGCTGGTCGCGATGGACGAACGTGGGCAGAATCTCGACTCAACCGTATTTGCACGGAATCTCGGACGCTGGCGCGACGAGGGGACCGCGCATACTTTCTTCGTGATCGGAGGGGCGGACGGACTTTCGCCCGAATTGCGCCGTAGGGCCAAGCTCGCGATCGCGTTCGGCTCGGCGACCTGGCCGCATCAAATGGTCCGCGTCATGCTTCTGGAACAGCTTTATCGGGCCGCAACCATCCTGGCCGGCCATCCCTATCACCGCGCTTGATTCGCGCAGCTAACGAGCTTCTTGCCGACACGATGCGCGCGCCGATCCTCAACCTCGTGCTGATTGCGGGCGTCGCCGGCGCAAGCCTCGCGCAAGCTCAGACGGCGGCGCCTGCGCCGCAGACGGCAGCGATCTCCCCCGAAGCGATCAAGCAGCGCGAGCAGGAGCTCGAGGAAGCGCGCCAGCGGCAGAAAAGCGCCGAGGAAGCGCAGACCAAGCTGAAGTCCGAGATCTCCTCGCTCGGCCAGGATCGCACCAAGCTCAATCAGGTCCTGATCGACACCGCCGCCAATGTGCGGGCGGTCGAGACCAAGATCGGTGAGGCCGAGCAGCGCCTGACGGCGCTCAACGGCCGCGAGCAGGAGATGCGCAATTCGCTGAACTCGCGCCGCGCCGACATCGTCGAGGTGCTGGCGGCGCTGCAGCGTGCCGGCCGGCGCACGCCGCCGGCGCTGCTGGTACGGCCCGAGGACGCGCTGCAATCGCTGCGCACGGCCATGCTGCTCGGCGCCGTGGTGCCGGAATTGCGCGGCCGCGCCGAGAAGATCGCGGGCGAGCTCGGCGAGCTGGTGTCGCTGCGCAAGAACATCGGCGCAGAACGCGACCAGCTGGCCTCCGACCGCGACAAGATTCGCAACGACCAGACCCGGCTGACTGCGCTCGTCGACGAGCGGCAGCGGCAACAGGCATCACGGGAAAAGGATCTCGACGCCGAGAACAGCCGCGCGATCGCGCTGTCCCGCCAGGTCGGCGATCTCCAGGGCCTGATCGCCAAGATGGAGCAGGACCTCAAGAGCGCCGCCAAAGCGGCCGAGGCGGCGAACCGGGCGGCGGCAACCGCCGGTGGCAAGCCGACCGCGGGCGCTTTCAAGGACCGGTCCCGGACCACCCCGGCGATCGCCTTCGCCTCGGCCAAAGGCCTGCTGCCCATGCCCGTCAACGGGACCAAAATCAGGGATTTTGGCGGTTCCGATGGCTCCGGCGGCGCACAAAAAGGCATTTCTTTGGCAACCCGGCCCGGCTCGCAGGTCACAACGCCGTGTGACGGCTGGGTGGTCTATTCAGGCCCCTTCCGCAGCTTTGGACAACTCTTGATCCTCAATGCCGGGGGCGGGTATCATGTCCTGATCGCCGGGATGGAGCGCATTTCGGTTAACATCGGACAGTTCGTGCTCACGGGGGAGCCGGTCGCGGTGATGGGGTCGACATCGCAAGTCGCCTCCATTCTCGCCACCAATGCGAGCCAACCTGTGCTCTATGTTGAGTTTCGCAAAGACGGCACCCCTGTCGATCCAGGCCCATGGTGGGCCGCAAATGAAGGCGAGAAGGTTCGCGGATGATGCGCAAGACTTCAGTTATCCTCCTCAGCGCGGCCACCGGCGCAGCGCTGACGCTGTTCGTGACCCAGCCGCGCGCGGTGTTCATGGGCTCGAGCGCACGGGCCGCAACCGCGGACACCTATCGCCAGCTCAATCTGTTCGGCGACGTCTTCGAGCGCGTTCGTAGCGACTATGTCGAGAAGCCCGACGACACCAAGCTGATCGAGTCGGCGATCTCCGGCATGCTCACCGGCCTAGATCCGCATTCGAGCTACATGGATGCCAAGAGCTTCCGCGACATGCAGGTGCAGACCCGCGGCGAGTTCGGCGGCCTCGGCATCGAGGTCACGATGGAAGACGGCCTGATCAAGGTCGTCTCGCCGATCGACGACACGCCCGCTTCGCGCGCCGGCATCATGGCCAACGACATTATCACCAATCTCGACGAGGAAGCCGTGCAGGGCCTGACCCTGAACCAGGCGGTCGAGAAGATGCGCGGCCCCGTCAATACCAAGATCAAGCTGAAGATCATCCGCAAGGGCGCAGACAATCCGATCGACGTCACGCTGGTGCGCGACAACATCCGCGTCCGCTCGGTGCGCGCGCGTGTCGAACAGGACGACATCGCCTACATCCGCATCACCACCTTCAACGAGCAGACCACCGAAGGCCTGAAGCGCGAGGTCGGCAATCTCTCGAATCAGATCGGCGACAAGCTCAAGGGCTTCATCATCGACCTGCGCAACAATCCCGGCGGCCTGCTGGAAGAGGCGGTCACCGTGTCCGACTCCTTCCTCGAGCGCGGCGAGATCGTTTCGACCCGCGGCCGCAATGCCGAGGAAACCCAGCGCCGCTCCGCGCATACGGGCGACCTGACCAAGGGCAAGCCGGTCATCGTGCTGGTCAATGGCGGTTCGGCCTCGGCGTCGGAAATCGTCGCCGGCGCGCTGCAGGACCACAAGCGCGCGACCATCATCGGCACGCGTTCCTTCGGCAAGGGTTCGGTGCAGACCATCATCCCGCTCGGCAGCGGCAATGGCGCGCTGCGCCTGACCACGGCGCGCTACTACACGCCGTCGGGCAAGTCGATCCAGGCCAAGGGCATCGTGCCCGACATCGAAGTGCTGCAGGACGTGCCGGACGAGCTGAAGGCCCGCACCGACACCAAGGGCGAGGCTTCGCTGCGCGGTCACCTCAAGAACGACGGCGACGAGAAGACCGGCTCGCAGTCCTATGTCCCGCCGGACGCCAAGGACGACAAGGCGCTCAAGATGGCCGGCGACCTCCTCCACGGCATCAAGAACAGCGCCTCCGCCGCACCGGCGCCCACCACCGGCGACAAGGCCACGCCCGACAAGCCGAAAGCGGCGAACTAAGGCGAGGCTTCCAGACTTCAAGCGAAAGGGCGGCTCTCCGGGCCGCCCTTTCTGCTTTCAGAGGGTTCCTTTAGAGACCCCCGGCGCATCCCGGCCTGCCGCCGCTTGACCCCGGCGTGGTATCTTCGCAGGCAGTGATTCGGGATCGCGCATGACTGAAACGGCCGATGATCTGAGCGCCCCGCTCGGACGTGACAAGCCGCGCCGCAAGCGCTGGCTGCGCAGGCGGCTGCCGTTCACGTTCACGCAGCTCCTCGCCGTTCTGCTCGGCCTGTTCCTGGCGGGCTTTGCCGGCTTCGCCATCTTCAACAAGGATCCGCTCGGCGGCGAGCCGATCACCCGGATTGCCATCGGCGACCCCAAGGGTGCCGAGAAGGGCTCCGCGGCCAAGCCGTCCGATGCCGGCCATGAGACCAAGGCGGCCCCCAGGGACGCCCATGGTGATTCGAAGGCTGCCGAGCCGAAGGCCGGCGAGCAGCGGACCGTCACCATCATCGACGGCTCCAGCGGCACGCGGCAGAACGTCGTGATCGGCAGCGACGATGCCGCGGACAAGACCGATCCGTCGGCGCCGCCGCCGGTGATGGCCGGGATCAATCCGAAGCTCCTGGAGAAGTCGCGCTACGGCATGATCCCCGTCGTGGTCGACGGCCTCAAGCCGTTCACCGTCTATGCGGCAGATGCGGATCGCGCCAAGGCCGCGAAGATGCCCGTGGTCGCCATCGTCATCGGCGGCCTCGGTGTCGGCGCCGCCAAGACCGCGGACGCGATCATGAAGCTGCCGGGCGCGGTGACGCTGGCATTCACGCCCTACGGCACCGACCCCGGCAAGCTCGCCGAGCGCGCCCGTGCACAGCGCCACGAGATCTTCCTGCAGCTCCCGATGGAGCCCTACGACTTCCCCGACAATGATCCGGGCCCGCAGACGCTGCTGACCTCGCTAAGCGCCGACCAGAACCTCGACCGGCTGCACTGGCATCTCAGTCGCTTCCAGGGCTATGCCGGCGTCGCCAATTTCATGGGCGCGCGCTTCATCGCCACCGAGCCAGCGATGCAGCCCGTGGTCCGCGAAGCGGCCAAGCGCGGGCTCGGGCTGTTCGACGACGGCTCCTCGCCGCGCAGCGTGGCGCCGCAGGTCGCGGCGAATGCGTCCATGCCGTTCGGCAAGGGCGACCTCGCGATCGACACGGTGCCGACCGCGATGGAAATCGACCGCACGCTCACCAAGCTGGAATCGATCGCCCGGGAACGCGGTACTGCCATCGGCACCGCCTCGGCCCTCCCGGTCTCGATCGAGCGGATCGGCGCCTGGATCAAGACGCTGAATGACAAGGGTATCCTTTTGGTGCCATTGACAACCGCGATGCTGAAATCAAAATCCAGCTAAATCAACGGATTGGTACGGCACGGGTCTCGGGGGACCGGCGCGCCTGCCAGACACAGGCAAGAGGTTTGGCGGCATGGCGCGTTATGAGGATCTGCCCTACCGAACCTGCGTCGGTGTGATGCTGATCAACAAGGATGGACTGGTCTTCATCGGCCGCCGCGCCGGCGGCATCGAGCATGTCGACGACACCCATGTCTGGCAGATGCCGCAGGGCGGCGTCGATCCCGGCGAAGACACTTGGGAAGCGGCCAAGCGCGAGCTCTATGAGGAGACCAGCGTCAGCTCGGTCAAGCGCCTCGGCGAAGTCCCGGACTGGCTGACCTACGATATCCCGCGCACGGTCGCCGGCCGCACCTGGAAGGGCCGTTATCGCGGCCAGCGCCAGAAATGGTACGCAGTGCGCTTCACCGGCAAGGACAGCGAGATCAACGTCGCCAATCCCGGCGGCGGCCACAAGGCCGAGTTCGTCACCTGGCGCTGGGAGCCGATGAAGAACCTGACCGGGCTGATCATTCCGTTCAAGCGCCCGGTCTATGAGCGCGTGGTCGAGGAATTCGCCGCGCTCGCGGATGGCTGATTTGCTTGTCCTTCCGGGGCGTGCAAAGCACGGCGCCGGAATGACGAAGAGACGCAGCCAGTGACCAATCAAAAGCCCTACCGTCCCAATGTCGGGATCGCACTGTTCAATGCCGAAGGGCGGGTCCTGATCGGCCACCGCTTCAAGGGCGACGGACCGGAGATCATCCTGCCGGGCCTCGACTGGCAGATGCCGCAGGGCGGCGTCGACGAGGGCGAGGATTTGCGCGCGGCGGCGTTCCGCGAGCTCTGGGAAGAGACCAGCGTGCGCAGCGCCGAGTATCTCGGCGAGACCGAGTGGTTCACCTACGAATTCCCGCCCTATGACGGTCCGCAGACGCACCGGCTGGCAAAATTCCGCGGCCAGCGGCAAAAGTGGTTCGCGCTGCGCTTCACCGGCAAGGACGACGAGATCGATCCGCTGACGCCGCGCAACGGACAGCCGGCGGAGTTCGATGCCTGGCGCTGGGAGCGTCTCGACCGCGTCGCCGACCTCGTGGTGCCGTTCCGCAGCGACGTCTACCGCGCGGTGGCGCAGCAGTTTGCAGCCTTCGCCAGCTAAAGGGCGAAAACAACCCCATGCACAGTAGAGTGGGGCTCAAAATCATTGAGGAATTTTCGTAAGGGCAGACCGCTCTCTCGCCCCCTCCCCCCCTGCGGGGGAGGGAACGCACCGGTGTCGGCGCGGCAGTTGGGTCCTCTTGCGCAAGGCTAATTGATCGGTCCGACCGTAAACGGGCCAATCGCGATGACGTGGCAGTCCTTGTCGCGCTTGGCGCAATCGGCCAGCGCGGAGCTGACAGCGGTCTGCTCGTCGGGGCCCTTCAGGCCGAGGCCCGGGCGGCCGGTGGTGCCGACGGCGACTGCATTCCAGCCTGAGGCACCATTGAGCTTGCGGACGACCTCGTCGCGCGCGTCGGCCATGATCGAGGCATTGCTCGCGGCGTGGAAGAAGCCGGTGATCTTGAGCGTGGCCGGAATCGGCACGACGAAGTTGTCATCGGCCGCGACGATCACGCAGGCAACGCCGGCGATCGCGCCGCAGGATTCCAGCGCGCGGCGCGCCGCCTCGTCGACCGAGGGCGCGCCCATGATCATGAAATACTGACCGCCGGGCCCGAGCGCGACGGTGCGGGATTTCGCCGCCGGCGCATACATGTTCTCGAGGCGCACTTTTGCGGGCTCGCGCACCATCGGAAAATCTCTCGAGGCGAACGGGCGCTCCACCGCGACATCGCGCTGGACCCAGGGCTGCGGCGGCATCGGCGGCTTGCCATGCGCGTAGACGACGGTGTTGCCGACCGCATAGAGCTCGCAGCGGCGCGGCGATTGCGCGGAGTCCGCACGCTTCTGGCACTGCTCGACGGCACTGGCGCGGGCAGCCTCCTCGCTCGGCTGGTTCAGCGCCGAGCCGGTGAAGCCGCCGACATTCAGCGCGAACGCCTTGTAGTCGCCCGCCGCAGAATATTCGTTGGAAAGATAAGCGCGCACACGGTCGCCGATGAAGGGGACGGTGTCAGCCGGGAATTTGCCTGACGCGGCGGATGGCGATGCTGTCGGGATCGGTGCCGGAGCCATCGCGGCAGTGGCGACCGGCGGCGGCACCTGCGCAGCCATCGTGGGGGTCGGGCTCGGCACGGGCGCAGCCGTTGCGGCCGGTGACGGCGCGGCTGCGACCGATGAGGCGGCCGGCGGGTTGATCGATATCCGGGCGTCCTTGAGCTTGGTGAAATAGAGGAAGCCGGACACGCCGATGGCGACGATGGAGATGGTGCCGACTGTGACGGGCCACATCCAGTTCGGCGGAGATGGCGCCTTGCCGGCAACCTTCTTCACCTGCGGGATGGCGTAGGTGCCGTCCTCGCGCCGCATCGCCACCATGTAGGCGTGCACCGGCGTCGGGATGTTCTTGACCTCTTGCGCACCGATATCGGCGAATTGCACCGACAGCTTGTTGGCGACCTGCTCATGCACGGCGCGCGAGACGCAGATGCCGCCGACCTCGGCGAGGCCTTCCAGCCGCGCGGCGATGTTGACGCCATCGCCGAGGAGATCGCCGTTGCGCTCGACCACGTCGCCGATGGTGATGCCGATCCGGAACGACATCTGCCGGCTCGGCGGATAGGCCATGTTGCGGGTACGCAGCGATTCCTGGATGTCGATCGCACAGCGCACCGCATCCACGGCGCTCGGGAATTCCGCCAGCACGGCGTCGCCCGCCGTGTTGAAGATGCGGCCACCGGCCTTGGCGATGAAGTCGTCGATGACTTCGCGGTAGGACGCGAGACGCCGCAGCGTCTCCTCTTCGTCTTCCGCGACCAGCCTCGAATAACCGGCAATATCTGCTGCGAAAATCGCTGCGATCTTGCGCTTCATCTGTGACCGGCCCCTGGAACCCGATTTGCCGCGGCAGAATGCCGCCTGCAGCAGCAGGGTGCAATAAGCATTCGGCGCCCGTCACAGGGTGACGAGCGCCGAATTTTATTACGGTTTTGAGACGGCCGGCCTGATGGCTTAGTGCATCGCCGTCGAATTGAGCTGGTGCTGGATGCTCTTGTAGTGGTCGAGCCGTTCGATGGCGTGATCGAGTTCGCCGTCGTCCTTCTCGGACAGCTTGGCTTCCATCTCGGAGATGGTTTCGGCGAACTGCGCACGGTCGAGATCCTCGATCGAGGTCGCGACGTCGGCCAGCACGGTCAAGCGATTGTCGGAGACCTCAGCCAGACCACCGAGCACGATGACCTTCTGCTTCTGGCCGCCGGCGATGATCGTCAGGATGCCCGGACGGATCGCAGCCACCACGGGCGCATGCCCGGCGAGCACGCCGAAATCGCCTTCAAGGCCGGGGATGTCGACCTGATCGACCTCGCCGGAGAAGGCGAGCTTTTCGGGGGACACGAGATCGAAGTGGAAGGTGGCCATTGAGAACCTGCGAGGAGTGAGTAGCGAATAGCGATCGGCGAAAACGGGGAGCGGCTATTTCGCCACTCCCGATTCGCCATTCGCGCCTTAGGCCGCTTCGGCCGCCAGCTTCTTGCCCTTCTCGACCGCCTCTTCGATGGTGCCGACCATGTAGAAGGCGGCTTC
>JAEWBW010000473.1 GCA_023390955.1 Pseudomonadota bacterium
GCTTCGCTGCGCTCGCAATGACGGTAGGATGGAGCCGATTGAGCCGTGATCTTTCCCCAAGACCGACTTTATGAAACCTTGCGACCATGCACCGGATCATCGTCGTCGGCTCCCAGGGTAGCGGAAAGACAAGCCTCTCCCGGAATCTCGGGCGACAGCTCGGCCTGCCCGTGGTGCATCTCGACGTGCTCTACTGGCGGCCCGGCTGGAAGCCATCGGACACGGCAGGCTTTCGCGTACGCGTCGCTGAGGCCATCGCAGGCGACGAATGGGTCGTCGACGGCAGCTTCTCTGGCCTCGCCTTCGATCTGACGCTCGCGCGCGCCGACATTCTGATCGTCATCGAACGTCCGCGCTGGCTCTGCCAGTGGCGCATTCTGCTGCGCTCCGCGTTTGATCGCGACAACACGCGACCCGATCTGCCGGAAGGATGCCCGGAACAGTTCGACTGGAAACTGATGCGAGAGGCCTGGCGCTACGACTCCGAGCGCGCGCCCGTCATCGAGGCCGAGCGCATTCAGTTTGCTCCGAACGTGCCGATCGTGCGGCTGAGGAGCGATCAAGAGATCGCAGGGTTTTTGGACTCGGTCTCAGCGCACAGCAAGTGAGACCGATTGGCTAGGCCTTCTTCTGCGCGATCCCCTCCGCAAACGCTTTCATCAGCTCCACGTCCGCGCCCCCGCCCTTCGCATCATTGGCGAGATGCTCGAACCAGCGCGCAAAGCCCTCGTAGATTTGGCTGGCCGGATGATCCGGCCCGAGGAAACCGGAAATCTCGCGCATCTCGGCGACCCAGCGATAGGTCTTCGGAATCATGTCCGGCAGTGCAGTCTCGAGCCGCTTCAGGATCGCGGGCTGACTCAGCGCGAGCTCGTCGCGCAGCGCGTCCGCCGCGCCGGCCTTGGTGGCGGCGAGCACCATGGCCGAGCCGATGCCGGCGAGGCCCTTGACGATACCCGCATAGGACATTTTTAGCGCGGAGGCTGCGCCGACCGGTCCGGCGACGATGCGCACGTCGAGCCCGAACTGCTTCAGCACGGCGACGTCCTTGGCGTATTCGCCGGACATATAGAATGCCGGGCCTTTTCCGCCCGGCTGCGGCGGAAAGCCGATGATGCCGGCATCGACGAATGGCGCCTGCGCAGAGCCGATGATCTCCTCGATCCGCTGCACGGTGTCCACGTTCACGGCGTTGCAGTCGACGACCACAGGCTTCTTGTCGCGCTTCACAATCAGGGACGCCAGCCGCTCGGCGAGCGCCACGGCCTCGCCCGGCGGGACGATCGAGAGAATGATGTCGGCATCGGCAATGGCATCGTCCTCGGCACCGACCATTCCGGCATCCGCGGCGCGTTTGAGGGTTGCCTCGCTGCGCCCCTTCAACGAGGTCAGCACGCGCGCGCCATGATCACTGATGCGGCGCGCGACCGCGCTGCCCATGGCGCCGGGCGCAAGGATTGCGATGGTTGGAGACATCGTGCTCTCCCGTTCAATGACTCGAGCAACGTGCTGAGCTTCGAACGTGATGATAGCAAAGGAACGGCATGGCCGCGCGAGGGGCGGCCATCCCGCTAAGGCATGGCCTTACTCGACCTTCGCGGGCTCCGGCTGCAGCGTGGAGGCGTTGGCAATGCGCGCGGCATTCGCCATGCCGGCGAGCGCGGCCGCCTTCTTCGGGTCGGGCGCTGATCCCGGCTGCACGACGCCGGCCGACATGATCAGCGTCGCGGCGTCCTCGGCGCTCAGATCGATCTCGATGATCTTGCTCTTGGGAACATAGAAAAAGAATCCCGTGGTCGGGTTCGGCGAGCACGGCAGGAACACCGAGACATGCTCCTCCTGTCCCGGCAGGCTGCGCGAAATGTCCTCGTTCGGCGACTGCGAGATCAGCACGATCGACCACATGCCCGGCGAAGGAAACTCGACCAGGCCGACCTTGCGAAAGCTCGAGCCCTTGCCCGAGAACAGCGTCTCGAACACCTGCTTGAGGCCGCGATAGATGGCGCGAACGGCCGGGATGCGTCCGACGAAGGTTTCGCCGACATCGACCAGTGTGCGGCCGATCAGGTTGGCGGCGAGGAAGCCGACGAGGGTCAGCGTGAAGAATGCGACAATCAGTCCCCAGCCGGGAATGACGTATGGCAGATAGGTCTCCGGCCGGTACGCCACCGGAACGAAGGGCCGCACCAGTCCATCGACCCAGGTGACGAACCACCACACCAGATACAGGGTGATCGCAATCGGCCCCGTGACGACGAGGCCGGTCAGAAAATAGGTGCGGAATCGGCCCATCAGGCCGCTATGCGGCTCGGGCGGCAACTGTTCCGGGAGTTCAGGCGTGGACGCGTCGTGGCGGGCGGTCATTCGGGTTCCAAACAGGTCGCGGCACTCTAGCTAGGGTCTTCTAGCAGATTTTTGAAGGTGGCACGCGACCGCCCGATGTCTCCCGTTTTCCCCTTGTTGCCTATTCCACAGTCACGGATTTGGCGAGGTTCCGGGGCTGATCGACGTCCGTGCCCATCACGACAGCGGTATGGTAGGCCAGAAGCTGCACCGGGATGGCATAGACCATGGGCGTAAACGCCGCGGCCATGTCGGGCATCACGATGGTGACGAGGGATTCGACCGTCGCCTCCGCCGCACCCTTGGCGTCCGTCATCAGGATGATGTTGCCGCCGCGCGCGGCGACCTCCTGCATGTTAGACACCGTCTTCTCGAACACCTGGTCATACGGCGCGATCACGACGACCGGCATGGTCTCGTCGATCAGCGCGATCGGGCCGTGCTTGAGCTCGCCGGCGGCATAGCCCTCGGCGTGGATATAGGAGATTTCCTTCAGCTTGAGCGCGCCTTCCAGCGCCAGCGGGAAACTGGTGCCGCGACCGAGATAGAGCACGTCGCGCGACTTCGCGATCTCGCGCGCAAGCTTCTCGATCTGAAGTTCGTTGGTGAGCGCATCGGCCATCAGCCGCGGAATCTCGACGAGGCCATGCACGAGCTTGGTCTCATCCTCGTCGGACAGTTCGCCACGCGCCTTGCCGGCGGCGACCGCCAGTGCAGCGAGCACCATCAACTGGCAGGTGAAGGCTTTGGTCGACGCGACGCCGATCTCGGGACCAGCCAGCGTCTGCAGCACCGTCTCGCTTTCGCGCGCGATCGTCGAGGTCGGCACGTTCACGACAGCCACGGTGTGAACGCCCTGCGCCTTGGCATAGCGCAGTGCGGCCAGCGTGTCGGCGGTTTCGCCCGACTGTGAAATGAAGATCGCTAGATCGCCCTTGCGCAGGGGCGCCTCGCGGTAACGGAATTCGGAGGCGACATCGACCTCGACCGGCACGCGCGCAAAGCGCTCGAACCAGTACTTTGCGACGTAACCGGCGTAGCTCGCGGTGCCGCAGGCCGTGATGTTGATGCGCTGAATGGTCTTGAAGTCGAACGGCAGCTTGACCGGCAGCAGGACCTGCTCGCTCGCCATATCGACATAGCGCGCCAGCGTGTGGCCGACCACTTCCGGCTGCTCGTGGATTTCCTTGGCCATGAAGTGGCGGTAGTTCGCCTTGTCGACGAGCGAGGTCGAGGCCGCGTGCCTGATCTTCTCGCGGCGGACTTCGTGATTGTCCTTGTCGAAGATGGTGGCGCCCTTGCGGGTCAACACGACCCAGTCGCCATCCTCGAGATAGCTGATCGTGTCGGTGAACGGCCCGAGCGCAATGGCGTCGGAGCCGAGATACATCTCGCCGTCGCCGAAGCCGACCGCGAGCGGCGGGCCGTTGCGGGCGCCGATCATGAGGTCGTCGTCACCGGCGAAGATGAAGCCGAGCGCGAAGGCGCCGCGCAGCCGCGCCAGCGTCAGCTTCACCGCTTCGACCGGCTTGCGGCCGGCCCTGAGGTGATCGTCGACGAGATGCAGCACGATCTCGGTGTCGGTCTCAGTGTGGAATTCCGTGCCCTTCTTTTCGAGTTCCTCGCGCAGCTCGCGGAAATTCTCGATGATGCCGTTGTGGACGACGGCGACGCGCTCGGTCGCGTGCGGATGGGCGTTGTTCACCGTGGGCTTGCCGTTGGTCGCCCAGCGGGTGTGGCCGATTCCCGTCGTGCCCTTGAGCGGCTCGGCTTCGAGCCGCTTCTCCAGATTCTTCAGCTTGCCCTCGGCGCGGCGGCGCTCGAGATGCTTGCCTTCGAGCGTGGCGACGCCCGCGGAATCATAACCGCGATATTCAAGACGCTTGAGCGAATCCACCAGCTGCTCTGCAACCGGCTCGCGCCCGAGAATGCCGACAATCCCGCACATGCGGATCAATATCCCCCAAATCGTCGAAAAATCGCCTAAACGACACGCGCGGTTTTTAGCGAAGTTCCCAACGAACCAGATACTCAATAATTATTGCTGATTGAGACAGCACGGCGTGGTGACAGCCCACATGCGGCGATCCGCGCACCGGATCACCGGCCTTTAACCGCGCGCGTTAATGAACTGTCAACAGATTTGGCCAACGATTCATCGCCTGGGAGACCAAGGCCATGAAGGGCTCATCCGACCGCGACCGCGCTTCGTCCCGGTACCTGCACGCCAGCGAAACCGCCGGCACGCACCTTGCGCATTGGCCGCCGCCTCACCGCGGCAAGGCCGGCACGCCTGTTCTCGTCACGACCAAGGCCGCTGAACCAGTGAAGCGTGCGAGGCCGCGCGGCTGGCGCCTGACGCGTGCGATTCTCTCGGAATTCCCCGGCGACGAATAGCGGCGTCTATTTCTCGGTCTTCTTGCCGCCCGTCTTCATCTCACGATAGCGCGCAGCGCCGCCCTCGCGGATGGTCTGCTGGCTGCGCTCCAGCGCCATCGCGTCATCGGGCACATCGCGCGTGATCACCGAGCCCGAGCCGATATAGGCGCCGTTGCCGACCTTCACCGGCGCGACCAGCGAGGAGTTCGTGCCGACGAAGGCGCCCTCGCCGATGACCGTCTTGTGCTTCTTGAAGCCGTCGTAGTTGCAGGTGATGGTGCCGGCGCCGATGTTGGAGTTGGCGCCGACGGTGGCGTCGCCGATGTAGGAGAGATGGTTGACCTTGACGCCGGCCTCGAGCGTTGCGGCCTTGGTCTCCACGAAATTGCCGATGCGCGCGCCGTCGCCGAGCGACGTGCCGGGACGCAGCCGCGCATAGGGGCCGATCGACACGTTCTTGCCGAGCGTGGTCTGCACGATGTGCGAGAAGGAATGGACCACGGTGCCGTCGGCGATCGAGACGCCCGGGCCGATCACCACGAAAGGCTCGATGGTGACGTCCTTGCCGAACACGGTGTCGGCGGAGAGATAAACGGTCTCCGGCGCAATCAGCGTGACTCCGGCCTCCATCGCGGATGCGCGCAGCCGCGCCTGCATCACGCCCTCTGCCTCGGCAAGCTGCGCCTTGGTGTTGATGCCGCGCACTTCATCCTCGCCGGTCTCGATCACGACGGCCTCCCAGCCCTGTTCGCGGACGATGCCGACCGCGTCGGTCAGATAGTATTCGCCCTTGGAATTTGCATTGCCGATCTTGCCCAGGATTTCGAGCGCGCGGCGGCCGTCGATCGCCATGACGCCGGCATTGCAGAGATCGATCTTGCGTTCGGCCTCGCTGGCGTCGGCCTGCTCGCGGATGGCAACCAGGCGATCGCCCTCGACGATGAAGCGGCCGTAGCCGGTGGGATCAGCCGCGCGAAAACCGAGCGCCGCAATCGCGGCGCCCTTGGCGAGCGGCGCGCGCAGCCGTGCGAAGGTCTCCGCGGAGATCAATGGCGTGTCGCCGAAAGCAATGAGCAGATCGTCGACGCCCTTCGCAATCGCCTCGCGCGCGGCCAGCACGGCATGCGCGGTGCCGAGCCGCTCGCTCTGCACGAACGTCATTGCATCCGGGCGGATGCGCTTCGCTTCGTCTGCGACGGCCGCATGATCCGGGCCAATCACGACGGCGAGCGAGGTGCCCTCGCCCTTCGGCGCAGCGGTCAGCACATGCGCGAGCAGCGTCTGGTGCGCGACGGGATGCAACACCTTCGGCAGACGCGAGCGCATGCGCGTGCCTTCACCGGCGGCGAGCACGATCGTGAGGCTGGTGCGAGCGTTCATTGCAATCCTTCGGTCAAATCGATCGTCTCGGCGCGACGCCGTCATCAAGACGTTTTGCTTATCCCCGCAAACACCCGGAGTTCAAGTGCGGCGCGCTTTTCCTGTTAATGTTCCCAAGTTGATTCGGGGACGCCTGACAGGGGCTGGGCACTTACGTTCATGGCAAAGGATTCCGACCCGCTGGCCGGCACCTTCGAAACCAGGGAAACCGGGCTGTTGTCCGGGCTCCTGGCCGAGGAAAACGAGTTTGATCGCCGCACGATGTGGCGACTGGGATCGTGGGGGGCGGCCGCCATCGGCGCCGTCGTCGTCGCGGTCATGTCCAATCAGGCCCAGCTCGGCTGGCGCCGCGATCAGGTCGCCGCCGCCGATCTCAAGCAGCAGTCGCAGCAGCTTCAGGTGCTCACCAAGGAAAGCCAGATCGAGGCGCGCAAGCTCGCCTCCGCGATCGACACGCTCAACACCGATCGCGACCGTCTCTACACCCGCGTCACGGTGCTGGAGCAAGGGCTCGATTCCGTCACCGGCGCGATCGCCAAGCAGGGCACGCCGCCCGGCGCGAAACCTCAGGACACGCCGGCTGCAGCAGTCCAGCCGTCGCCGCAGGCCGCAGCGCCCAGCGTCGCACCGGTCGCCTCCACACCCGCGCCGGGCGACAAGCCGCGCCAGGAGGCCACCGCCAAGGAAGCGGCCGTGTTGCCGCCGCAGAGCGCCGCCGCGGCCTCGCTGGTGCCGATGACGCCTTCGGCGCCGCCGACCGCGCCGCTGGTTCCCCAGAAGTCGCTGATGGCCCCGCCCGATCCCGCCGCCTCGAAACTGGTCCAGCCGGAAAAGGCGGACAAGGTCGGCAAGACCGACAAGGCCGAGAAGACGGACAAGGCCGAGAAGGCCGATAAAATCGAGAAGGCCGACAAGGTCGAGAAGGTCGAGGCCCCCAAGGCTGAACCGCCCAAAGCCGAGCCGAGCAAGGCTGAACTGACCAAGGCCGAGCCGACACCGCCGGTCGAGGTTGCGGCCCTGCCGGCCGTTACCGCTGCGGAGCCCGAGGCCGCCGCAGCCGAGACCCCCGCGCCGCCGATCGCCGTCCAGCAGACGCGCTTCGCCGTCGATCTCGGCAGCGCCAGTTCGATCGGTGGCCTGCGCGCGCTGTGGCAGGGCGTGATCAAGTCCAACCCCGAAGTTGGCACGCTGCGGCCGATCATCATGATCAAGGAGAGCAAGACCGGGGCCGGCATGCAGCTTCGCCTCGGTGCAGGTCCCCTGATCAACGCCGCCGCAGCCGCCAAGATCTGCGCCGGCCTCGCCGAGAACGAGCGGGCCTGCGAGACCACCGTCTTCGACGGCCAGCGGCTATCGATGCGGCCCGGCCCGGACGAAGTTGCCAAGGAGACGTCAAAGGACGCCTCGCCGAAGGCCGAGACCCCGGCCCCCGCCGCCAAGCCGGAGCGTCACCGGCGCAGCTATTCCTCGTCAAAGCGCTCAAGGCGCGAGGAGCCGGCTCCGCCGCCGCCGGCGCCCGCCGCTGCCCCGCCCAAGCAGGAGAGCGCCTCCTCGACCATCTCGTCGTTCTTCAGTCGCAGCAAGAACTAGAGCCATATCAAATAATTAGAGCAGCCTTCTCAGGCTGCTCCACAGCCACCTGCCTTGCCGGTTGCACAAGGACCGTCATCGCGGCCATATAGGCACATGAAGAAAAAGCCGTTCCGCCTCTCGCCCTACCAGGTCCAGTTCCTGCTCATCGTCGGCTTCGTCACCGTCGGCTATGCCCTGTACCTGCGCTATTTCGGGATCGAGTTCTCGCAGACCTCGCTCGCCTGCGACGCCGGCCTGCAGACGATGATGTGCAAGGCGCGGGCGACCGCCACCGCCCTGTTCAAGAATTCGGTGTTCGGCATCGTCGCACTGGTGATTGCCACGCTGAACCTGATACGGCCGTCGATCGTGCTGCTGACGCTCGGTGTCGTCGCAGCCGGGCTCGGCATCGTGCTCTACAACATCGTGCTGGCGGGCCTGGCGATCGGCCTGTTCATCCTGGGCTTTGCGCGGCCCGCGCCCGCCACAGCGTAAGCGCGAACACGAAGTACATCACGCAGGTCCAGAGCGACTGCCAGTTCTCGCGGCCTTCGTTGACGATCACATAGGCCGCCGAGACCGCAAGCAGTCCGGCGAACACGGATTCGGCGAGCGGCCGCACGCCGGTCACCGGCCGGTTCATCGACAGCAGCGCGAACGGCACCACCGCCATCGTCAGCGAGGCGAACGGGAAATCGCGGTAGCGCGGATCGAACACGAAGCCGAGCGCGGTTTCCGCCGCGATCAGGGTGGTGACTATCAGCGTCAGCCCCAGCACGATCGCAAGCTTGGAGCGCTCCTTGCCGTCGCGGGGACCCAGCAGATCGAGGAAGGTCGGCAGATCGCGCCCGATCACCAGCGCCTGCGCGCAGAAGATCGGCGCCAAAATGCCGGCGAGCAGCAGCGCGCCCCATTGCAGCCAGCCGCCCACGCCGTAGCTCTCATAGTACATCTTGTCGAAGGCGACCCCGAGCAGGATGCCGGCCGTGGTCGCGCAGGTGCCGACGCCGAACCAGGCGGAGGGACGCGGCGTCCAGGGCCGTCGGCGCAGCGTGATGGCGGCCACCGCGAACACCAGGACGCTCAGCCCCATGCCGGCGCCCATGTACCATTTCCAGTACGGGAAATTGCTGATTGCCTCGCCCGGCGGGTATTTCACCTTGCGCCGGACCGAGTCGAACAGGCCCCAATAGCCGCCGACCGTGCCTTCGAGCTGGCGCTTCCAGGGCTGGTCATAGGCCTCGATCAGATTGACCCGGAACCCGTGCGTCTTGGCGAGGCCGAGGATTTCCGAGACCACGCGCGCCTGGTTGGTGCGCGAGGGCAGCGCGCCTTCGCGCATGCGCCCCGTGCTCGGCCAGCCGGTCTCGCCGATCAGGATTTCCTTGCCCGGAAACGCGACCGCCATGCGCTCGCGAATCTCCTCGACATGAGCGGCGGCGAATTTCGCCCGGATCGGAAAATCCTCCCAATAGGGCAGGATGTGGATGGTGACGAAATCGACGGCCTCGTAGACCTCGCGATTCTTCAGCCAGTATTCCCAGACATCGGCATAGGTCACGGGAACCGTGACCTGCGCCTTCACCGAGCGGATGATGCTGGCGAGATCCTGCGTGGTCATCTCGCCGCGCAGCAGCACTTCATTGCCGACCACGAGCGAGGAGATGGTGTCGGGGAAATCCTTGGTCAGGCGAACGGCGATGGCGACCTGCGACAGGTTCTTGGCGCGGTTGCTGCCGAGCCAGATGCCCTGGATCACCTTCAGCCCGCCGATCTTCGCCGCGATCGCCGGCACCTGGTCGAGCCCGTTCTCGATCGAATAGGTGCGGACGCAGTCGGTGATCGTCTTCAGCTCGCGCAAATCCTGCTCGAGCTGGTCGGCTTCGATGTGGGTTGTCGGGTCGAGCGGCGTCTGCTCGCCGCGGAACGGCGCGTAGGAGACGCATTGCACCTTCGACGCGGGATCGATCGGCGCGCGCGCAAGGAGGATCGGCGTGGCCAACCACCACCACACGGCAGCAATCGCACCTAACGACAAGAGCAAGAGCGCCAGTGGCGTACGAAGCGAAATCGGTTCCGTCCTCCGCGAAGGGTCGTCGATTACCTGCTCGCAGGCCATCTGCCAAGGGGGCAAGGGGCAAGTCAGAGAGTTACCAAACGGTCCCGGCCGGACCGGACCGAAAAATTACGCCGGCCTTCGCCTGCGGCCGTTCGACCGTTCCATAGACTGATGACTTTGCTTGCCAAATTTCAAAATACCAGTCATGGGATTTTGCGGGACTTTTCCGCCGCATTGGAGACCCATTTGGACGCCATCACACCGCGTCCGCGGACCTCCGCGCGGGCTGTTCAAGGGGCGATCGAGAGAGATCGGGGAATTTATGCGGCGTCGGGTGCTCGAGTTTCGGAATGCGGTATTGCGGCAGGTTGCCGTTTCTTCCCTCGTCGTCCTCTGCGGCCTCGGCAACGCGCTGGCCCAGAGCGGTGACCTGAAGCCCCAGGAACAGAACAAGCCGGCCGCCCAGAACGAGGCCGCCAAGGACAACAGCCAGAACCAGCGCCGGACCGACGAGTTCGCCGAGGCCGCCCAGGTCATCAACGGCCCCGCCGGCAATCCCGAATGCGTCTGGATCGGCCGCCGCGTCGTGGTGCTGCTGTGGCGGGACGACCTCGATACCGCCTTCCGCCATCTCGACCTCTACGACCGCTTCGGCTGCCCCGGCGGGCACATCCAGGCGACCTTCCGCTGCCTGACCCGGTTCGCCGCGCAGATCGACAACAAGGTGCCGGAGACGCTGACGAGCCGCGTCCATGCCTGCTGGATCAATCCGGCGGCGCAGGTCCAGGCGGCAGCCGCACCCGCCCCGCAAGCCTCGCCCGCAGCGGGCGCTGCTCCCCAGCCGGCAGCCAGCCC
>JAEWBW010000496.1 GCA_023390955.1 Pseudomonadota bacterium
GAGGTGTAGGCGAACGACCAGATCAGGATCAGCACCAGGATGTGCAGGTGATAGGGATCGCGATAGACGAAGGGCAGCGCAACCAGCGCCGCCAGCCCCAGCCCCCACGCGACAAGCCGTCCCTGCCCCATCATCGGCGCCTCGCAAGCAGGCCCGCGGGCCGGATGAACATCATGACAATGAAGAAGGCGAAGGCGAGCACGTAGCCCCATTCGAGATCGGAGAACAGGCCGCCGAGCGAAATGATCTCGGCAAACACAAAGGCGGCGATGAAGCCGCCGATGAAATTACCGAGGCCGCCAAGCACGCAGATCAGGAAGGTGATCGGTCCGAAGGAGAGGCCGACGAAGGGATGCACATCATATTGCAGCACCAGCAGGCAGGCCGCGAGCCCGGCCAGCGCACCGCCAAGCGCCGAAGTGACGAGATAGATGCGCTTTGTGTCGACACCCATCAGCGCCATGATCTGGCGGTCCTGCGAGATGGCGCGGATCGCGGTGCCGGTGAAGGTGCGGGTCATGAACAGGTACACCGCGACCATGCCGACCAGCGCGGCCAGGAACGACAAAAGTCGGGCGTAGCTGAAGTTCATGTCGCCGAAAGCGAGCACCGGGAGGCGGATGCCGAGATTGCGGAAATCGATGCCGAAGGCGACGGTAGCAAAGCTCTGCAGCACGAACAGCACGCCGCCGGTCGCGAGCAGCTGGTTGATCGGCGGCGCCGTGAGCAGCGGCGCGATCACGAGGTAATGCAGCGCCGCGCCGAGAATGGCGACGAGCACGACGGTGAGCGGCGCGGCGACGAAATAGCTGACGCCGTAATACTGGACCAGGAAGTACATCGCGTACATGCCGATCATCACCAGCTCGGCATAGCAGATCCAGGTGACGTCGATGACGCCGAAGATCAGGTTGAGCCCGAGCGCGAGCAGCGCCAGCACGCCGCCGAGCAGGATGCCGTTGATCACGGCCTCCAGCAGGTAGATGTCGAAGATATCGAGAAATCCTTGCATCGCCCCGCCTGCTCTTACACCCCGAGATACGCTTCCTTGACCGTGTCGCTCGCCAGCATCTCTTCCGACGTGCCGGAGGCGCGGATCGAGCCGGCCTCGATCAGGTAGGCGCGGTCGACCACCTTCAGGACCTGCTGCACGTTCTGCTCGACGATCAGCACCGTCAGGCCGCTGGCGCGGATCCGCTTCACCAGCTCGAACACCTGCTGCACCACGACCGGCGCCAGCCCTGCCGAGGGCTCGTCGAGCAGCAGCAGTTTTGGGTTCGACATCAGCGCCCGACCGATCGCGCACATCTGCTGCTCACCGCCCGACATGGTGCCGGCCATCTGGTGCCGCCGCTCCTTCAGGCGCGGGAACAGCTCGAATACGGTCTCGCGCCGCTCGGCGTAATGGTTGCGCGCCTCCGGCATGTAGGCGCCCATCTTGAGATTGTCGTCGACGGTGAGCTGCGGAAACAGCCGCCGGTTCTCCGGCACGTGTGCGATGCCCATGCTGACGATGCGGTGCGCCGGCGTGGTGAGGACATCGGCCCCTTCCATCCGGATGGTCCCGCGCGTCGGGCGGATCAGGCCGGAGATCACGCGCATCAAGGTGGTCTTGCCGGCACCGTTCGGGCCGATGACGCCGACGGCCTCGCCGGCCTTGACGTCGAGGCTGACGTCGAACAGTGCCTGAAACGTGCCGTAACCGGCGTCGACCGATCGAAGCTCGAGCATGGCGCTAGCCTCCGGCCCGGCGCCGCGCCTCGGCGGCCGCGGCTTGCGTGGTCTCGGCATCGGTGCCGAGATAGACCTCGATCACGCGCGGATCGCCCGCGACCGCGCTCGGCAGCCCCTCCGAAATCTTCTCGCCATGATCGAGCACCATCACGCGATCGACGACGCGCATCAGGACACCCATGATGTGCTCGACCCAGATGATGGTGATGCCGAGCTCGTCGCGGATCTTTCGCAGCATGTCGGCGGCCTGGTCCATCTCGGCCTCGTCGAGGCCACCGAGGCTCTCGTCGGCCAACAAAAGCTTGGGCGCGGTTGCGAGCGCCTTGGCAAGTTCGAGCTTCTTCAGGCCGGCGGCGCCGAGGCCGTCGACCGGCGCCTGGCGATCCGTCGGCAGGCCCACCATCGCCAACGCCCGCTCGGCCGCCTCCTCGGCCTTGGCACGGCTGTGCCGGCCCTGGCCGTAGAACCCTGCGAGCGCGACATTCTCGAAAATGGAGAGACGGCGGAACGGCCGCGGGATCTGGAAGGTGCGACCAATGCCGCGGTTGATGATCCGGTGCGGCGCCAGCCCCGCGATCTCGGTGCCGCCAAACACGATCGAGCCGGAGGTCGGCGCGAGCGTGCCCGAGAGCATGTTGAAGATCGTGCTCTTCCCCGAGCCGTTCGGACCGATCAGGCCGAGGATCTCGCCCTGATCGACCTTGAACGACACATTGCTCACGGCCGTGAAGCCGCCGAAGCGCTTCACCAGCCCGCTGACCTCCAGCACCGCCGCTCTCCGCCGCTACTGGTTGCTGTAGGTGGTGCCCTTGGGCAGGGGCAGAACAGCCTCGCGCTGTGCCTGGCTCTTCGGCCACACCACGTGGGACTTGTCGTCGATATACTGGATCACGACGGGGAACGAGCGCTCGTTCTGGCCGGCCATCGGCGTGCCCTCGCCGTAGAACTTGACGCCGAAGCCCAGCATGGTGCCGCCCTCGGGAATGTCGGTGTCGAGCGCGGCCTTGCGCAGCGCATCCGGATCGACGCCGCCATACTTCTTGATCGCGCGCGGCAGCACGTCGCTCATGAAGACGTAGGTATTCGAGGCACCGATGCCGACATGGGCCGAACGGATGGCCACGCCGGGCCGGATCTTGTCGAACTCGTCGCCGACCATCTTGATGACGGCCGGAAGCTTCGGATCCATGGTCTTCTCGTTGGCGAGCCAGATCGAGATCGGATCGGTGTTGAAGATGTAATTGGCGTCGGCGCCCATCCCTTCCTTCAGCTTCTCATAGACGCCGTAGCCGGCGCCATGGCCCATCAGCGCGCCGAATTTCAGGCCCTGCTCGCGGGCCTGCCGCAGCAGCAGCGTGATGTCGGGGTTGTAGCCGGTGTGGAAGATCACGTCGGGCTTGGCGCGCTTCAGCTTGGTGACGAGCGCGGAGAGGTCCGGCGCGGTGGCCGAATAGCCTTCCTTCATCACGACGTTGAAACCGGCCTTTTTGGCGCCGGCCTCATTGCCCTTGGAGACGTCGACGCCATAGGCGCCGTCCTCGTGGATGATGGCGACGCGCAGATCCTTCGGCTCCTTGCCGAACTTCTCCTTGGAGTTCTGCGCGATGAAATCCATCGTCATCATGCCGAACTGGTCGCCGCTCGCCTGCGGGCGGAAGACGTATTTGTAACCTTTCTCGTTGAACACGGCGGACGAGATGCAGGTCGTCATCCACATGAACTTCTTCAACTGCTCGACGCGCGCAGCCACCGGCACGCATTGCGCGGAGGAAAAGAAGCCGAGCACCATGTCGACTTTTTCCTGCTCGAGCAGGCGGACGGATTCGTTGATGGCGATGTCGGGCTTGCTCTGGGCATCGGCGTAGACCGCCTCGATCTTGTAGCCCTCGACGCCGGTCTTGGCGAAATGATCGAGCACGATCTTCGCGCCGATATAGCCGAGTTCGGAGCCGCCGCCTGCGAGCGGGCCAGTGAGGTCGAAAACAACGCCGATCTTGATCTTCTTATCCTGGGCCTGGGCGGAAGTTGCCAGACCCGTCGCGGCTATCGCGACCATCAGCCCACACACCATGCGGGCAGCCACGCGCAAGCGCATCAAAACCTCCCTGATTGTGCAATGCATTCTTGTTGTTTTTATTTTTGCCCATCACATGGGCTGACCGATGCGATGTCAAGCCGAATAGCGCGGCAGAGCTATCGCGTCAGCGCGGAGCGAACTGCTGCTCGATGAAGGCTGCGACAAAGCGCGGCATGGCCGGGGTGAGATCTCTCGTTCCGCGCACGAGGTGAATGGCGGAGAGCTCCGGATCGGTCTGGGCGGCGAGATTGGCCGCGAGCCGCGCGCGTGCCGCTTCGCCCGGCATGTCGAGGTCGAGAATCTGGATCATGGCGATCGACGGCCCGGTCACGACGCAATGCCAGTCGGCGTCCGCGCGGTAGTCACCCGCAATGAGGCCCGTCTCCTCCTCGAGCTCGCGGACCACGCTGCCGGGGATATCGAGCTTGCCATCCCGGACATCGTCGAGGTCGGGCGTGCCGGACGGGAAATAGATGCGTCCCGCATTCGCCGTGTGCGCCCCCATCTCGCCCATCACGAAGGCGCCGTCGGAGGCACGCAGCGCGCCCATGCCAAAGCCGTTGAAGACGGCCTTGTCGGGAAAGCCCCAGTCACGCCAGGCGAGGAAGCTGGCGAAGTCGGTCTCGAAATAGGTCGCCGAAAGATGCGTGCCGGAGAACAATGCGTCGCGTCCGAGCAGGACGCGGCCGTTCCAGAGTTGCGGTCGCTCCCGCTGCTTCTCGGCGAAATGCGCAGCGATCTCGGCCTTCCGCTCTTCAGCGAAAGGCCAGGACCCTGACGCGACGGTGAGGTCAAGCGTCGTGACGCGATGAATGGCCGGTGATGTCATCACGCCCCGATATCACCGCCTCACGACATTTCCTTGGCAGTCTTTGGCAACTACTTCACGCTGCCGGTGGTCTTCTTGGCCTGATCGATAAACTTGTTCGTAAACGTCTTGCTGACGTCGATCTTGGCGTTGGCGACCTCGGGCGAGCCGACGCTGAACACGGCGAGCACGGCGTCCGCGCCCTTCGGGTCCATCCGGCCGTTCTCCGAGAACATCGGGATCGTGTTCTTGAGCGCGGCGAGATAGAGGTCCTTGTTCTTGCCGACCATTTCCTCGGGCATCTTCGCCATGATCTCTTCCGGCGTATGCGAGTGGATCCAGGCGAGCGTCGCCAGCATGGCGTTGGTCAGCGCCTGTGTTTCCTTCTCGTGGCCGTTGATCCACGCCACGGTCGAATACAGCGCGCCGCCGGGATATTCGCCGCCGAACATCTCGACCGTGTCCTTCTGCGTGCGGGTGTCGCTGAGGATGCGCAAATCCTTGTGGCTACCCTGCAGCACGGTGACGGAGGGATCGAGCATCACGGCGGCGTCGATCTGGCCCTGCTCCATCGCGGCGACGGCGGTTGCGCCGAGGCCGACGCCGATCACGGCGGTGCCGGCGGGATCGAGGCCGGCCTTCTTGAGATTGTACTTCAGGAAGAAGTCGGTCGAGGAACCCGGCGCACTGACGCCGACCTTCTTGCCGGCGAGATCCTTGACCGACTTGATGTCGTTGGTGCGCGACGGCGCGACCACCAGCACGAGGCCGGGATAGCGGTCATAGACCACGAAGGATTGCAGCTCCTGCTTC
>JAEWBW010000595.1 GCA_023390955.1 Pseudomonadota bacterium
GGTCTGGAACAGCGCGCGCTCGTAGAGGCCGAAATGACGGCCGATGCGACGGGAGTGCTCGTAGATCTCCGGCGCGCGCGCATATTTGCGCACAGGCATGTAGCCGGTCTCTTCAAGCAACGGCAGATAGATGTAGCTCTCGGTATCGCAGGCCGCACCCGGGTAGCGATTCCAGTACCAGGTGCCGCCGAAATCGGCCGCCTTCTCGACGATTCGAAAATCGTCGATGCCGGCTTCGCGCAGGCGCGCGCCGCACAGCAGTCCACCAAAGCCGCCGCCGACGACGAGCACTTCGGTCGCCTCCGAGACAGGTGCGCGCGTGAAGGTTGGATCGGCCCAGGGATCGTCGAGGTAATGGCCGAAGCCGCCTGTGGCCTCGACATATTGCGCCTTGCCCTCAACACGCAAGCGGCGGTCACGCTCGTCGCGGTAACGTGCACGAAGCGCGGAAATGTCGATGTTGGGCGCGGCCCCCGCATCGGTCTTGTGTTTTTCCGCTGACATCGTTGTTTCCTCCGCGGTACCCGCGTCTTCGCACGTTACGCGTCACTTAATCCGGAAAGACCCGAACACGCAATGTGTCGCGCGTTTTTCAGATGATCGGCGCGCGCTCCTCGGCTAGCTTGCGCACAAACAAGGCGGCGACGCGGCCGCTCGGAGGGAACGATGCAGGGATTGATGATGGATATGCCGCTCCTGATCAGCGGCCTGATCCAGTACGCCGCCGACAATCACGGTGAAGCCGAGATCGTCGCGCGCGAAATCGAGGTCGACATCCATCGCTATACATATCGGGACGCCCATCCGCGCATCAAGCGCATGGCGCTGGCGTTGAAGCGGCTCGGCATGAAACAAGGCGACCGCGTCGGCACGCTGGCCTGGAACACACACCGCCATTTCGAGATGTTCTATGCGGCGCCCGGCATGGGCTACGTGCTGCACACCATCAATCCGCGGCTGTTCCCCGAGCAGCTGGTCTACATCATCAATCATGCCGAGGACCGGCTGCTGTTCATCGACCGCGCCACGCTGCCGATCGTCGAGGCGATCGCGCCGCAGCTCAAGACGATCGAAGCCTATGTGGTGATGTCGTCGCGCGAACGGATGCCGGAGACGAAGCTCGCCAATGTCCATTGCTATGAAGAGCTGCTCGCCAGGGAGGACGACGCCGGCTTTGCCTGGCCGTCGTTCGACGAGAAGCAGGCGTCCACCATCTGCTACACGTCGGGTACGACCGGGAACCCGAAGGGCGTGATCTACTCGCACCGCGCGGCGCTGCTGCAGACCATGGTCTGCTCCGGCTTTGACTTCCTGCCCGGCCATATGGAGGGCGTGCGCGAGGTGATGATGCCGATGGCGCCGCTATTCCACGGCAATGGCTGGAACATGCCGTTCACCGCGCCCTACACCGGCTCGAAACTGGTGCTGCCCGGCCGCAACTATGAGCCCGACAAGCTCTATGAATTGCTCGAAGGCGAGAAGGTGACGCTGTCGGCGGGCGTGCCGAGTTTCTGGCTGATCCTGCTCGACTGGCTCGGTCGCACCGGCAACAGGTTCTCGACCTTGCGCGCGACGCTCTCGTCCGGCTCGGCGCCGCCGCGCGCCATGGTGGAGAAGCTCAAGCGCGACTACGGCATCGACTACATCCAGGCCTGGGGCATGACCGAAGCGCTGGGCTGCTCGATGCCGGGCCTGCGGCCTGGATCGGAGCATCTCGGCGAGAGCGAAAAGTTCGAGCGGCGGATGGTGTCGGGCCGCGCCTGCTTCGGCACCTCCTTGCGCATCGTCGACGATGGCGGCGACGAGTTGCCGCGCGACGGCAAGACCGTCGGCCATCTGCGCGCCAAGGGTCCCTGGGTGTCGTCCGGCTATATGAAGCTCAACGAAGGCGTCGACCGCGACGGCTGGCTGATCACCGGCGACATGGCCGTGATCGATGACCAGGGCCACGTCACATTGACCGACCGTTCCAAGGACGTGATCAAATCGGGTGGCGAATGGATCTCCTCGATCCAGCTCGAGGACATCGCGCTGTCGCACCCCGATGTGCTGCAGGCTGCGGTCGTCGCCATCGCCCATGAGAAATGGCAGGAGCGCCCCCTGCTCCTCGTCGTCCGCAAGAAGGGCGCAACGGTGGAGGCCCAGGCCCTGCTCGACCACATGAAGCCGCGCGTGGCGAGCTGGTGGATGCCTGATGCGGTCGAATTCCTGGACGAATTCCCGATGACCGGCACCGGCAAGGTGCTGAAGTCGGCATTGCGCGAAAAGTTCAAAGGCTATCGCGTCGGATAGGATCTGGAGGCCCACATGCTGTACCCGATGTCGCCGAAGGTCGTGGAGCTCAAGCGCAAGCTCGAAAACTTCATGGACCGCCACATCTACCCGAACGAGGAACGCTTCTATCGCGAGGCGGAGGAGCTCGGACCCTGGAAGGTCTATCCGGTCGTCGAGGAGCTGAAGCCGCTCGCGCGCGCCGAAGGCCTCTGGAACCTGTTCCTACCCGAGAGCCGGCACGGCGCGGGCCTGACCAATCTCGAATATGCGCCGCTGTGCGAGGTGATGGGCCGCTCGCATCTTGCCCCCGAAGTGTTCAACTGCTCGGCGCCGGACACCGGCAACATGGAGGTGCTGGAGCGCTACGGATCGGACAAGGACAAGGAGCGCTGGCTCAAGCCGCTGCTCGCCGGCGAGATCCGCTCCTGCTTCGCCATGACCGAGCCTGCGGTGGCGTCCTCGGACGCGACCAATATCGAAAGCTCGATCGTGCGCGACGGTGACAGCTACGTCATCAACGGCCGCAAATGGTACACGACGAACGCGACCGATCCGCGCTGCAAGATCTGCATCTTCATGGGCAAGAGCGACCCTGACAATGCCGACCGCCACAAGCAGCAATCGATGATCCTGGTGCCGATGGACACGCCCGGCGTCGAGGTCAAGCGTTCGCTACCCGTGTTCGGTTTCTACGGCGTGCCCGACCGCGCCTCGGAGGTTGTCTTCACCAATGTGCGCGTGCCGAAGGAAAACATGCTGCTCGGCGAAGGCCGCGGTTTCGAGATCGCGCAGGGCCGCCTCGGCCCCGGCCGCATCCACCATTGCATGCGCCTGATCGGGCTTGCCGAGCGCACGCTGGAAAAGATGTGCCGGCGCGTGCGCAGCCGCGTCGCCTTCGGCAAGCCGGTGTCGGAGCAGACCGTGACGCAGGAGCGCATCGCGGAAGCCCGCATCATGATCGAGCAGGCGCGCCTGCTGACGCTCAACGCGGCGCTCGCGATGGACACCGTCGGCAACAAGGTCGCAAAGGCTGAGATCGCCATGATCAAGGTCGCGGTGCCCAACATGGCCTGCCAGATCATCGACTGGGCGATCCAGGCCCATGGCGGCGGCGGCACCTCGAACGATTTTGGTTTGACCCAGGCCTACGCCACGGCGCGCCTGCTGCGTCTCGCCGACGGCCCGGACGAAGTCCACCGCAACCAGATCGCACGGCTGGAGCTGAGAAAATATTCGAACGCGTGAGGCGACCCCGTTCGCGATTCCAGTCAGGCCGTGATCACGTAGGGAATGCAGCCAATGATCGCGGCGAGCTGGACCGCGTTGGAGACCATGCCGCCCCAATGCAGCTGGCGAAGCCGCCGGACCGCGCCGGCATCGCCGGCATCCCGGGCGGCAAGCTCGGCATCCATCCGCTCCAGAAACCAGCCGCGCGCCCAGATCGCGAAGGCTGCGACGGCGCCGACGCCGAGCGCGGTGACGGGCCGGCCCGCAAGCGCAAAGGCGACCGCTCCGACGACGCCGACAATGCCGACCATGAAGAAATAGGACCTGAACAGGCCGCGCAGGAGCTGCGTCACCTGGGGGATGTCGAGCTTCACCAGCAGGAATGCCGGCGACGACAGCAGGAAGAACAGCATCGGAAAGATCAGGATGATCATGGCGGCCGTGGCAACGGCATCTGACGTCATGCGCTCGCCCTTTCTTGTCTCAGGGGGCAACGGCCGCTTGAGCGGCTTGTCGTCATACTACCAGAGCGGAGCTCTCCCGGCACTATTGAGCTTTGGTCGAACCCCGGACCACCCTCGCCTCAATTGGCCGTGTAGACGTCCGGATCGGCACTGGAGCTCGGCTTCTTGAAGGCGTTGCGCAGCTCCGCGGACATCGGGACGTTGTAGTTGAGGCCGTTCGGCGGGGTCGGCGATTGCAGCCACTTCTTGTAGAGCACCTCGATCTCGGGGGTCGCGTAGAGCTCGGCCGTTGCGCGGTCGGCGAGCGCCTTGAACGGCGCATCCTCCCGCCGCAGCATGATTCCGTAAGGCTCGGGCTTGGAGAAGGTTTCCTCGCTAAGCATGTAGAGCGCCGGCTCTTTCGAGCGCGCGATCGCGACCGCAAGCTGGACGTCGTCGAGCGCATAGGCCTGCGCGCGATCGGTCTCCAGCAGCAGGAATGCCTCGGCCTGGTCCTTGGCCGGCATCACGTTGATGCCGAGATTGCGCTCGGTGTTGACCTTGGCGAGCTGCGTCAGGTTGACGGAGCCGGCCACCGCCGTCACCGACTTGCCCTTGAGATCGTCGATGGTGTTGATCTTCGCGGCCTTCTTGGCGGCAAAGCGCGTCGCGCTGAGGAAGTGCGTGTTGGTGAAGGACACCTGCTTCTGGCGGTCTGCATTGTTGGTGGTCGCCGAGCAATGCAGGTCGAGCGTGCCGTTCACCATCAAGGGGATGCGGTTCGACGACGTCACCGGCAGGAACGTGACCGCGATGTCGGGCATATTGAGCTGCTTCTTCACGGCGTCGACGATTTTCAGGCAGATGTCCATCGCAAACCCGATCGGCTTCTGCTCGGCATCGAGATAGCTGAAGGGGACCGACGCCTCCTGATAGCCCAGCGTGATCTTTTTGGTTTCCTTCACCTTCTGCAGCGTGCCGCCGAGATCCTGGGCGTTCGCCAGCGACGTGGACGCCAAAAGTGCAAAGGCCAGAACGGACAGCGAGCGCATCGACGACTCCCGGATGGTTGAGGACTGCGGTGATAGCGCAGCTCGCGAGGCGGCGACAGACGAGGTTGCGCCTAGCTGCTATCGCGATTTTCGATACTGCAGCGACCGTTATTTCGCGTCGATCCAGATCCCTGCGTCGGACTGCGTTCGGATGTGGTTAACGAGGAAGTCCGAGAACACCCTGATCTTGGCCGGCAGCCGGACGCGGTTCTGGTAGGCGATGTTCATCGTCAGAAGCGGCAGCTCCCAGTCCGTCAGCACCGGCACGAGCCGGCCCGCGGCGATGTCGCCCTGCACGATGTAGAGCGGCTGGATCAAGATGCCGAGGCCCGCGCGCGCCGCGCCGCAGATGATTTGGCCGTCATTGCTGTCGAGCGTCGGCGCGATCCGGACGGTCTGCGTCGTGCTGCCCTGGCTCAGCCGCAACGAATAGGGATCGTTGGCGAGATTGTAGATCAGCATGTTGTGGCGGGCGAGATCGGCGGGATGCTCCGGCCGGCCGTGCGCCTCCAGATAGGCGGGCGACGCCGCAAGCACGCGGTGCATCTGGCCGATGCGACGGACGACGATGTTGGAATCCGGCTCCTGCTCGCGCGTGCGGATCGCGACGTCGATGCCGGCCTCGATGAAATCCAGATAGCGGTTGGCGCTGATGATCTGCACGCTGAGATCGGGATAGAGCGCGCGGAACGCGGGCAGCATCGGCGCCAGATAGATCATCGCAAAGGACAGCGATGAGGTGACGCGCAACATGCCCTTCGGCGACAGCGCGCGATCGGACACGGCGTCCTCGGCTTCGGCGAGTTCGTTCAACAACGTGCTGCATCGCTGCAAGAGCTCCTGCCCTGCCTCGGTCAGCCATTGCCGGCGCGTGTTGCGTTCGATCAGCCGGACTGCGAGCCGCTCCTCCAGCGCACTGAGATGACGGCTGGCCGCCGCGTTGGACATCCGCAGGGTCTCCGCAGCCTTGGAAAGACTGCCGAGCTCGGCGGTTTTGGAGAAGACTTCGAGCTGGAGCAGACGGTCCATTTTTGCACAAATCGGAAAAGAGCCTTACGAATTTTGACCTTTATTTCCGATTTCTGCAAGGCAAAATGGCGTCAATCAAAGAGACGAGCAGGCGAGGAATCTTGGAAATGTCGGGCCCGATCAGGCACATCGTGATGTGGCGGCTGCGTGGGGAGACCCAGGCGGAACGCGCTGCGGCCCGCACCAAGGTCAAAACCCTGTTCGAGGGCCTGCGGGGCCGGATCGAGGGCCTCACCCACATCGAAATCGGCATGGACGTGAGCGATGTCGACTACGCCTGCGACGTGGTCCTGTTCTCCGAATTCACCGACAGCGCCGCGCTCGCGGCCTATGCCACCCACCCGGAACATCTGAAAGTCCGCGAGGAGCTCGGCGACTTGCGGATCGGCCGCTTTCAGGTCGATTATCCCATCAAAGAGACCGGCGCATGATCGGTTCGTTCACCTTTGAAAATCTGCCCTGCCGCGTCGTGTTCGGCAGCGGGACGCTTGGCGCGGCCAAGGCCGAGATCGAACGGCTCGGCGGCAAGCGCGCGCTGGTGCTGACGACGCCACAGCAGGAAGCTCAGGGCAAGCAACTCGGGGCCGCGCTCGGAACGCTCTACGCCGGACTGTTCACCGGTGCGACCATGCACACGCCGGTCGAGGTGACCGACAAGGCGCTTGCTGCGATGAAGGAGTGCGGGGCCGATTGCGTGGTCTCGCTCGGCGGCGGCTCCACCACCGGGCTCGGCAAGGCACTGGCGCTGCGCACGGGTATCAACCAGCTCTGCATCCCCACCACCTATGCCGGCTCCGAGATGACGCCGATCCTCGGCGAGACCAGGGACGGGCTGAAGACCACGGTGCGCGACGCGGCCGTGCTTCCCGAGACCGTCATATATGATGTCGACCTGACGTTGACCCTGCCGGCCGCGCTGGCGGCGACATCGGGCATCAACGCGATCGCGCATGCGGTCGAAGCTCTCTATGCGCGCGACACCAATCCGGTGACGTCGATGATGGCGGAAGAAGGCATCCGCGCGCTGGCGCGTGCCCTGCCCGCGATCGCCGCAAAGAGCGATGACCGCGAAGCGCGGACCGAGGCGCTCTATGGCGCCTGGCTCTGCGGCGTCTGCCTCGGCACCGTCGGCATGGCGCTGCATCACAAGCTTTGCCACACGCTCGGCGGCACCTTTGACCTGCCGCATGCGGAGACACACACGATCGTGCTGCCGCATGCGCTCGCCTACAACGCGCCTGCCGTGCCCGAGGCGATGGCGCGCATCTCGCGCGCGATCGGCGGCGGCGATGCGGCGCGAGGTCTTTACGATCTGGCGCGACGACTCAATGCAAAGCTGGCGCTGCGCGACATCGGCATGCCCGAGAGCGGCATCGACAAGGCGGCCGACCTTGCCGTCACCAACGCCTACTGGAATCCGCGCCCGCTCGCGCGCAACGCCATCCGCGACCTGATCGCACGCGCCTGGGCCGGCGAGTCGCCGGTCGCGGCCAAAGCGGCGGCGTAAACAGATGCGCCGCACGCTGATCAAATCCGCCACCATCATCACCATGGATGATGCGATCGGCGATTTCAGCAACGGCGATCTGCTGGTCGAAGGCGGCCGCATCGCGGACATCCGTCCGAACATCGACGCCGCGGACGCCGAGATCGTCGACGGCAAGGGCCGTATCGTCATTCCCGGCCTGATCAACGCGCACATGCACACCTGGCAGACCGGCCTGCGCGGCTTTGCCGCCAACTGGACGCTGCTGGAATATTTCCGCCGCATGCATGCCGGGCTCGCAACCGTGTTCCGGCCCGACGACATTCATATCGCGACCCTCGTCGGCGCACTGAACCAGATCAACCACGGCGTCACCACGCTCGTCGACTGGTGCCACAACAATCCGACGCCCGCGCACACCGACGCTGCCGTGCGCGGCCTGATCGAGAGCGGCATCCGCGCCGCGTTCTTCCACGGCTCGCCGAAGCCCGAACCGAAGCCGGGCGAGCCGCATTTCTCCGAGGTGCCGCATCCGCGCCGCGAAGTCGAGCGGCTGCTGGCCGGCCCCCTCGCCGATCGCGATGGCCTCGTCACGCTCGGGCTCGCCATCCTCGGCCCGCATTATTCGACGCTCGATGTCGCCATGCATGATTTCCGCCTGGCACGCGAGTTCAACCTGATCGCCTCGATGCACCAGGGCGGCGGCCCGGTGAAGACGCCGGGCGGCTGGGAGAAGCTGATCGAGGCTGACATCGTCGGCGCCGGCGTCAACATCGTTCACGGCAATGATCTGGCGGATGAACTGCTCAAGCGCATGGTCGATCTCGGCGTGTCCTTCTCGGTGACGCCGGAGAACGAGATGATCCAGGGGCACGGCTTTCCCGTTACGGGACGGCTGCTGAAGCTCGGCACACGGCCATCGATCGGGATCGATCTCGAATCCGTGCTGTCGGGCGATCTCCTCTCCGTCGCACGTGTTGCGCTTTCGATGCAGCGCGCGCTCGACAATGCCGCGTCGCGCAACGAGCAAGGCACGATCCCGGCGACGTCAACGATCCCCGTGCGCGAGGCACTGCGCTGGATCACCACCGAGGGCGCGCGCATGCTGGGCCGCGAACGCCAGATCGGCTCACTGACGCCGGGCAAGCTTGCCGATCTCGTCGTCATCGATGCCTCAGACATCAGCCTGGCTCCCGTGCACGATCCCGTCTCCGCGGTCGTCATGCAGGCGAGCCTTGCCAATATCGATGCCGTGATGATCGGCGGCGTGTGGAAGAAGCGGAACGGCCGCCTGCTGGCCGACGGGCTGGAAGCAAAGAAGGAACTGCTGGTGCAATCCGGCCAGCGGCTGGTGCACGACATCGAACGACAGGGACGCGCCGCCTGAGGCGGCCAAGGACAACAACAATGACGGACACCTCAAAACAAGTCGCCTTCATCGGAACCGGCAAGATGGGCCTGCCGATGTCGGTGCTGGTCGCCAAGGCCGGCTACGCCGTGACGGCATTCGACCAGAGCGCTGCAAGGCTAGCTGAAGCGAAGCAGCAGGGCATTGCGGTTGCCGCCTCTCCGTCCGATGCCGTGAACGGGAAGCCCGTCGTCATCACCTCGCTGCCCGACGACGCGGCGCTGCGCGCAGTGATGCTGGGGCCGAACGGCCTGATCGCTGCGATGGCAGCGAATGCCGTTTTGATCGAGACCAGCACCGTCAGCGCCGAAGCCTCAGGAGAAGTTGCTGGGGCCGCGCAAGCACGCGGCATCGCCTATCTGCGCGCGCCGGTCTCCGGCAATGCCAGCATCGTGCATACGGGCGCACTCACCTGCTTCGTCTCCGGCCCCAAGGACGCCTTCGAAAAGCTCCAGCCACTGTTCGCTAGCTTCACCCGCGCGCAGACCTACCTCGGTCCGGCGGAGGAAGCGCGCTTCGCAAAGCTCGCGGTCAATCTGATGATCGCGGTGTCGGCGGCGATGATGGCGGAGAGCCTGGCGCTGGCGCGCAAGGGCGGCATCGGCTGGCAGGACATCCTGAAGGTGCTCGACGACAGCGCGGTCGCCTCCCCGATGGTGAAGTACAAGACCGCGCCGCTGCGGACGCGCGATTTCGAGTCCACCTTCTCCTGCAAACAAATGGCAAAGGATCTCGATCTCATCCTCGGCGCCGGCCATGCCGTCGGTGTGCCGCTGCAGCTCGCGGCACAGGTGCGCGAGACCTATGGCTCGATCGTCGCGCAGGGCGACGGCGAGACCGACTTCATCGCAACCGTCCGGCATCTGGAAAAGCTGTCCGGTCTCGGCGAACCGAAAGCGTGAGTGGGGCTTCCATGCGTAACTTCAATGAAAACACCATTACCGACGCCGTGCTCGAGCGCATCGCCGGCTCGACCGATCCCCGCATCAAGCAGGTCAGCGAAGCGCTGGTGCGCCACCTCCATGCGTTCGTACGCGAAGTGCGCCCGACCCAGAAGGAATGGGAATACGGCATCGACTACCTGACCCGCACCGGCCACATATGCGACGACAAGCGCCAGGAGTTCATCCTGCTGTCGGACACGCTCGGCGTCTCGATGCTGGTCGACGCCATCAATCATCCGGTGCCGGAAGGCGCGACCGAGACCACCGTGCTCGGCCCCTTCTTCGTGCAGGCCGCCCCCGATAAGGAAAACGGCGCAGACATCTCCGGCCCTATGGAAGGCGATCCCATGATCGTCACCGGCTCGGTCTCCGGCGCCGATGGCCGGCCGCTCGCGGGCGCGACGGTGGATGTCTGGCATTCCGACGACGACGGCTATTACGACGTGCAGCAGCTCGATCAGATTGGTGATCTCGCGATGCGCGCCAGGTTCCACACCGACGAGAACGGCCGCTTCCATTTCTGGTCGATCAAGCCGGCTGCCTACCCGATCCCGCATGACGGCCCGGTCGGCGTGATGCTGGAAGCGCAGGGGCGGCATCCCTGGCGGCCCGCGCATGTGCACTTCATGATCTCGGCGCCCGGCTTCGAGCAACTCGTCACCCACGTGTTCGTCGACGGCGACACCTATCTCGACAGCGACGTGGTGTTCGGCGTCAAGGACAGCCTGATCCGCGAGTTCGTGCATCACCCGGCCGGCCGTGCGCCGGATGGTCGCATGGTGGACAGCGACTATTTCCATCTCAACTATGATTTCGGCTTGAAGCAGGTTGCGAGCAAGGCGCAAGCGGCCTAAGCGAAAACGACAACGACAAGAACGACAGAACGGGAGAGACGAGAGCACAATGGGACCGCGGGCCAACATCACCGCACTTGCCGAACGCCTGACCGGCGTGATCGGCCCGCGTGCCAGCGTCGCGCGCGGCGTGCTCGACCAGCATGGCCAGAGCGAATCCCATTATCGCGCGCTCCCGCCCGACATCGTCGTGTTCCCCGAGACGACGCAGGAGGTCGCCGAGATCGTAAAGCTCTGCGCGAGCGCGAACATGCCGATCGTGCCCTTTGGCGCCGGCACCTCGCTCGAGGGCAACGCCTCCTCCGTCGCTGGCGGCGTCTGCTTCGACTTCGCGCGGATGAACAAGGTGCTGACCCTGCACGACAGCGACATGGACGTCGTCGTGCAACCCGGTATCACACGAAAACAGCTCAATGCCGAGCTGCGCGGCACCGGGCTGTTCTTCCCGATCGATCCCGGCGCAGACGCCTCGATCGGCGGCATGACGTCCACCCGCGCTTCTGGAACCATGGCCGTGCGCTATGGCACGATGAAGGACAATGTCATGGCGCTGGAGGTGGTGCTGGCCGACGGCCGCATCATCCGCACCGCCAAGCGAGCGCGCAAATCCGCCGCCGGCTACGACCTCACCCGCATGTTCGTCGGCGCCGAAGGCACGCTCGGTGTCATCACCGAGATCACGGTCAAGCTGCATCCGCTGCCGCAGGCGATCTCGGCCGCCGTGTGCAGCTTCGACACGCTGCACAACGCGGTCGATACTGCTATCTCGATCATCCAGGCCGCCATTCCTGTCGCCCGCGTCGAACTGCTCGACGACGTCATGATGCGCGGCATCAATGCCTATTCGAAACTCGGCTATCGGGAAGCACCGACGCTGTTCTTCGAGTTCCACGGCTCGGAGACGGCGGTCGCCGAACAGGCCGAGCTCGCGCAGGCGATCGCCGCCGAGCACGGCGGCCGCGGTTTTGAATGGGCGAAGGCGCCGGAAGACCGCAGCCGGCTCTGGCATGCCCGCGACAACACGCTCTATGCAGGCCTGGGCCTGCGCCCCGGCGCCCGCGCCGTGATCACCGACGTCTGCGTGCCGATCTCCCGCCTTGCCGAATGCCTGACCGAGACGCGGCGCGACGCCGATGAGAGCGGCTTTACGGCGCCGATCGTCGGCCATGTCGGCGACGGCAATTTCCACATGCTGATCCTGATCGATCCCGACAAGCCCGAAGAGAGCGAAGGCGCCAAGGCGCTGCAGGCCCGCATGGTTGCCCGCGCCATCGCCATGGACGGCACCTGCACCGGCGAGCACGGCATCGGGCTCGGCAAGATCGATTACCTCGCCGACGAACTTGGCGAGGCCGTCGACGTGATGCGGTCGATCAAGGCTGCGCTCGATCCGCGCGGCCTGATGAATCCCGGCAAGATTTTCGCGAGCGGAGCAAGAGCATGAGCGACGGGCTCCCTGTCCAGGTCACCACGCCCGTGCCGCTGCTCGAGCTGCGCGGCATCAGCAAGGAATTCCCCGGCGTCAAGGCGCTGGACGACGTGTCCTTTGCCGTCTTCCCCGGCGAAGTGCACATGCTGCTCGGCGAGAACGGCGCCGGCAAATCCAGCCTGATGAAGGTGCTATGCGGCGCCTATGGGGCCGATGCCGGCGAGTTCTACTACAAGGGCGAGAAGGTCGCGATCTCGTCCACGGCGGACGCGCAGAAGCTCGGCATCGCCGTGATCTTCCAGGAATTCTCGCTGGTCCCCCATCTCGACATCGCCCAGAACATCTTCCTCGGCCGCGAGCCGAAGGGCCGCATTCCCGGCACGATCGATCGCCGCAAGATCCTGGCCGACGCCAGGCGCGTGCTCCACACGATCGGCTTCGACATCGATCCCTCCGTTACCGTCGACAAGCTCGGCGTTGCCCAGCAGCAGATGGTCGAGATCGCGAAGGCGATCAGCCAGAACGCCCGCATCCTCGTCATGGACGAGCCGACGGCGGCGCTGTCAGACCGCGAGACCGAGCTGCTGTTCGCGCTGATCGGCCGGCTCAAGGCAGACGGCGTCTCGATCGTCTACATCTCGCACCGCATGGCCGAGGTGTTCGCGCTCGGCGACCGCATCACGGTGCTGCGCGACGGCCGCCGCATCGACGGCGTCCGTCCCGCTGACGTCACGCCGGACCAGCTCGTGCGCATGATGGTCGGCCGCACCGTCGACATGACCTATCCGCGCAACTTTGCCGAACGGCCCGGCGAGGTCCTGCTGTCGGTCAAGGGCCTGACTTCACCCACCGGCATCTCCGACATCAATATCGAGGTGCGCGCCGGCGAGATCGTCGGCCTCTGCGGGCTGGTTGGCTCGGGCCGTTCCGAGGTGGCGCGCGCGATCTTCGGTGCCGACCCCGTCGCCTCAGGTGAAATCATCTTCGACGGCAAGGCGATTTCCGGCGAGCCCGACATTGCCGCCCGTCGCGGCATCGCGCTGATCCCGGAGAGTCGCAAGAGCGAAGGCCTCGCCCTGCTCCGTTCTGTCAGCGACAATCTCGTGGTCTCGGCGCTGCAAAAGCTGTTTCCGCGCGGGCTGTTCGATCCCCGCAGTGCGCAGCGCACCGCCGACGGCCTGATCCGGCAGCTGCGTATCGCAACGCCCGGTGCACGGCAGACCGTGGGCCTGCTTTCCGGCGGCAACCAGCAGAAGGTCGTGATCGGCAAGTGGCTCGCGGCCGGCGCAAAACTCTTCATCTTCGACGAGCCGACCCGCGGCATCGATATCGGCGCCAAGGCCGAGATCTTTGCACTGATCGACCGCCTCGTCGCCGAAGGCGCGGCAGCGCTGATGATCTCCTCCGAGCAAGTCGAGATCTGCCATGTCTGCGACCGCGCCTATGTCATGCGCGAGGGCCGCATCGCCGGCCATTTGACGCGCAACGAACTGACCGAGGAGAATATCGTGCGACTGGGGATGCATCATGCGTGAAGCCGCAATCGTCTCTCAGCCCAATCCGCTGCAGCGGATCCCCGGCGTCGCCATGGTGCTGGTGCTGCTGATCGCATTGTTCGGCGCCATCGCGCCCGGCTTCCTGTCGGTCGCCAATCTCTCCAACGTGCTGGTGCAGTCGACCATCCTGACCATGCTGGCGCTGCCGATGACGCTGATCATCATGACCGAGGGGCTCGACCTGTCGATGGGCGCGGTGCTGACCCTGACATCGCTCTGCGTCGCCATTGTATCGCTCGCCACGCATTCGATGCTGCTCGGCCTCGGTGCCGCAGTTCTGGTCGGCGCGGCCTTCGGCACGCTCAATGGCTGGCTGGTCGCGATCCTCGGCATTCCCCCGTTCGTGGCAACGCTGGGCACGCTCGGCATGGCCCAGGGCCTGTCGCTGATCGTATCGGACGGCCAGAGCGTGGTCGGCATTCCCCACAGCGTGCGCGACATCTATTCGGCGACGCTGCTCGGCGTGCCCGTGCCGATCGTGATGGCGCTGGTGACCTACGCGGCCTTTCACGTGCTGCTCTATCACACCCGTTTCGGCACCTACATCTTCGCGCTCGGCGGCAACCGCGAAGCACTGAAATATGCCGGGCTGTCGCCGAGCAAGCTCCTGATCGGGGTCTATGTGCTCTGCGGCACCATGGCCGGCATCGCGGGCCTGCTGATGACCGCGCGCATGAACTCGGGACATCCGACCGCCGGCCTCGGGCTCGAATTCGACGCGATCGCAGCGGTCGCGGTCGGTGGCACCTCGTTCGAGCGCGGCAATGGCTGGCTGCTCGGCACCCTGCTCGGCGTCATCGCCGTCGGCGTGCTGCGCAACGGGCTGAACCTGATCTCGATGCCCTCGTCGGTGCAGGTCGCAAGCGTCGGCGCCCTCGTCATCGTCGCTTTGTTCCTGGATGGCCTACGGAGCCGGACATGACCGACATCTCCAAGCCGGCGCTGTCGTCGCCTCGCTCTTTCCTGTCGGAGGACGCGGTCCAGCTGTTCTACCGGCTGTTCGCGGCATTCCTGATCTGCGCGGTGCTGGCCGTGCTGAGCGATAGCTTCCTCAGCCTCGGCAACATCCTCAACGTGCTGAGACAAGCGAGCCTGACCTTCTTCATCGCATCGGGCCTGACGCTGGTCGTGCTCACCGCGGGCCTCGATCTTTCGGTCGGCGCCAATGTCGCGCTCTCGGCCTGCCTTGCCGGGACCGTGATCCACAAGACCGGCTCGCCCGCGCTCGGCATCCTCACGGGTCTTGCCTGCGGCGGCATCGTCGGCCTGCTCAACGGCATCATGGTCACCGCGCTGCGCATCCCCTCCTTCATCGCCACCTACGGCATGCTCTGGGTGCTCAACGGCCTGTCCTACTGGTACATGGCCGGCGAGACCATCCACGGTTTTCCGTCGGGCTTCCGCCAGATCGGCAGCGGCTATTTGTTCGGTCTGCCGATCCCGGTCTATCTCCTCCTCATTTTCCTCGCGATCGGAACGCTGTTCGCGCAACGCACGATCTGGGGCCAGGAGATCTATGCGATCGGCGCCAATCCCGTCGCGGCGCGGCTTTCCGGCATTCCGGTCGCGCGGCGCCTGCTGCTGGTCTACGCCGTCTCAGGCACCATGGCGGGGCTGGCCTCGATCATCTTCCTGTCGCGGCTTAATTCCGCCGAGGCCGATATCGGTGAGAGCCTGACCTTGCCGGCGATCGCAGCCGTGCTGATCGGCGGCACCTCGCTGTTCGGCGGCGTCGGCACGGTGTTCGGCACCTTCGTCGGCGCGCTGATCCTGACGCTGGTGCTCAACGGCATGAACCTGCTGTCGGTCAGCGCCAACTGGCAGCCGCTCGTCACCGGCGTCATCGTCATTCTCGCGGTCTGGCTCGACATGAAGACGCGCCGCCGCGGCCAATGAGTTCCTTCGTAATCCAACAAACCAAAACAGGGGATGGAAACCACATGACATCACGTAAACTGGGCTACCTCGCGCTGCCGCTGCTGGCAGCCTTCGCATCACCGGCGCTGGCCGACGGCGAGACCATCGCGGTCTTCACCAAGAACCAGACCAACCCGTACTTCCAGACCGTACGCGTCGGCGCCGACGTCGCCGCCAAGGCGCTGAACGCCAAGACGCTGCAGTACATCCCGACCAAGCCGGACTCGATCCCCGAGCAGCTCAGCCAGATCGAGGACGTCGTGGTGAAGAAGCCGAACGCGATCGTCTTCATTCCCGTCGACTACAAGGCGATGGTGCCGGGCGTCGAAAAGATCAACGACGCCAAGATTCCCGTGGTCAACATCACCGACCGCTCCGCCGGCGGCAAGTTCGTCTCCTTCGTCGGCGCCGACGATTACAGCCTCGGACTCGAGACCGCACGTCACCTGCTGAAGACGCTCGGCGGCAAGGACAACATTGTCATCATCGAGGGCGTCAAGGGCTCGCTGACCAATGTCGACCGCGTCCGCGGCTTCAACGACGCGCTGAAGGAGAATGCGGGCGCCAAGCTGCTGGCCTCGCAGCCCGGCAACTATCAGCGTCTGCAGGCGCTCCAGGTCATGGAGAATCTGATGCAGTCCAACGCGCAGATCGACGGCGTGCTGGCGGCGAACGACGCCATGGCGGTCGGTGCGATCGAGGCGCTCGACGGCGCCAACCGCAAGGCGCAGGTGATCGGCATCAACGGCACCAAGGAAGCCATCGACGCCATCAAGTCCGGCAAGCTTCTGGCGAGCGGCGACTATAACGGCTTCGCACAGGGCTGCCTCGGCACCATGATGGCGATCCGTGACCTGCGCAAGCAGCCGGTCGTCACCGAGATCGTGCTGAAGCCGACCGTCATCACCAAGGACAACTACAAGCCCTTCGACGTACCGCTGGAGAGCCGGGCGTGTCCGACCTGGGAGGAAGCCCAGAAGCTTGGCGGCAAGTAAGCTGTCGTAGCCTCATTCAACATCAGGGGCGGCTGGCCGGTCCAGCCGCCTCATTCAAATCAGGACAAGACCATGCTGTTTGCCATTCACGCCCTCGACCGTGCCGACGCGCTGCCGACCCGGCTTGCCAATTACGACGCGCACAAGGCCTTCCTCGGCGATACCTCGCGCTTCGGCGTCAAGATCGTGATGTCCGGCCCGCTCGTGTCCGACAACGGCGAGACGATGATCGGCAGCCTGTTCCTGATCGAGGCGCCCGGCCGCGCCGAGGTCGAGGCCTTCAACAAGGCCGACCCGTTTGCCGCCGCCGGCATCTGGGAGAAGGTCACGATCACCGGCTTCCTGCGCCGCCAGGGCTGAGCTCACTACTGGCAGATGAGCTGCTGCTCGAACCAGCCCGCCAGCCGCTGCGAGAGCGGCGCCCATGTGCGCTGGAAGTCGGCGTAATTGCGGACATTGGCGCGGTACATCGCGCGCAGTTCCTGCTCGACGGCCGGAAGGTCCACGGCCGTGCAGACGCCGTTCTTGACGATGGTCTTGCCGGCAACGACGACCTCTTTCACCAGCGAGGCGTTGCCCCGGGCGAACAGCAACGCCATGGGATCGACGGGCATGATCTGGTCGCGATCGAGCCGGTCGAGATCGATCACGACGTAGTCGGCGGGATTGCCCGGGATCAGGTCCCCGCTTCCGGGCGCTCCGGTAGCGCTGCGGCCGTTGCGGATGGCCAGCGCGAACATCACGGCCGGCGTCCAGGTCGGCTTGAAGCCAAGACCGCCATGGACCATCTGCACCAGCCGCATCTCGCGCAACACGTCATCGTCCTCATCAAGCGCCAGGCCGTCGACACCCACGGCAATGCCGCAGCCGCATTTGTGTGCGGCGGCAATCGGAGCGAGCCCGGAGCGCAGATGCATGTTCGAGCTGAAATTGGTGACGATGCGCGCGCCGGAGGCCGCGATCATCTCGAGCTCATCGGGACGCGCATAGATGCAATGGGCCAGCGTGAGCCGCTCGGACAGAAAGCCGATGTCGCGGAGCCAGCGGACCATGTCCGGAAAATTCTGGTCGGCCCAGGCGCGCTGGTGCACGGTCTCGAGCAGGTGCATGTGAACGCGGCGGCCGGTTCGCGCCGAATTCTCCGCCACCGCTTCCAGCAGCGCCTTTGAGCACCATTGCACGCCGGCGGGACCGAGTTGCACGTCGACCATCGGGCTTGCGATGGAAGCCGCGATCGCATCGGTCAGCTCGATATAGCCTGCCGGCGACATCGGCGCGCGGACGAACATATCTTCGATGGCCTTGCGGTCACCAACGGAAAGCCCGGAGAGCACCGGTTCGGCGTCGCCATAGACGATCGGATTCTGGTCGCGCACCGCGATCGCAAAGGCCATGCGGATGCCGACGGCGGACGCGGCCTTTGCGATCGCCTTGGCTTCGTCCAGCAGCGGCATGGCTCCGCTCGGACGGGTGTAATGCACCATCATGGCGGCACAGCCGGCCCGCGCCGAACGCGCCAGCGCGGACACCGCGGTCAGATAGGGATCGACCGGCGTCCCCAGCGCGGAGCGCAGGATCCAGCTTTCGAGGGGCATGCCCACCGCGCCGAAGGACGATGCCGTGGGCCGGGCGTGGTCATGCGCATTGACGAAGGCCGGAATGACGAAGGAGCGCGGCCCGTTTCCAGGCCCCGCTCCTTCCGAAATGTCGGTGATGACACCGCCGTCGTGCCGGAGCACGACGTTGTCGCTGATACCCAGGTCAGGACCACGGAACAGGCTGCTTGCCAAAATCTCCGTGGCCATGTCCGTCGCTCCAGACTTTAGTTCGCCGTGTAGACCAGCTTCCGCTCCGCGAGCGGGGGAAGGAATTCGCGGGAGAACACTTCCGCAGGCGTCGGCGCGCGGGCGAGCTGATAGCCTTCGACCACGATGCCGATGGCGCGCGCCATGCGGTCGTCCTTGATGTCGCCGACACCGATCTCCTGCATCTCCGGCGAGACGATCAGCTTCTCGAAGGAATATTGCAGCCGGCGCTTTTCGACGGCGACGTCGATGAGGTTGTCGTAGTTCGAGGCGGCCTTCATGCCGGCGTTCTGGTCCTTGGCGACCGCGATCGCCGCCTTGTTGACGGCGCGGACGAGACCCGCAACCGCCTTGGGATTGGAGGCCAGCAGCTTGCGCGAGACCATCATGCCGTTGGAATAGAGATCGAGACCGAACTCACCGAACGTGAACCATTTGAAATCCTTGTCCGGGTCCTGGCGGTTGAGCACGAGGTTGAAGTAGCTGGTGATGTTGAAGACGAGCGCGGCATCGATGTCGCCCTTGATCAGCATCGGCTCCTGCAGGTTCGGCGCCATGTTCGAAATCTTGATCTTCTCACCGTCGAGCCCGTTCTTGCGGGTGAAGACCGGCAGCAGCCGCGTCGTCGGCGTGCCCTGCGCGCCGCCGAGCGTGCGGCCCTCGAAATCCTTGATGGTGTTGATGCCGCTGGTCTTCTTCGCGACGATGGCGAAAGGCGGCTGGTTCCAGAGCATATAGACCATGACCGGCGCTTCCTGCGGCTTGGTCGAGGCGTTCTGGATGATGGCGTTGACGTCGCCGAAGCCGGCGTCATAGGCGCCCGACATGATGCGCGTGACGGTGGCGCCGGAGCCCTCGCCCTGGTCGATGACGACGTTGA
>JAEWBW010000610.1 GCA_023390955.1 Pseudomonadota bacterium
TCAACGGCTCGTTCTACGCGCTGCTCAGTCTCGGGCTTGCCGTGATCTTCGGCATGCTCAACATCATCAATTTCGCCCATGGCGCGCTCTACATGATGGGCGCCTTCGTCGCCTATTTCCTGCTGAACCTCGGCGGCATCAATTATTGGTGGGCGCTGCTGCTCGCACCGATCATCGTCGGCATCTTCGGCATGATCCTGGAGCGGACCATGCTGCAGTGGCTGACCGGGCTTGACCATCTCTACGGGCTGCTGCTGACCTTCGGCATCGCGCTGATCGTGCAGGGTCTGTTCCAGAACTACTTTGGATCGTCGGGCCTGCCTTACGCCATCCCGGATCAGCTCAAGGGTGGCATGAATCTCGGCTTCATGTTCCTGCCGATCTACCGCGGCTGGGTCGTCATCTTCTCGCTGGTCGTCTGCATCGCGACCTGGTTCCTGATCGAGAAGACCCGGCTCGGCGCCTATTTGCGCGCCGCGACCGAAAATCCGACGCTGGTCCGCGCATTCGGCGTCAACGTGCCGCGCATGATCACGCTGACCTACGGCCTCGGTGTCGGTCTTGCCGCACTCGCCGGCGTGCTGTCGGCGCCGATCAACCAGGTGCGTCCGCTGATGGGCGCCGATCTCATCATCGTCGTCTTCGCGGTGGTCGTGATCGGCGGCATGGGATCCATCATGGGCTCGATCATTACCGGCTTCGCGCTGGGTGTGATCGAAGGCATGACCAAGTATTTTTATCCGGAAGCCTCTAACACCGTCGTGTTCGTGCTGATGGTGCTGGTGCTTCTGGTGAAGCCAACCGGACTAACGGGAAGGGCGGCCTGACATGACCGTAGTAACCGACGACACACTGCCGATGACCCCGCGCGCGATGCGCGACGAGATGATCGTCTTCGTGGTGATGGCACTGCTGCTGGCGGCGGTGCCGTTCAGCGGCATCTATCCATTCTTCGTGATGCAGGCGCTGTGCTTCGCGCTGCTCGCCTGCGCCTTCAACCTCCTGATCGGCTATGGCGGCCTGCTCTCGTTCGGCCATGCGATGTTCCTGGGAACGGCCGGCTATTGCAGCGCTCACGCGCTGAAGGTGTGGGCACTGCCGCCGGAGCTCGGCATCCTGGTCGGTGTCGTCGCGGCCTTCGGCCTGTCGATCGTCACCGGCTACATCTCGATCCGCCGCCAGGGCATCTACTTCTCGATGATCACGCTGGCGCTGTCGCAGCTGCTGTATTTCCTCTATCTGCAAACGCCGTTCACGCACGGTGAGGACGGTATCCAGGGCATCCCGCAGGGGCGCATGTTCGGGCTGTTCGATCTCTCCAAGCCGACGGTGCTGTACTACGTCGTGCTGGTCGGGTTCCTTGCCGGCTTCATGCTGATCTACCGCATCATCAATTCGCCGTTCGGCGAGGTGCTGAAGTCGATCCGCGAGAACGAGCAGCGCGCGATCTCGCTGGGTTACCGGACCGACCAGTACAAGTTCCTGGCGTTCGTTCTGTCCGGCACGCTGGCCGGCTTTGCCGGCTCGCTGAAGGTGTTCGTGGCGCAGAATGCCTCGCTCACCGACGTGCACTGGACGATGTCCGGCGAGGTCGTGCTGATGACCCTGGTCGGCGGTCTCGGCACCATCTTCGGCCCCGTGGTGGGCGCCTTCGTGATCATCGCCATGCAGCAATATCTGGCCGGCTTCGGGCAGTGGGTGACGGTCATCCAGGGCGCGATTTTCGTGATCTGCGTGCTGACGTTCCGCCGCGGCGTCGTCGGCGAGGTCGCGCATTACTTCCGGCGCTCGCTCTAAGTAACTGATTTCGCGGGCTAGTTTCTCGCGGGCAAAAGTGGTGGATGAACTGGTTCGGGCGGCGTGACGGCACGCGCGCGGCCCGAAAATGGTCTATGACAGTTTGATGACGGCCCTGTCGGGCCGGCCAGTCTCAAACCGGCAGTTGCTCCCATGATGCGTTGGTTTCGTGCCTTTCTCCCCAAGGAGGAACGGTTCTTCGATCTGTTCGACCGCCACGCCCAGACCGTGATCCAGGGCGCCGTGGCCCTGCAGGGCATGCTGAACGGTGGCGACGAGACGCCGGTATACTGCCAGCGCGTCAACCAGTTCGAGAACGACGCCGACAACATCACCCGCGAGGTGCTGACTGCGGTCCGCCGCACCTTCATCACCCCGTTCGACCGCGGCGACATCAAGAACCTGATCACCTCGATGGACGATGCCATCGACCAGATGCAGCAGACCGCCAAGGCCGTGATGCTGTTCGAGGTCCGCAGCTTCGAGCCGCCGATGCGCGAGATCGGCGGGCTTCTGATCGAATGCGCCAACCTGGTCGGCAAGGCGCTGCCGCTGATGCAGTCGATCGGCCCGAACGTCGCGATGCTCACGGCGATCACGGAAGAGCTGACCAAGCTCGAGGGGCGGGTCGACGACCTCCACGACATCGGTCTGAAGGAGCTGTTTCTGAAGCACCGCGACGGCAACGCGATGAACTTCATCGTCGGCGCCGAGATCTACGACCATCTCGAGAAGGTCGCCGATCGCTTCGACGACGTCGCGAACGAGATCAACAGCATCGTCATCGAGCAAGTGTAGGGCAGGGCCGCCGCCGTGGATGCCGTGTTGGGTCTTCCCATCCTGGTCGGACTGATCGCCGTCGCGCTGCTGTTCGACTTCCTGAACGGCCTGCACGACGCTGCCAATTCGATCGCGACCATTGTGTCGACCCGCGTGCTGCGGCCGCAATTCGCTGTGTTCTGGGCCGCCTTCTTCAATTTCGTGGCCTTCACGGTGTTCGGGCTGCATGTCGCCCAGACCATCGGCACCGGCATCATCGATCCCGCCATCGTCGATCCCCAGGTGATATTTGCCGCCCTGATCGGCGCCATCGTCTGGAACCTCGTCACCTGGGCGCTCGGTATCCCGTCCTCGTCGTCGCATGCGCTGATCGGCGGCCTCGTCGGCGGCGGCATGGCCAAGGCCGGGCTTTCGGCGGCGGTCTGGAGCGGGTTGTCGAAAACGGTCCTCGCGATCGTGCTCTCGCCGCTGGTCGGTTTCCTGCTTGCGATGATGCTGGTTGCGATCGTGTCCTGGGCCTCGGTCCGTTCGACCCCGTTTGCCGTCGACCGCGCCTTCCGCATCCTGCAATTCGCCTCGGCCTCGCTCTATTCGCTCGGCCATGGCGGCAATGATGCGCAGAAGACTATGGGCATCATCGCCGTGCTGCTCTACTCGCAGGGCCATCTCGGCAGCGAGTTCTCGGTGCCGTTCTGGGTGGTCCTGTCCTGTCAGGCCGCGATGGCGTTGGGCACGCTCATGGGCGGCTGGCGGATCGTGCGCACGATGGGCCTGCGCATCACCAAGCTGACGCCGATGCAGGGTTTTTGCGCCGAGACCGGCGGCGCCGTGACCCTGTTCATGGCCACGTTCCTTGGCGTCCCCGTCTCGACCACCCACACCATCACCGGCGCCATCGTCGGTGTCGGCGCGGCCCGCCGCGTCTCGGCGGTGCGCTGGAACGTGGCGAGCTCGATCGTCTATGCCTGGGTGATCACGATCCCGGCCTCGGCCATCGTCGCGGCACTGACCTGGTGGGCGGTGCAGGCCCTCAAGTAACGAGCTTCAGGCCGACGATACCGGCGACGATCAGCCCGATGCTGGCAAGGCGCAGTGCCGTCGCCGGCTCTCCGAACAGGACGATGCCGAGGACCGCGGTCCCGACCGCGCCGATCCCGGTCCAGACCGCATAGGCGGTTCCAATGGGCAGGGATTTCAGGGCCAGGCCGAGCAGGATGACGCTGCCGGCCATGGCCGCGAGCGTCAGGACGGACGGAACGAGCTTCGAAAAGCCCTCGGTGTATTTGAGCCCGATCGCCCAGCCGATCTCCAGCAGGCCGGCGACGAACAAGATGCTCCAGGCCATGACGACCCTCCGTTCAAGGCAGGGCCGTCCCCGCGGAATGATGTGCTGATTGCGGAAGGTCGTCCTCCCGAGGCCGATATGGGGCTGGCGGAGGGGTTCCGCAATCACCACATGAGGCTTGAAAAGGCGGGTTTTCCCTGCCAAACGCTCCCGCCATGTCCGACATCGTCACCACCACAGCCGAATCGCCGGCCCGTTCTCCGCTTGCCACCGAGGTGGCGCGGCGCCGGACCTTTGCGATCATCTCCCATCCGGACGCCGGCAAGACCACGCTGACCGAAAAGCTGCTGCTGTTCGGCGGCGCCATCAACCTTGCCGGCCAGGTCAAGGCCAAGGGCGAGCGGCGCAATACGCGGTCGGACTGGATGAAGATCGAGCGCGAGCGTGGCATCTCGGTCGTGACCTCGGTGATGACCTTCGAATTCGAAGGCCTCGTGTTCAACCTGCTGGACACGCCGGGCCACGAGGACTTTTCGGAAGACACCTACCGCACGCTGACGGCGGTGGACTCCGCGGTCATGGTGATCGACGCCGCCAAGGGCATCGAGGCGCGCACCCGAAAGCTGTTCGAGGTATGTCGCCTGCGCGACATTCCGATCATCACCTTCATCAACAAGCTGGACCGCGAGAGCCGCGACGTTTTCGAACTGCTCGACGAGATCGAAAAGACGCTGGCGCTCGACACCACGCCGATGACCTGGCCGGTCGGCCGCGGCCGCGACTTCCTCGGCACCTATGACGTCATCAATGGCGGGGTCCGCCTGCTCGAAGGCGGCGGCGCCAAGACCGGCGCGGCGCAACAGATCGAGATCGCGGAGCTTGCCAAGCTCAATGCCAATCTGGACGCCTCTGCCGTGAAGGACGAGCTCGAGCTCGTCACCGCGGCGTCAAAGCCGTTCGAGCTCGATGCATTCCGCGAGGGCCATCTGACGCCGGTCTATTTCGGCAGCGCGCTGCGCAATTTCGGCGTCGGCGATCTCCTCGAAGGGCTCGGCAAATTCGCGCCGGAGCCACGCGCGCAGGAGAGCGACCAGCGCAAGGTCGAAGCCACCGATCCGCGGATGAGCGCCTTTGTGTTCAAGATCCAGGCCAACATGGATCCGAACCATCGCGACCGTATCGCCTTCGCCCGCCTGTGCTCGGGCAAGCTCAGCCGCGGCATGAAGGCGAAGCTCGTGCGCACCGGCAAGAGCATGCCGCTGTCGAGCCCGCAATTCTTCTTCGCGCAGGATCGCTCCGTCGCGGACGAAGCCTTTGCCGGCGACGTCGTCGGCATTCCCAATCACGGCACGCTGCGCATCGGCGATACGCTGACCGAGGGCGAGGACTTCACCTTCGTGGGCGTGCCGAGCTTTGCGCCGGAAATCGTCCGCCGCGTGCGTCTTACCGACGCGATGAAGGCCAAGAAGCTGAAGGAAGCGCTGCAACAGATGTCCGAAGAGGGCGTGGTGCAGGTGTTCCGGCCGCGCGACGGCGCGCCGGCGCTGGTGGGCGTGGTCGGCGCGCTGCAGCTCGACGTGCTCAAGGCACGCCTCGAGGCGGAATATTCGCTGCCGGTCGAGTTCGAGATCAGCGAATTCCAGCTCGCGCGCTGGATCTCCTCCGACGACCGCAAGAAGCTCGACACCTTCGTTTCCGCCAACACCTCCAGCATCGCCGACGACGTCGACGGCGACCCCGTGTATCTGGCCAGGAACGAGTTCTACCTCGGCTACACCAAAGAGCGCGCCGAAGGCATTGCCTTCGACAACGTCAAGGACGTCAAGAAGAAGGGGTAGGGCGCGCGGAAGTGAACGCGCTCTGCCTTGATCTCCGCGTGACCGATGCCACGTTCCTCAGCGGAGCATAGCGGTGTCGGATCATGTGGCGCGGTAGTCTTGGTCTTCTCCTCGCGGTAGCAGTCACGGCCCCGGCCGATGCCCAGTACCGGCATTACGATCCGGTACCGTTTCCGTATGAGAACTGCGGTGGTCCGTTTCAGGGGCCCTGCATCACCGAGATTCCCTTTCCCTTCGGCGAGACCTTGCAGGTCACGGTCCAAAGCGTTCCGCCAGAAGCCGACAAGGCCAAGTATCAAAAGCCGGACCACGATCTCAACACCATCGGTGACCTCCTTGCGGAGTTGCGCTCGTGCTGGACGCCGCCGCCGGCCGATCATGCACAGCAGGACATGCAGATATCGATCCGCTTCAGCCTCAACCGGGCCGGCAACCTGATCGGTCCGCCGCGCATGACCTATGCGACTCCGGGCGTGTCAGCCGATACGCGAACCACTTATCTCGATGCCGCCAATGCCTCCCTGAAGGCCTGTCTGCCGCTGAAATTCACTGACGGCTTTGCCGGCGCACTGGCGGGGCGGCCGATTGCGGTCCGTTATGTCGACAATCGGGATCTCGCCCGCTGATCGGACGCGGCGGCGATCCCGATTGCAGCGAACGGCCGATCGATGATAGCCGTGGTGCGGGGCGCGCGACGATTTGGGGAGGATGTCTTGGGTCTGCTTGTGATGATCCTGGGGCTCGTGTTGTTTTTCGGAGCCCATATTTTCACGACGCGGCGCGATGCGCGGGCACAGGCCATCGCGAAGCTCGGCGAGGGGACCTACAAGCTCGCCTACTCGCTGGTCTCGGGTGCGGGCCTTGTGCTGATCATCTGGGGATATGCGCACTACCGCGCGACCGGCTGGATCGACGTCTGGTATCCGCCGAAGGCGATGCGACACATCACGGTGGCGCTGATGCTGCCGGCCGTCATCCTGGTGGTGGCGTCGTATTTGCGCGGCCGCATCTACGCCACTCTGAAACATCCGATGCTCGCCGGCGTCAAATTGTGGGCGGCGGCGCATCTGCTGGCCAATGGCGATCTCGGTTCCATCATCCTGTTCGGCTCTTTCCTCGGCTGGGCCGTGTTCGACCGGATCTCGCTGAAGCGCCGGACCGACAGCGGCGGACCGCCGATCCCCGTCGGCGGCATCACCAACGACCTGATCGCGGTGGTGGTCGGAATCGTCGCCTATCTGGCGCTCGCCTTTGCCTTCCATCCCGTCGTGATCGGCGTGCCCGTGATGGGAGCCTGAGGCAAGCCGGTCAGCGCAAGACAAACGCGATCTGCCGAGGCTCGTAAGGTCAGAACAACAACAAGCCGAGAGCATCTTGATGGACTGGTCGCACTCTCAGATTCCCCCGATGCGGCTCGAGGCGCGGTTTGGTGACCGCGTGGTGCCGGCCTTTTGCGATAGGCCGGCCAGCCTGTGGGCGATGATCGCCGATGCTGCGGCCCGCAATCCGGAGGGCGAGGCGCTGATCTGCGGCGCCACCCGGCTGACCTGGAGGCAGGCCGTCGAGCGGTCGGCGCGGATTGCGGCCGGACTTCGCAAGCTCGGCCTCCAGCCCGGTGACCGCGTCGCGGTGCTGCTCGGCAACCGCATCGAGTTTCCGCTGATCCTGTTCGCCGCCGCGCATGAGGGGCTGGTCACGGTGCTGCTCAGCACGCGCCAGCAGACGCCGGAGATCGCCTATGTGCTCTCCAATTGCGGCGCCAGGATCCTGATCCATGAGGCGGCGCTCACAGCGCGCCTGCCGGAGGCGGCCGACGTCCCTGATTTGGCGCATCGCGTCGCGATCGACGACGAGCCGCAAGCATCGCGCTTCTCGGAGCTTGCGGAGAATGCGCCGGCGGCCGCGCCGGTCGAGGTTGGCGAAGAGGACACCGCGATGATCCTCTACACCTCGGGCACGACCGGCAAACCGAAGGGCGCCATGCTCGCCCATTGCAATATCATCCACTCCTCGATGATCTTCGTGTCCTGTCTGAAACTCACGGCCGCCGATCGCTCGATCGCAGCGGTGCCTCTCGGCCATGTCACGGGCGTCGTCGCCAACATCACGACGATGGTCTGCTGCGCCGGCGCGCTGATTATCATGCCCGAGTTCAAGGCCACTGATTATCTCAAGCTCGCCGCGCGCGAGCGCGTCACCTACACGGTGATGGTGCCGGCGATGTACAATCTGTGCCTGCTGCAGCCGGATTTCGACGGCTACGATCTTTCGAGCTGGCGCATCGGCGGTTTCGGCGGCGCACCGATGCCGATCGCGACCATCGAGAAGCTCAAGGACAAGATTCCCGGGCTGAAGCTCGCCAATTGCTACGGCTCGACCGAGACGACGTCGCCGTCGACCATCATGCCGGGAGAGCTGACCGCAAGCCATATCGACAGCGTCGGTCTGCCCTGTCCAGGTGCGCGGATCATCGCGGTCGGCGCCGACGGACGTGAGCTAGCGCCCGGCGAGATCGGCGAGCTCTGGATCCAGAGCGCGTCCACCATCAAGGGCTACTGGAACAATCCGATGGCCACAGCGGAGAGTTTCACTGGCGGCTTCTGGCATTCCGGTGATCTCGGCTCGGTCGACGCCGACAATTTCGTCCGCGTGTTCGACCGGCAGAAGGACATGATCAACCGCGGCGGATTGAAGATCTATTCGGCGGAGGTCGAGTCCGTCCTGGCCGGCCATCCGGCGGTGGTCGAGAGTGCGATCATCGCAAAGCCATGCCCGGTGCTCGGCGAGCGCGTCCATGCGGTGGTTGTCACGCGCGGCCCGGTCACGGACGCGGCGCTGCGCGCCTGGTGCGCCGAGCGGCTGTCCGACTACAAGGTTCCCGAAACCATGGCGATCACGGCCGACCCGTTGCCCCGTAACGCCAACGGCAAGGTGCTGAAGCGCCAGCTTCGGGAGACGCTGCCGGGGGCCTGAACGGCGGCGGAAACCTCTTTGGGGAGAGGTTAACGCCTTGATCGGCCTCGCTTTGCCTTGCCTCCGCCATATCGTTAGGGTACCCCGCCGCGACGTGGGGGACGGGATTCCAGTCGCGAACGATAGAGCGCGCGCTCCCGACTGGGCATGGGATTAGCATAAGTGTCTGAATTATTTGACGAAGTCGACGAGGAAGTACGTCGCGAACAGCTCAAGAAGCTGTGGGACAAGTACTCGTTCCTGTTCATTGGGTTGTTGGTCCTGATCGTGGCCGGTGTCGCCGGCTGGCGCGGCTACCAGTATCTCGAGGGCAAGAAGGCCGCTGAGGCCGGCGCCGCGTTCGAGAAGGCCGTTGAGCTGGCCGACCAGAACAAGCATGCCGAGGCCGAGGCGGCCTTCACCGAGCTCGCCGCCAAGGCGCCGTCGGGCTATCGCGTCCTGGCGCGGCTGCGTGCCGCAGGCGAGGCCGTGGCCCGCGATCCCCAAGGCGACCACAAGGCTGCCGTGAAGCTGTACGACGACATCGCCGCCGATCGCAGCGTTGGCGCTGAGCAGCAGACCGTGGCCAGGATCCGCGCCGCCGGGCTGCTGATCGACACCGCGAGCTACGCCGACATCCTGCAGCGGCTGGAGCAATCTGCGACCGCCGGGTCGACCTTCCGTCACAGCGCGCGCGAGATGCTCGCGCTGTCGGCCTGGCGCAACAACGACACGACCGCTGCGCGGAAGTGGCTCGACGAGATCGGCAATGACGGCGACACCCCGCCGGGCCTGCGCTCGCGCGCAGAAGCCCTGCAGGCGTTGCTGCCGGCGGCCGCCAAGAGCTGACGGCCCGAAGACGTAAAACCGGATACTCCATGCGCCGCACCCAACGCCTGTTCGCAGCTGCCGTTCTGATCGCCTTCTCCGGCCTGCTTGGCGGCTGCTCGGGTGGCGGCTTCGATCCCAGCGACCTCATGGACTGGATGGACACCAAGAAGAAGCTCCCGGGCGATCGCAAGCCGGTGTTCCCGGAAGGCGTGCCGGGCCTGGAGCAGGGTGTGCCGAGGGACCTCTACAAGGG
>JAEWBW010000639.1 GCA_023390955.1 Pseudomonadota bacterium
GCGTAGAGGCCATTGCCGTGGTGGATGGCGACACCATTGATCTTGGTCCTCCGCGAGCCCGGGTGCGCTATCGGCTGACGGGCTTTGACACGCCTGAAATAAGGACTCCCCGCCGGAAGGTGTCGGCCGACGAGAGGGCGCTAGGTCGCTTGGCCAAGGAACGGCTGGTCGAGCTGCTCCACAGCGGACCGGTCGATCTGACCGAGATCGCCTGTTCGTGCTCGCCGGCTACGATTGGCACCAAGCGATGCAACGCCGGCCGCAAGTGCGGCATCCTCAAGGTCAACGGGGCGGATGTGGGCGCGACTCTAATCGCTGAAGAGCTTGCGATGCCGTTCGTCTGTGGCGAGACACGCTGTCCTCCGATGCCCAATTGGCCGAAGATCATCAAATCTCAATTTCCAGAAGAGAGGCCGAGATAAGTGGCATGGGAGGAAGGGAGCTTCCATTGTGTCTGAAAGCAAGGCGAGTGAAGTCGACTACGATGCACTGCTGGTACTGATTGAGTGCATGGAGCAGACGCCGCCGCTGTCCCGTGAAGAGATTGTAGAATTGTCCGCCAACCAAAATGTCGTTGTCGAGCGAATGCTTGCGACCGGCGAATCCTGGAATCAGGCGTCAGCCCGACCTGGCTTTCTCTCACTCGATGAAGCCGAATTCAAAAATCATCTAAGTGCAATCGATAACGATCTTGGAGAGCAGACGGCCATCGTTGCCGGCGCCTTCGCCAGGTATCTGAAGATGGGCGACGTGCCGGCGCCGTACTATCCCTGGCGCATTGCCATCATTCTGCGGCGGGACAAGAAGCTGGAATTAGAGAAGCGGTTTCTTGCTGCATGGTGCCAGCATTTTTCTGGCGGGCTCGGGGCTCGGTATGGCCAATTGGTCGATCGATTCCGAAAGCTGGCCTAATCGCATTGTCGTATTTGCGATTTTACGAGGCCATGTCAAAAACAAGCGAGCAGGCCAGACTCGATAACGGGGGAAAGAGCCTAGTGACGAAGATGAACCATACTCGACCGATCCTGAGGCTGATAGATGACTTCAAACGCCGGCGTGCAGACACGGGTCTGTTGAGGGTGCAGCAGCAGGAGCGCTCCGCCGGGATAACTCTCGGCGACTTGCCCAAGAAGGTTGATTTTGGCGCGCTCAACGCGGAGCTGATGGAGTTGCGCCAGGACCTGCATCAGGTCGCGTGTTCTGTGCTGGCGCACGTCGAGAAGTACGGCGATGTCAGGCTCATTGATCGCTTGATAGCCGCGGTTCCCGCATTCATGGACACCCACCCCCTCATGGACTGGTTTACCGTGTTTGGTCCGGTCGAGTTCGTCAACGGCAAGACAAAATACAAAGCTCGCGGGCAAACTGCGGTAGAGGTGGCGGCGGCGCTGCCCTTCTGGACGATCGAGTAGGTCGATCAGAGCGCAATCGTGAACATAATGGGCGGGCCTCCCGGATGACGACACGACTGCAAATGCCGATAGAAGCGCTGGAAGCAAGGTCACCGTTTTCCGGCTTGCGTGAGCGTGACATAGACCTGTTACTCTGCGCAGAGCTGCATGCCCGCGGCGGCCTCGCCCATCTCCTTGCGCGCCGCGCGGGGTGTCCCGCCTCAGCATTCTCGGGAGCCTGGGTTTCGCACGACGATAACGATGGCGAGACCGATCTTGTCGTAGCGTTCAAGACGGAAGACGGGTTTGTGCTGGCGCTCGTTGAAAACAAGATCGCAGCGCCGTTTCAGCCGAGGCAGGGACTGCGCTACGCCGCACGCGCACAACGGTGGTCCACCACGGAAGGCATATCCCGCGTCGTTACAGTGCTGATCGCCCCCGGTGGGTACATGTCAAAGCCAGGCGCCGAAGTCTTTGGAGTTCAGATTCCGTATGAAGAGCTGTCAGCAGCGCTTCGGGAGGAGAATGATCAAAGATCGAGATTTTTGGCGGATGCCCTGGAGGCTGGCGTTGAAGCGTTACGTCGTGGGTACGTGATGATGCCGGATGCTAACGTGTCAGGTATGTGGCAGGCATGCTGGAAAATATCCCAGCAGGTCGCGCCGAAGCTCAATTTCAACGAACCCGGCCTGAAGCCGCGCTTGTCCAACTGGTTCCATTTCAAAGATGCCGAAGGGCTCTCCGACGTGGATTGGTCGCGGGTCGTCGTGGTCTACAAGGCCGAGCGCGGCCACGCGGATCTACAGTTTGGGGGCACGTCGGTCGCCCAGCTCTCGCAGCGGGCTCTGGGCATCTTGCAGTCTACGATGAAGGTCCAGCCGGCCAAAAAGTCTGCGAGTATTCGAATCAAGGTGTCGACCGTCGATTTTACTCGGGCACCCGAGGAGCAGCATCAGGCAATCGTTGAAGGGTTCGCTGCATGCGAGTTGCTCCGGTCGTTTTTTGTAGTGCATCGGGAGAAGCTGTTCCCCGCCGCTCAATGAAGCGCAAACTGCTCCACCGTAGCCTATTCCCGAAACATCAGTGAAATGATCTTCTAAAAGCGCCGAACTAAAAGCGCTGCATTAGGGTGCACCCAATTGCCACAGGGGTCGTCCTGGAAGATCATGTGTCACTGGGGTTCGAGTTCGGATTTTCTTGACAGGTGAGTCAGCGGGTCTCAGACTTCTTGCCACGGAATGAAGGCATGGGAGTTTGACGGGACAGGTTGTCGGTTACGTACGGGTAAGCACACTCGATCAGAAGACCGATCGCCAGCTCGTCGGCATACATCTTCACCGTACGTTCACCGACCATGCCTCTGGCAAGGACACCGATCGCCCCGAGCTGGCGCAGATGGTGGCCTATGTGCGGGAAGGGGACACTGTTGTAGTCCATTCGATGGACCGTCTGGCCCGCAACCTTGAGGATCTCCGCCGCTTGGTCCGGGAGCTGACCGGAAAAGGCGTCCGCATCCAGTTCTTGAAGGAAGGCCTTACATTTACGGCGGAGGCGTCGCCGATGTCTCAGCTGCTGCTCAACGTCATGGGCTCCTTTGCAGAGTTCGAGCGGGCGCTGATCAAAGAGCGGCAGAGCGAAGGCATTGCGATCGCGAAGACCAAGGGCATCTATAAGGGGCGCCGCCGTGCATTGACGCCTGCCCAGGTCGACGAGTTGGTCGCCCGGGTCAAGGCAGACGGGAAGAAGGCTGTGCTAGCGCGCGAGTTTGGTGTCAGCCGAGAGACGGTACACCGCTATTTGCGTGCCGCCAGGACTGCGGCGCAGGTTCAACAAAAACAAAAAGAGGAGGAAATCGCATGACTGCGCTCAGGCTCACCCGTATCGACAATCATCGCAATATGGCGAGGTTCTACAAGCTGGACATTCAACCAACACTGTTCGGCGAGTGCTCGCTTGTCAGGGAATGGGGCCGCATCGGTCGCGCCGGCACGGTTCGGATCGAAACGTACCAGAGCCGGGGCGTGGCTGACCTTGCTATGGTCGCGAATTGGGCTCGGAAGCTCAAACGGGGCTATCGCTGATCGTGAAATCGTAGAATCGTGCAATCGCGAGTTCAACGCGGTTCCTGTGTCCTTACCGCCAAGCAATCCGCTTGGCGAAACGAGCAATGTTCTCCATAGCCAAAAGCAGGTAATCTTTTTCCCCGCGGCCGAAGCCAGCCTTCAGAAGCAGTGGCTGTAAGTCGCCTTTCCAGCTTTCGAGGATGGGTCGCGACGTGCGGCTATCCCATGATGCCCGACCAATAGGGGCCCATATGAAGTCGCTCCGCTCGATGGCCGCTTGCAAGGTGGCCTTATCATTCGAAAGCGTAATTTCCGCCAGTGTTCCCAGCAATTCAAAATGTTCAAACAAGCTAGTGTATTCAGCCTTGGTGAAGAGGTAGTCCTCGGTCCAGCTGGAGAACAGTTTGTGGAGATGATCGCTGAGGGCCGTCTTGGCCCTTTCCACCTCAGAGACGAGCTGCCACGGGTCGTTTTCCGTTCCTTCCCAGCGTGTGAGCAGGAGATGAGAGGCGATGGGCGTATTGTCCTCTCGGCCGGTACGGATCGGCGCCGCGAAAAGTTTGAACAATTCGGCAAAGCGCTGAGCTTTGAGGAGACCAATGCCAAAAGCGTAAAGCAACAGCACCGCTGGATAGGTTCTCAAATTCGTCAAGACGTTGAAGCCGCCCGCGGGTTCGCGAAAGCCCAGTTTGGTGATAACCTCTGATGCGTCGCGAAACTCGTCACCCGTCCCGTAGCGCCCCATTACTCCGAAAATCCTAGCCAGCACTTCGGTCTGGGCCTCATAACGCGCCACGGCCGAAATGAAATAGTGGTTTGACCAGGCTCCGCCCGGATGAGTGATGCTTGTGGAAATCTCCTGATCAATCAGGCGCAGCTCACTACCAATCAACTCATCTAGCTGTATCCGAAATTCCGACTTGGCCAGAAATTTCTTCGCACTCGATACCATCAACTCAACACTTCGCGGATTCGGCCGCTGAGCTTCTGCTTGGGCGGACACCAATGCTTCAACACGTTCAAAGAATGCGTTGGCCCCGTCGATTTTGATAATTCTGCCGGCGCGATGTTCAATCAGCGATTGGGCGACCGGAGAAGTTTGACCACGTGCAGCCCAGAACATCGGATAGCGGCGGTTGGGAGCCCGGGTGACTGCTGCGCGCAAGGCAGGATCCCAATCCCCTGACCAGCCGCAAACGATCAGGCCGTGCTCATCAATGATGCGGTCAAGTAACGTGTTCAGTCCGGGGGTGTAAGAACCTAGCTCGGAATCCGTGTTGCGAATGCGTGTGTCGAGGTAGTCGCCGTGAATCTTGACGACGTAACAGCGGCTGTGAATCAGTGGCACTGCGCCTTGCAACGCATCCTCAGAGGCGATGACCGTTGGCTCGACTCCATGCTCTCGCAAGGCATTCTCAATCAACCGGTCAAAGTTGGTGGTGATGATGACCCGTACGTGGCCTGCGGCCACCAGGCGCGCGATCGCTTGGTGGGCTTGGGTAGGGGTTTTTCTGCCGGCCGCAATGTCATCCTCATTCGGCTCGATATAACTGTGCAGGACCGAACGCCGCTCGTCAGGCGTCGTCGTGAGTTGATCCAGCAACTCGGAATATCCGGGGTCGCTGCCGAACGTTTTCTTATACCAGCTCGCCCAGTCCGGTTCGCCGGTGACACCCTGTAAGGCAGCGACCCGGCGCACCAGGTCGAGCGTGACCTCCCAGCCGGTTGGAATTTCAGCGGGACGCGACACGCCGGAGCCAAGTAGCAGGCAATAGACGCCCTTATTCTCGTAGATTGAGAAGGCCAGCGCGGTAAGTGGATCGATCATGCCGTTCTCGTGTTGTGTTGCGGTAATTTAGTTGCTTTCGTACTGGCCACAACCAAATATACGGGGACGGCCGTCTCGCCTAACGGACGGCTGGCAATCCCGAGAAGTCTGGCCTGCTGTCTGGCAGTGGAATTCGACTCGTGCGCAGCGCCGCATCAGCATGGGCATAGCCAGCCCGCATAATATTCAGCCGAACATCGTCTGGATATCGGGTCAGGCGCGTGGCGACCTCGGCAGCGTGCTTTGCCTGTTCAGCCGTGAATCCCAGCTCATTGCCGGCGCCATAGGATGCGATGGGTTCGCCGATGCCCCAGTAGGCTATACGCCGCTCGCCAGTGCGTTCCAGGCCGAACAACACCCGCCGACGCATATTGACGCCCTGCTGCAACGCAATGCTGCTTGCACGCATTGCCTGCGAGAGCCAGTTCGATCGGGGAGAGATGCTTGGTGGTGTTATCGAGCCTCCGTCGCTGACCAAGATGGTCTTGTACCGCTTCCAGACCGGCTCAAGCCCGAGATTGTCGTACACGCCGCCATCGGTCAGGCAGAGCTGCGTTGTGTAGGGTTCACAGTGGAGGTCAGAGCCATTTTCCGGCTTAAGCGCGCGGGGCGGGACATCGATATAGGTCGGTGAAAGGTATGGCGGAAACGAAGCAGAGGCGGCGACGACGGGCGCAATCCGCAGCGTGGGATTCCGCCACATACCCACGCGGTAGTCTGCGGCATAGTCGCGAGCGAAGCGCCACAGGACGCCGCTTTGAAGGCTGGTTGCCGTGAATGAGAAGCGCGGGCGTTGCGGCAGGTCCTGAAGGGTTTTGCCGCGAAACAGCCAGTAGTCGTAGGCCAGAGCCGCGACGTCCGAGGCATGGACGAAGGGCAGAAAGCCAAGAGCGATTGCCGGAATGTCGATGTACTTGCGCGAAAGCGCCAGAATCGGCTCGGCGACGCGTTCTGTGAGGTTGGTGACAATTCCGTTCTGGTCGAAGGTGAGCTGATCCCACGCGACGGCGAGCGCACCTGCCGCGAGCGACCCGCCTGACACGCTCGCCACCCGGTCCAGCTTGGCCAGCAAGCCAAGCTCGTTCATGCGGACGAAAGCTCCGAGGTGAAACAGCATGGCACGAAATCCGCCACCAGACAGGCAGAGCCCGATGCCGTCCTCGAGCTTTTGCCCGCCGAGAAAGTCCGCGGCGACCGCTGCCTCTGGCGAAACGTCCTGCGAAGGCGCCTCGCTCACGTCGGGGCCTCTTCATCGTCGACGGCGGCACCCAGACAGATCCTGATGCCGGTATCGCCCGCGATAAGCATGACGCCGGGGCAGCCGTCCATCGACAACGTCGTGGCGAGCCAACCAAGCTGAAGGAGATCTTTGCCGCTTGGATCAGTGCGCGCGCGGCGGGGGTGTGAGTGCCACTCGCCGACGTAGCGGACCTGATCAAGGGTCTGGGCAATGGCGGCCTCGACGCCCTGGCGCAACCCTTTTGTTCCCCGCTTGAATTCGGTCTCGGATGCTGCGCTATCAGGCGGCGCGGGCCATGCCTCGATGATGTCAATCCGAGCCGCGATCAGGTCGACTACGCCAAAGAGAACGCCGCCGGTCTCTGCCGGCAAGCCGGCCGTTCTCATTTCTTGAATCCGGGTTTCCAGGCTGCTCGGCAGCGTGATGGTCCAGCCAAGGATGGATTGTGCCCGCACCGCACCGATCTCGCCGTGATGGACCGAGACGCTGCCATCCTTCGACAGCGACCAGACTCGCACGTCGCTTTCTGGCTTGCCCATCGCTTCCATCACCCCCGCGGAGGCCAGCCCAGCGAGGATTTGCGCGCGAGCAGCGGGGATACGATTGGTTACGGCGCGGCAGGCGCCCGCATAAGGCACCGCATCGACGGACTGCGAAAGATGATCTTCCAACGCAGGGACCTTCAAGACGTCGCCGTAATAGCTCGCTTCGAGCAGGCGCAGGTCAATCGTCCGGTCCTGGCTTTCCATCAGCAACACCACCGCGGTGCCGGCGGGGTTGAAGAAAACGCTGGCGCGCCGGGCCTGGGTGGCGTGGTCAGAGAGCCATCTTGCCACCGGGACCGACGCAGCGGCATCAATCACCAGGTCGGCACCTTGCAGGGCGGCGGCGACCTCATCCGCCCGGGTCGCCGGCTTGAGCACGTCCGCGTTAATGGCATCGGCGCGTAGATCGGTGCGGACTTGCATCAGTCGCCGCGCAAGCGAGTCGGCCTTGGACATGCCGATCTCTGTGGTGGTGAGTTCATGACGCGCGAGGTTGTGTGGCAGCAAGCAATCGGGGTCGATGAAGGTCCAGTGCTGGCCTAACCCCTGCCGCGCGAGCGTCTCGGCGACCATCGAGCCGATCGCACCGGCGCCGATCTGCACGACACGGCGCGGGACATCAACAGAGTTTCCCGCAAGATCAAGGGCCCGGCGCTGGTCAAACCCGACGTGCGCCGCGGTCACGAGCACGATCATCCCTGCCAGCGCCTGCTCATCGGCTTTTGCAGGCGTAAACAGCCGGGCATAACGAGCACCATGCGCTTCGGGCGAGAGCCCCAGGAGGCCGAGGGCGACGCCGATCTCACCCAGCGTGGCCATGGTGAGGAAGGCGACGTCGTCGCTTTCACCGGTCGGGCTGCCGTCAGGTCCGATGATCGGCATACGCAGCAGCAGGCCAAGTCGCGTCTCGAAATTGGTCTGGCTGCCGGCCGCGCTCCACGCTGCGATGCGCGCCGTCAGCACCTCCGCAAGGTCGACGCCGCGAGCATTCAGCTCATGGAGGAGGGAGGCGAGGTTCCCAGGAGCGCGTCGCATCCGGCTCATGCCGCGCGGCTCCAGCGTCAAGGCGATCACCATGAAGGTGCCGGCCTGTAACCGCTGCAGCTCGCCTGGCTGCGGCTCTCGCAGCGAGACCACGACCGGGTTCTGAGGATCGTGGGCAAAGGCTATCAGTTCACGCGTTCCCCCGTCGAAGGTGTTGCGCGGAATAATCAGGTGATAGCCTTCGCGCATGAAGAACGGATCGGGCGGCTGACGGAGGTCGTGAAGACCGCCGCGTCCGGCGCGCTCGAACCATTTGATGATGCGGTGCAGAAGCTCGGCCGGCGTATAGAGCGGGCGCGCCTCTTGCCAAGGCCGATCATCCACGCAGAGCGAAAAAGGAACACCGTCTGGCACCCAGTTCTGATGGGGTGTGTCGGGGAAGTCCGGACGGAGGGCTAGCACCGAGGGCGCGTAGCTACCGTCGGTCGTGAACAGGATGCCGATGGGTTCCTCTCGCAAGAGGCGATATGCTGGCCGCTGCGGGCGGTTGGTCCGCACCTGAATGATCAGCAGCTCACCTTCGGCGTTCGGGCTACTGCGTCGGGCGCCTGTGATGGTCGCGAGGCCTTCGGCCTGGTTGACAAGGAAGTCGCGGAATCGGACCGCCATCGAGCCGGAGAGGTGCTCCGGCTCGACAGGTTCGCCCCAGATGTGCAGCCAGTCGTGCAGCATCGATCAACCAGCGCGAGCCGGCCGGGAGGTCGCGATGCCGATCGCGGAGGGGGCGGCCAGCACCAGGCTGACCCCGGAGGCGGTGATCTCGACGACCAGCGGCTTCGGGCGGGACACCGACGGCGTCTCCATCGTCACCTTGAACTCGCCGTCCTTGCCGTTGACCACGCGGCGGTGGTGCGCGGCCGCCTGGCGGTGCGGCGGCTGGTCGCTCTTGTCGGCCTCGCTGCCCTTCACGGGAATCGGGTCGCTCGGCGAGATGATCAGGCAGCCTTCGCGGCCCTGCTCGAACAGCCACTTCACCTCCGGCACCGGCACCGTCTCGTCCATGCCGCGGTCCGGGCCGAGCGACAGGTACGAGCAGTGGTGGAAGAGCTTCAGCACGTCCCAGAGCAGCCGGCCTTCACGCTTGTGGCGCTTGGTGGTCTCGACGATCTTGGTGAGCGTCTCGTAGTCGGCGTCAGAGCCGAGCAAACCGTAGCTCTCGACCCCGCCTTCCACGAAGGTGACCTGCATGACGATGCTGTCCTGGTTGCGGTCCTCGACCTCGCGGTCGTTGAGGCGCCACGCGAACGGGCTGTGCACGAAGAACTCGGCCCTGTCGGCGCCAGCCTTGTCGAAGCCCGGCACGGTCTGGCCGGCATCGACGATGCAGGAGGCGCGGCTCTCGACACTCAGGCCCCATGAGGCCAGGAGATCGTGCAGGTGACCGGGACGGGAGAACACCTTGATGCCCTTGCCGGCCCGCAAACGCGCCCGCGCTTCCTGCCGGATGATCCGCGCCTCGCCATTCGACCCTTCCTCGGTGACAGCCGCCGCCGGCACCCACAACTCCTTGATCTTGATGCGGCCCTCGCCCTGGTAGGCCGCGGCGTGCTCGAACCAGAAGAAGTCGCTGGAGCCCTTGATGTGGTCGTTGTCGAGGTGCGTGAAGCAGACCACGTCGAAGTAGTCCCGATCAGCATCCTTGAGGTCGCGGCGCAGCTCTTCCGCCAGGTCGATCCGGAGATCGTAGGGATCCTTGGGGTCCCGCATGTTGGCGAAGTCGATGAGGACCTTACGGCTGCTCACGAGATCGATGCGGCAGGTGTCCGCATTTCCAAGAGGGAAAAACGTAATCTTTGCAGTCATTTATGCCTCCTTCCGGGGCGGTGCCGATACGCGGCGCGGTTGATAAAAGCTCCCGAATGCCACTCCAGCCTGGAAGCATGGCTTGTATGCCTACTCCGAACATAATGGAACCTGTACCGGGAGTCAAGGAACTGCTATCTTGCTACTCCGAACAAAGGGAAGCCGTTGAAATGAGCGAAAAAATCGGAGCCAAGATCAGAAAGCTTCGGTTGGGAAAGGGACTGACACTCGATCAGCTGGCCGAAAAGTCAGGGTCGAGTAAGTCGTATCTCTGGGAGCTGGAGAACAAGGACCCGCCGAGGCCGTCGGCCGACAAGCTGGCCGGCATCGCCAAGGCCCTTGAGGTCACCGTTGACTACCTCCTCGGCGAGGATACGCCCGAAGAACTGATAGCTGCAGAGGACAAGGCGTTCTTCCGCGAATATCAACGCATGACGCCGGAGCTGAAAGCCACGCTGCGCCAAATGCGCAAACTGCTGGATGACAAGTCATGAACTTCGAGGGGTGGGGGTCGCAGCGCTGGGCGATTCATCTGACCCAGCTTCTGAACGCCGCCAATCCGCCGGACCGCTATCGCTTTAATATTGCGGCGTTCGCGAAAGAGATCTCCAGCACCTTGTTTCCTGACGACCCCATCGCCGAGGTGCGCAGCGTCGACCTCGAAGACTGCGAAGGGGCCTTGCTGCCATCCGACTCGGGCAAGCGCTGGGGCATCTACGTCAACAAGAAGGGCTCGCCGCGTCGTCGCCGGTTCACGGCGGCCCATGAGCTTGGCCACTACCTCGTCCACCGTCAAAAATACCCTGACGGCCTGCGGTGTGATGAGGCTGCCGTCGACGGACGCAACGGCATCGAGATAGAGCGAGAGGCCAACGACTTTGCGTCAACGCTGCTGATGCCTTTCGATGACTTCCGGCGTCGGATCCCTGCAAAATCGGAAACGAACTTCGAACAGCTCAGCGAATGCGCCACGCACTATGATGTCTCTCTGATCGCTGCCATCCTGCGCTGGCTCCGGTACACCGAGCGTCGCGCCATGATTGTGGTCTCGCGCGACGGATACATGAACTGGGCCTGGTCGAGCGAAGCAGCTCTCAAGACCAGAAGGTACTTCAAGACCAGCGGCGCGCCGGTCGAGGTGCCGGCCCGCTCGCTGGTGGGGCAGTCTATCTTCACGGAGGAAGCCCGAGCCGGCGTGAAGCACGCCGAAGGTGTGTGGTTCGATGAGCCGACCAAGGAGATGACGCTGCGGGCCGAGCAGTACGACCTGAACTATACGCTGCTGCAATTTGCGGACGCGGTCCCCGTGTTTCATCACGATGGGCCCCGCGATCTTGATACTTACGACCGCTTTATGGGAGTCCGGGAATAACCCAGCCAGAGCGTCAGGATACGGTTTTGCCGAAACGCATAAGGCTGTGATAGGATTGTCCCATGCAGACGGCTGACGTTATCTCCCGCTTGAAATCCGTAGAGCCCCAACTACGGGCCTTGGGCGTCGCCGGGCTCTACATCTTCGGCTCTTACGCCAGAAATGAAGCAGGTCCGGATTCCGACGTTGATGTGTTTATCGATCGGGCTCCGGGTGCAGAGCTGGATCTCGACGCCTTCGTGGGTGCATACGACGTGCTGAAAGCGGCTTTGCCGGTTAATGTGGATTATGGCACGCGGTCGGGGCTGTCCAAGTTCATCCGGGATGACGTGGAACGCGAGGCCATCCAGGTTTTTTGATGGCGCCCACCAAGACGCCCGTTGTCCGCCTTCTGCACATCATCGATGAGGCCGAGGCCATTAATGTCGCCTTGCAGGGGCTAACCCTGGAGCGCTTCCAGCAGTCCTGGTTGCTGCGGCGCGCCGTCGAACACGGATTGCTGATCATTTCGGAGGCTGCCAAGACGCTGCCGGCCGACCTCAAGGAGGCGGCTCCGGACATCGCCTGGCGCAAGATCGAGACCCTCGGAAATTTCCTACGTCACGAATATCGCGATGTTGAACCGGAATTGATCTGGAGCATCACACAGGACAATTTGCCGGGCCTCGTTGCAGCAGCACGTCGGCTTGTATTGCAGACCAGGGAAACCGAGCCGGCCTAGGGCGGTCGAACCCCATTTCGTCGCAATTACGATTTTGCGATGATGTAATTTTACGGCCGAGTTTATTCGCCGCAGGAAACAGGTGACCGATGCCATTTCCCAAGAGCAAAGCCAAAGTGCGCGCTTATCACTTTATCGATCGCGACTACGGGCTCGATGACCTTCGCAAACGCCGCCTCAAGATCGCGACCATTGCCAACCTAAATGATCCCTTTGAACTCGTGCCGTCGTCAGCCGACAAAAACGTCCGGGCCCGATTCCGCGCCTGGCGAACCAAATTCGATAAAGCCTACGGCATGCTCTGCTTTAGTGGCCATTGGAGGAATCCGGTGCAATGGTCGCACTATGCCGAGAGGCATAAGGGCCTCTGCTTCGGGTTCGACATCCCCGCTAATTTGCTCACCAAGGTGCGTTACACTGCAAAGCGGTTTCAGGCGCGTGTTGATGTCATAGAGGGCGCTGATTTTGAGGCTCAGAAGGAAATCCTCAAAGTCCTCTCCACCAAGTACCAGCACTGGCGGTATGAAAACGAGCTGAGGCTATTTACCCGGCTCGATGACCAAGATCCGCAGAGTAAGCTTTATTTCGCGCAATTCTCTCCACAGATGGTCCTGAAAGAGGTCATCGTCGGTCCATTGTCGACGATAACACGTACGGAGCTCCTGTCAGCGCTGGGCGACCAGGCAGAGGGAGTTGAGGTCTACAAGGCGCGACTGGCATTCAAAACTTACGCAGTGACCCGACAGCTCGACCCCTCGAAGTGGGACTAGCTCGTTGTAATTAAACTGTGTCGCCGATCCTTATAGCCGCGCCAACGGCCCGGCTGCCGGGTGAACGGGCGGCTCCATAACCAACCTTGTCGAGAATCGGGGGATCAAGTCTCGAAAACGCTTAAATCTGCGGCTGTCGGCTTGACCCTCCAAAAGGGTCCGTTCTAATTTTGTTCTCATGGGCACGATTCTGACCGACCCATGCCATTTTGAATGACGACACCAGCTTCCAGGAACCGGACAGGCACCATGCACGAGATCCTCTGTCCCCACTGTACCAAAGCCTTCAAGGTAGATGAATCCGACTATGCCGAGATTCTGAAGCAGGTCCGTGACGCCGATTTCGCACGGCAACTCCACGAAAGGCTGGAGCTGGCCGAGCGCGACAAGCAGAGCGCCATAGAGTTGGCCAAGGCCCAGGTAAGCAGCGATCTGCAGAAGACCACGGCTGCGAAGGACGCTGAAATCCTGGAGTTGAGGTCCAAGATCGAGGGGAGTGGCGTCGCTCAGAAGCTCGCGGTTGCTGAAGCGCTCAGCGCCGTCGAAAAGGAGCGGGACAGACTCGCGAACGCCCTCGCCGAATCCGAGCGCGAAAAGAAGGCTGCATCGGAGCTTGCTGAAGCGCTTCTGGCCAGTGAGCAGCATAAGATTACTGCCACCAAGGAAAAGGAAATCCAGGAGCTGAAGGCGAAGCTCCAGGCTGTCGAGCTTGAGAAGAGGCTCGCTGTGACCGAAGCCGTCGGCACGATCGAAAGAGAGCGCGACGAGCTGAAGAACGGCATCAAGCAGGTCCAGCTTGAAAAGCAGCTCTCCGAGAAGTCCCTCAAAGACAAATATGAGACGCAGCTCAAGGATCGCGATGACGCGATTGAGCGCCTTAAGGATATGAAGGCCCGCCTCTCGACCAAAATGGTCGGCGAGACTCTCGAACAGCACTGTGAGACCGAGTTCAACCGGGTTCGCTCGATGGCCTTCCCGCTGGCCTACTTCGAGAAGGACAACGACGCGCGGACCGGCAGCAAGGGCGACTACATCTTCCGAGATTCGGATGAGGCCGGCACCGAGATCATCTCCATCATGTTTGAGATGAAGAACGAGAGCGACAGGACCGCCACAAAGAGCAAGAACGAAGACTTCCTCAAGGAACTCGACCGCGATCGCAGCGAGAAGGGCTGCGAATACGCCATTTTGGTCTCATTGCTTGAACCGGAAAGCGAGCTCTACAACACCGGCATCGTTGATGTTTTCCACCGGTACCCGAAAATGTACGTCATCCGGCCGCAGTTCTTCCTGCCGATGATTACGCTTCTGCGGAACGCGGCGACCAACTCTCTGAAATACAAGACCGAGCTGGCGCTCGTGAAGGCGCAGAATATCGACATCACGCAGTTTGAAAATCAGCTTGAGAGCTTCAAGAACGGTTTTGCTAGGAATTACGACCTTGCCTCAAGGAACTTCCAGACGGCGATAACCGAGATTGATAAATCCATCGACCATCTGCAGAAAACGAAGGATGCGTTGATCGGTGCTGACCGCAATCTCCGCCTTGCCAACGATAAGGCGCAAGATGTGACGATCAAGAAGCTGACGCGCTCCAATCCGACGATGGCGGCGAAGTTCGCAGAGCTCAAGAGCTCACCCGCTGAAGCCGCTGAGTGAGATCGGGAGCTTGGTCGACGAGGCGCGTGGCTGCCCGAACTGGTTTGGGCACTACAAGCTAGAACGGCGGCGGTAGTTCAGCAGTTCCCAGCGGGCGATGCTTTCCGGCTCCGCCCTGCGCCTCACCGCTTCGATGACCACGCGATATTGCTCCTCGTCAGCGATCTGGGTCCAGTTGACGCGCCCTCGCAGATGGGTCTTCTCGATGATGATCCGATCGATTGGGCAATGTGGCGGCTCGGAAATTTGGCCAAGACACCAATGGTACTTGAGCGCTAGATTCAGCAGCTTCTGAGCAACGCCATATCTATACCGTCCGTCTCGCAAGGAGCCCGGAAGAGCCCCTGTGCCGAATTCCACCAGCTCCGCAAGGTTGAGATAGTGCTGCTGCTCCGTGCATGGCCTCACGTAGTGCGGGAGCAGATGGCTTGTGATGAATTCCTGCAGCTTGTCGCGCAATTGCCCTGTCTGTTTTGAACCCGGTGCGTACAGGTTGGCGCGCTGCACCGATGCGGCCCAAGCGAGCGTCCAGAGCTCTGTCAGCACAAACTGCTGTTCAGGTCCAAGCGGCTGCATGCGTGATCTATCGGAAGTCTTTGCCATGAGACGACCTTAGCGCTCCCCTAAGATCTCTGCACCACCCGGCCGGTAGGGTCGGGTGAATAGGCCCGCAGCGCGTGCCGGCAAGGCATCCACCCGTATCCCGAAGGCGGGGACCTCGTGCGGAGCCTCCTTGCCTGCCCGCTCAGGCCTGCGGGCCTTGAATTCTCCCGACCGGCCGCGATGGCGCAGCCGATAACCAAAGGGAGACCTCACATGACCGACACCATCAAAATCCGCAGCTTGAACGACAGCTTCCGCCGAACACTTGTCTTCGGGGGAACAGTCCTCGTCACGCCCGGCGTTACCAGCCTGCCCATCGAGCGCCAGGCCGAGTTGCTGGAGCGGGTACGCGCGTTCGACCGCTTTACCCTCGGCAACGATCCCCACGGAGAGCACGACTTCGGCAGCATCGAACTCGATGCCACGCGGTTCTTCTTCAAGATCGACTACTATGACCTGGCAGGCGAGCTTGCATCGCCCGATGCGGCTGATCCGGCTGTCACTAGGCGCGTGATGACGATCATGCGGGCCGACGAGTATTAGGAGGCCCCTGACATGACCAAGATACTCGACGTCAACGACCTCTGCGACGCCATCAGCCAGTCGACGCTCCCTGATGGCACAAGGCGCGCTCTGATCGATACCCTGGAGGCCTCAGTAGCCCTTGCGGCCGGTGTACTGGCCCAGCACTACGGCATCGTTTCGGACCATGCCGAGTACGAAGCTGGTTGCGGCGGCCTGTGCGTAAATTTCCGCCCGGCATTCGAAGGCCAGGATTGCCCTGACGTGATCGATGCAAGTGACGAGGGTGGAGACTGGCCGTGAGCCAGCAAAAAGCCCTGCCAAAGGCAGGGCTCGCGGTTCTGCCACAACACAAAACCTGTCCGAAGCATATGCCACTTCCCGAAGGTCGCCAAGACCGAT
>JAEWBW010000681.1 GCA_023390955.1 Pseudomonadota bacterium
ACATATTTTTTGCGGCCGGGGGGTGGGGGGGTGGGGGGGGGGGGGGGTCTACAACACCTGGCCCGATATCGACGGCGCATTCATTCCGTCCGGCGATCGGTTGTGGTTCGAGACGCCGTGGTGGCGCAACATGTTCGATAATGTGCTGACCGTGCAGTTCGAGCATCGCATGATGGCGTACACGCTGTTTGCGCTCGCAGCCCTGCACGCAGTCGATGTCCTGCGCTCGCGCGCGGGCGAGGCGGCAGGCGGCGCACTGTGGCTGTTGGCGGCGGTGAGTTTGCAGGCGGTGCTCGGAATCCTGACGCTGCTCAACCAGGTGCCGATCGGGTTGGCGCTGGCGCATCAGGCCGTCGCCATCATCGTGCTGACACTTGCCGTGTTGCAGGTCGAACGGATGTCGCAGCGCAAGCCGGTGGAAGCCTATCCGGGCGCGGTAGCGGTTAGTCAGCCCGGCTGATCACCATCAGCCCGGCTGATCAGCAATAGCCGTAGGTGCCGCAGGCGTAGGGAAGCCGCCAGTAGTAGTCGACCTGCGGACCGCCGTAATAGGCGCCCTGATAATCGTAGGACCAGGGCCGGCCGTAATAACCCGGCAGCGTGTGCGATCCCGGCAGCAGCGGCGTGCCCGGCAGGTTGCGGATGTAACTGCCGACGCCATAAGCCGGCGAGATCAGAGAGTCCGCCTCGACCTCGGTCACGAGCTCCTGCTTTGGAACCGGGGCAACGACGACAGTCTTCGATTTCCGCGGCATTGCCGACATGTCGGCGGCGAGCGCGCTCGATACCGTCAGCGTCAAAGCGAGGGCGGGCAGCAGCATGCGCAGCATCGTCGGCTCCGAATCGAGCAGGGTGATCCGGATGCAACTATGCCCGCGATATGGTTAACGGATGTTAACTGGCGACTATCATTCCGGGGCGGTGCGAAGCACCGAACCCGCAATCTCGAGATTCCGGGTCTGGTCCTGCGGACCATCCCGGAATGACGACGAGAGAGGCTTACGCGCTCAGCGCCTGCTCCAGGTCCGCGATCAGGTCTTCCTTGTCCTCGATGCCGATCGAGAGGCGGACCACGTCGGGGCCCGCACCGGACTTGACCTTGGCGGCATCGTCGAGCTGGCTGTGCGTGGTCGAGGCCGGGTGGATCACCAGCGAGCGGGTGTCGCCGACATTGGCCAGATGCGAGAACAGCTTCAGGTTCGACACCAGGCTGACGCCGGCGTCATAGCCGCCCTTCAGGCTGAAGGTGAACACCGCGCCCGCGCCCTTCGGCGCGTATTTGCGCGCGAGCTGGTTGTACTTGTCGCTGGGCAGGCCCGCATAGCTCACCGAAGCCACCGCCGGGTGACCGGCGAGGAATTCGGCCACCGCCTTGGCGTTGTCGCAGTGCTTTTGCATGCGCAGCGGCAGTGTCTCGATGCCGGTGAGGATCATGAAGGCGTTGAACGGGGAGAGCGCCGGCCCGAGGTCGCGCAGGCCGAGCACGCGGCAGGCGATCGCGAAGGCGAAATTGCCAAAGGTCTCCTGCAGGCGGATGCCGTGATATTCGGGGCGCGGCTCCGACAGCATCGGATATTTGCCGCCGGTCGACCAGTCGAACGTGCCGGCGTCGACGATGATGCCGCCGATCGAGTTGCCGTGGCCGCCCAGGAACTTCGTCAGAGAGTGCACGACGATGTCGGCACCGTGGTCGATCGGGCGGATCAGGTAGGGCGAGGCCAGCGTGTTGTCGACGATCAGCGGCACCCCGGCCTTGCGGGCAACCGTCGAGATCGCCTCGATGTCGGTGATGCTGCCGGCGGGATTGGCGATGGACTCGATGAAGATCGCTTTCGTGCGCGGCGTCACCGCGCGCTCGAAGCTTGCGATGTCATCGGGATCGGCCCAGGTCACGTTCCAGCCAAAACTCTTGAAGGCGTGGGTGAACTGGTTGATCGAGCCGCCATAGAGCTTTCGCGCGGCGATGAATTCGTCGCCGGGCTGCAGCAGCTGCTGCAGCACCACGACCTGCGCGGCGTGGCCCGAGGCCACCGCGAGCGCGGCGGTGCCGCCTTCGAGCGCGGCGACGCGCTCTTCCAGCACGGCGTTGGTCGGATTGCCGATGCGGGTATAGATGTTGCCGAACGACTGCAGTCCGAACAGCGAGGCCGCGTGGTCGGCGTCGTTGAAGACGAACGATGTCGTCTGATAGATCGGCGTCGCGCGCGCACCGGTGGTGGGATCAGGCTGTGCGCCGGCATGCACGGCGAGGGTCGAAAATCCGGGAATGCGATCGCTCATTGGGGGCGTCCTGTTCTGTGGTCTGAAAATCGCGCGGCATGCTGATCAGGCGTCGCGGCTGCCGTCAAGCGGCCGCTTCACATCCGAACGAATTGAGAAGGACCTTGCTACGCATTGTCGCGCAGGCGAAATGAACCTTTCACGATCGCGTCAGCCTTGCTCGGTCTTGTTTTTTGCGGCGCGATCGGATGCGGCGGTGTCGCCGCCGCCGACGCTGGTGCGATTGAGCGACAGCCGCATGCCCAGCGTCGGTGCCGGCGGGCGCTTGGAGCTGAGCGTGCGCGAATTGACGCCCATCCAGGAAATCTCCGACGACAGCCGGCCATATTCGATCTTCGGGCAGCGGTTCATCACGACCTTGATGCCGGCGGCCTCGGCTTTTTCCGCCGCGGCGTCGTCGCGCGCGCCGAGCTGCATCCAGATCACCTTCGGCAGCTGATCGAGCTTCAAGGCGTCCTCGACGACCGGCATGATGTGGCTGGAGTTGCGGAAGATGTCGATCATGTCGACGGGGCGGCCGATGTCGCTCAGCGAGGCGACGAAGGGCTTGCCGAGCAGCTCCTTGCCGACATGGCCCGGATTGACCGGGATCATGTCATAGCCGCGCTGCGCCAGATATTTGAACGCAAAGTAGCTCGGCCGCACATTGGCCGGCGAGGCGCCGACCATCGCGATCGATTTCACGCTGTTGAGGATGCCGCGGATGTAATTGTCGGGATAGGTGTCGTGGTTCATCTTCGTTTCTCTCGACCCTCATGGCGAGGAGCGCGGAACGCGCGTCCCGAA
>JAEWBW010000702.1 GCA_023390955.1 Pseudomonadota bacterium
GAGCTGCTCACGCGTCTCGCGGAAAACATCTCCTTCGCGCTGGACAATTTCGATCATGCCGAGGAGAAGGACCGCACCGAGCAGCAGAAAGAGCGCCTGACGCGGATGTTCGCGGCGCTGAGCGCGACGAACGAAGCGATCATGCGGGCGAAATCCCGCGCCGAGATGTACGAGCTGGTCTGCAAGGCAGCGTCGACCGGCGGCAAGTTCACCTCGACAACCATTGCGCTGCTGGCCGCCGGGAGCGATCAACTCGAAATCGTGGCCGCGGCCGGTCCGACCTGCGAAACCACACGCCACGTTCGCCTGTCGATCGATGCGTCGCGACCCGAAGGGCGCGGCATGAGCGGCACGGCCTTCCGTACCCGGCAGCCCTGCATCAGCAACGATTATCTGAACGACGAGCGTCTCAGCGCCTTCCATCCCGTGGTGCGCGGCGACGGCGCACGGTCGGGCGCGGCATTTCCGTTGATCGTGGGCGGCCAGCCCGTCGGCGTCATGATTTACATGTCGACCGAGCAGGACACCTTTATCGGCGAGTTCGTCGAGCTGCTGCAGCGGCTCGCCGACAACGTCGCCTTCGCCATGGAGAATTTCGACCGCGCCGACGCCAAGAACAAGGCCGACGAGCGCATCGAATATCTGGCCTCCCATGACAGCCTCACCAATCTGCCGAACCGCGAGACCTTCAACGGGCTGCTGCGCGAGGCGATCGAAGCCGCGCATCGCCATGATCGCCGGTTCCCGGTGCTGTTCATCGACCTCGACCGGTTCAAGGTCATCAACGATTCGCTCGGCCATGAGGCTGGCGACCTGTTGCTGCTCGAAGTCGCCAGCCGGCTGAAGCGCTCATTGCGCGCGAGCGACGTCGTGGCGCGGCTCGGCGGTGACGAGTTCGTGGTTATTCTTGACCAGTGCGGCGAGATCGACGACGTCCAGCGGATCGCCACGGAGTTGCTGGTGGCGCTCGGGCAGCCCATGGAGCTCGCCGGACACGAGTGCCACACCACGGCCTCGATCGGCATCGCGATGTATCCGGCCAACGGCGCCGATGCACAGACGCTGACCAAGAATGCCGACATGGCCATGTACCTCGCCAAGGAGGACGGCAAGAACGGCTACCGCTTCTTCTCCAAGGAAGTGAAAACGCAGTCGATCGAACGGCTGTCGATGGAAAGCGCCCTGCGCCGTGCGCTGGAGCGCGACCAGTTCTCGCTGAACTACCAGCCCAAGGTCGACATGGAGACTGGCCAATTCACCGGAGTGGAGGCGTTGCTGCGCTGGACCCATCCAGAGCTTGGCAACATCTCACCCGCCCAGTTCATTCCGCTTGCGGAGGAAACCGGCCTGATCGTGCCGATCGGCCGCTGGGTCCTGAAGGAGGCCTGCGCCCAGGCGATGGCCTGGCAGCGCCGCGGCCTGCTGCCGCTGTCGATGGCGGTCAACCTGTCGCCGCGGCAGTTCGCTGACGAACACCTGCTCCAGGACGTCGACGAGGCGCTTGCGGCATCCGGCATGTCGCCGGTACTGCTCCAGCTCGAAGTCACCGAGAGCATGATGATGCGCAATGTCGGCCGTGCGCTGAAGGTGCTGGATGCGATCCAGAGCCGCGGCATCCGTCTTGCGATCGACGATTTCGGCACCGGCTATTCGTCGATGTCGCTGATGAAGCACTTCCCGATCGACACGATCAAGATCGACCGCTCCTTCGTGCGCGATCTGCCGCATGACAGCGAGGACCAGGCGATCGCCCAGGCCATCATCAGCATGGCCAAGGCGCTCGGCATGACCGTGGTGGCCGAGGGCGTCGAGAACGCCGAGCAGGAAGCGTTCCTGCGCAGCCATGGCTGCGACGAGATGCAAGGCTTCCTGATCGCCAAGCCGCTGCCGCCACGGCAGATGGCCGAGCTGCTTCGTCCGGTGTCGATGCCGGTCGCGCCGCCGCTGCAGCCGGAGCTGGATCCTGCCGCAGAAGCTACATCTGGGTTGAAGCGCGCGGAGGCCTGACCGGCCTCAGCGATTGATCGGCCGGTTACGGCTGAACAGCAGATAGAGCGCGCGGGGATTGGTGGTCAGGTAGCGCCAGAACAGGCGCTTCGGCTCGAGCATGGTGCGGTAAGCCCATTCCAGCCCGACGGCCTGCATCCATCTCGGCGCGCGGCTGCGGCTGCCCGACAGGAAGTTGAACAGGCCGCCGGCGGTCTTGATGACGCCGACATTGGTGAGATGAGGTGTGTGCTCCTTGACGAAGGCCTGCTCGTAGGGAACGCCAAGCGCGACCCACAGGCAGTCCGGCGCGAGCGCGTTGATCTCGTCGACCTTGGCCTTGAGTGCATCGCCGCGCAGATAGCCGTGGCTGTATCCGACGATCTTGAGGTTCGGATACATCTTCTGGACATTCTCGACCGCAGTAGCGTTCTCGGCTTCGTCGGCGCCGAGCATGTAGAAGGTGCGGCCCGTCGCCTCCGCCTTCCTGGCCACCGCATGGAACAGGTCGGTGGTGGCGACGCGCTCCGGCAGAGGAAACCAGGACTGCAGCTTCGAGGCCGCGACCAGCGGCTGCCCGTCGGCGTTGATGAGGTCGGCGGCGCGGAACAGGCGCTCCGTCGCCGGCTCGGTGGAGCAGCGCGCCAGCACTTCGCCATTGGCCGAGGTCAGATACAGCGGCCGCGCGGCGCGATGCTTCGGATCGCTCGCCTCGATCATGAAGTCGGCAGTGGCTTCCAGGTTGATCGCGGCAAGGCGCAGCCCGCCCATGGTGATCCGTGGCACCTCGGCGGTGGCTTCCCGTCCAACCAGATTGACGCGACGCTCAAGCATATTGTCTGCCTCGCTGACGCGCTTGCACAGCGACACCCAGCTCGTTGAGGACGACACCGACCAGCTTGCGTTCGGCACTGCCGACGGCGGCCAGGATGTCTTCCATGCTATCATTGATGTCGAGATTGGTCGGCAGCACCGCAACCAGGCCGTCGGTGATCTCGAGAAATTTGCGGCCGGCGGCCGAGAGCGGCATCGCCGGTCCATCGAGAACGACGAGGTCGTAGCCGCCGGTGGACTGTGCCTGCGCGACCGCCTTGCGGATCGCATCGGCCGCCTTGACCGCGTCGCCATCGGTCGTCGGCAGCACCGAGACGCCATTCGCGGTCCTGATCTCGCGCACCGCCGTGGTGCCCATCGAGAGCCAGCCAAGCCGGCTCGGCTCGCTCTTGCCCGGACGATTGACCTTGCCGGAGAGCATGCGGGCCTGATGGTCGGCGTCGATCATCAGCACGCGCGCGCCGTCGCGTGCGGCAGCGAGTGCAAAGTTGAGTGCCGCGACGCTGCGCTCGGTAGCCTCGCCGACGCCGACGATCGCGACCACCGGCATTGCCTTGCCATGCGCGCGGCGTGCAACGGTCGCGCGAATGTCGCGCAGCGTTTTTAGGAGCGTCGTCAGCGGGAATCCCGGACGCAAGGTCGGCCAGCCGAGCCGGGTCAGGTCGACATTGCCGCCGACGGCAAGGATGGCGCCGAGCGTGCGCATGACATCGGCTTCCTGAAGGCGGGCGATCAGAGGTCGTTCGATCCGCGTCACGGGCGCGACGGACTCGACCACGGGCCTGGAAGGTTTGGGCGTCTGCGGATATTCGCGCCGCATCGGCTCGGGCACGGCTGCGTACGATTGTTGCACCGTGACAGGAGCGCTCGCAGCGACAGACGTGGTCGCGGGCTTGGCAGGCTCCGGCGTGGCGGTGCGTTCGCGCCGGGTCGGCTGCGGCGCGCTCGCGCCGGAGAACAATTGATGTGCGGCGACCAGCCAGGCCGCGGCGCCGAGCGCGCCAACGACGAAGCCGATCATGGCGAGCAGGCTCATCGCCGGCGGGAAGTTGCGCGTCCGCGGCACCGTCGCTTCGCCGACGACGCGGGCGGCCGAAGTGTTCAGGCTTTCCTGCTCCTCGGTCTCGCGCGAGCGCTTGAGGAAGGATTGGTAGAGGTCGCGGCTGGCATCGGCCTCGCGCTCGAGTTCGCGCAGACGGACCGAAGCCTGGCTCAGCTGCACGCTCTGCCGCTTCTGGTTCTCCAGCGCGCGCGTCAGCGACGCCTCGTAGTCGCGGGCGCGGGTGAGGTCGTTCTTGGCGGCGGTGGCGAAGCGGTCGATTTCCTCGTTGATGGTGCGCTTGAGGTCCTCGACCTGCTTTTCGGTCTGGCGGAGCGCCGGATGGCGCGGCCCGAGCTCGGCGGTCTGCTCCGCGTATTTTTTCCGCGCATCGGCATATTGCGCGCGGAGGTTGGCGATCGTCGGAGACTGCAGCGCTTCGGGGATGGCGCCGGCATCGGTCGCCGTACGTCGGCTGGCCTCGATCTGGTCGTAGCGCGCCTGTGCATCCAGCGTGGCGGCGCGGGCCGCGGCGAGCCGCTGATTGCCGGCCGAGAGCTGCTGATCACTGATCAGCGCATCCTGGGTGCCGACGAAATTGTTCTGAGCCTTGTATGTCGTCAGCACGGTCTCCGCGTTGCGCAGCCGCTCCCGCAGCTCGGTCAGGCGCGCCGAGAGGTCGGTGGTGGCGCGCCGCGCCGCGAGCGCCTGCGACCGGCGCGAGTCCGTCAGATAGGCGTTGGCCAGAGTGTTGGCGAGCATCGCCGCCTTCGCCGGGTCCGTCGACCAAACCTCGACGTCGACGATGAAGCTGCGCTCGGTCTTGCGGACCGTGATGTGCCGGCTCAGCGCTTCGAGCGCCGCCGTGGGGACGTCCTTGCCCTCGGCGGACGGTGCACTCTGCAATTGAAGGCCAAGCAGCCCGAGCAGGGACGAAGCCGTCTTCGACTCGCCGCCGAACTCGGGATCCTTGTCGAGATTGGCCTGCCGGATAACCTGGAGCAGCACGCTGTTGGAAGTGATCAGGCGGGCCTGGCTCTCCACCACCATGGACATGCCGGAGACGTCCTGGGCGCGCGGCGTGAGCTCGCGATCGACGAGCTGAAGTTCGCGCGGATCGACATAAAGCTGGGCGACGGCGGTGTAGCGCGGAGCAAGGCTTTTGCCCACGCCGATCGCGAGCATGGCGCCGATCAGGCCGGCGGACGCGATCATGACCTTGCGCTGCCAGAGCAGGCGGAAGAGATCGGCCAGGTTGAAACCTGCCGACGGTGCCGGCTGTCGGGTCTCGCGCTTGGGTCGATCTATCGGCTGGTCATAGTCAAGCATGATCCCCAGCTTTCATTCCAACTGCCGCAGGCTGAGGGGTTACTCTTCGGGCTACGCACTGCGCCCCTGATATAGGAGCCGAAACAACGCAACAGGGAAAATTAACCATACTCATTGAGGGACTATTCACCGAAATGGCAAACAAAGCGTTTAAGCGCTCGCCGAAGCCATGCACGTCATCGTGACGTGCGCCCCGGCGCCGTCCCCCAGAGATTAACAGTTCGTTACGGCGCGTTGCCGTCATGGCCTCAGCGCTTCCGCAGGATGATGTGATAGTCGCCGTGGCGGACGTCTGCGCCGCGTGGCAGCACCAGGTTCAGCATTGCGGCGCCGGCATCGACCAGTGCTGCGAACAGCGGCTTGCGCTTGCGCATCTCGGGATAACGCGGGCTCTCGACCTCGCGGCGGTAGATCGTCTCCAGCCCATGCGCTTCCGCAAAGGCTTCGAGATTGGGCAGCGTCACCAGCGGATGGAAGAAGGTCGGGAAGGGCGGCTCGCCTGGGAGGCCGGCATTCTTGATGCCGCGGACATGCCGATAGAACCAGACGTGAAACCAGTGCGGCGAGTACTTCGTGACGACGCCGGAGAGCGAGCGCGGATTGGGCGCCCCGATCAGGATCATGCCGCTAGGCTTGAGCGCTTCGCAGAAATTCCTCAAGGCAGCTTCGACGTCCGGCAGATGCTCGATGACGTTATAGCAGATGACGAGGTCGATGCTTTCCGGCTTGAATCGATAGGTCTGGACGTCACCGAGGATCGCTTCCTGCGCGTAATTGTTGTTGCGGACCTGGTCCTCGTCGATGTCGACGACGGTGACGTGACTGCGATCGAGGATCTCGCGTGGCATGAAGCTCAGGGAGCCGCCGCCGGCCTCGTAGGTTGCCAGCTGCCCCGCAGGCAGCTCGCGGCGCAACACCTCGTGCACGGCGAGCAGGCTGTCTCGCGTTTCGCCATCGACCAGCTCGAGCAGCGCCTGCGTATGCGCGGCCGCCGGCGGCATGATGGTCGCCGCTTCGGTGTAGGTCGCCGTCGTGAAGTCGATCGTGGCTAGCTTGTTCATGTTTTCTGACCGCGCTGGTTCGTCTCAAATTATAGGCAATCTTTCACGCATCGGCAGAGCAAATCGGATGTCGCGCGGAGGCCATTGCTTGCGGTACTTACGGCTCGGTTAATCGGGGGTGCCGTTAACTCTGACATTTGTCGACGCCGCCTGTCGCGCGACGATGGATCAGGAATTGCAGTCGCATGCGCGTGACATCTTCGGGAAAAGGCGTCGAGGCAGCTGAAGCATGGCGACACGCCTGCATTGCAAGCGATATCAGCGGGAAAGAGTTGTTGTTGGGCTATCGGCTGCGCCGGACGGCACAGCAGATGTGCCAACATCGGCCGTTCATATTGAGACACTTGTGTCTCGCGGTCACGGCCTGGCGTCGCCCCGCCGGGCATACGCGCATTTGCCGGGCAGGGCTTTTTCAACATATCTAGGCCATTGAGATAGCATGACGTTGATACCGACAGACCTCTCCGCCAGCCGCATCACGGATGCGGTGCGCGATCCGAACCGCGAGATCGCGGCGAGCTCGCGCGTGCTCGATCTGTCGGTCGGGATCGTCGTCTGCATTCCCTGCTTCCGTCGTCCGCAGCATCTGCGGCTGACGCTGGAGTCGCTTGCCAATCAGCGCACGCCGCGCTCCTTCGCGGTCGTGATGGTCGAGAACGATGCGGCCGGACGCGAAAGCGTGCCTGTTGCCGCTGAATATCTCGTCGGCGGACGGCTTCAGGGCGTCTGCCTGGTCGAAGGGCGCCAGGGCAATTGCCGGGCCATCAATGCGGCCTTCGAAACCGCGCAGGCGGTGTTTCCTGCTGCGACGCGTTTCCTGATGATCGACGACGACGAGATTGCTTCGCCCGACTGGCTCGAGCTGATGGTGCGCACCGCGGAAGCCACCGGCGCGGATGTGGTTGGCGGGCCCGTGCTGCCGATCTTCGACGACGAGACCCAGCCGTGGCTCGCGCGCCATCCCATCTTCTACCCGGCTTATGACTACAGTGGAGCCGTGCCACTGATCTATGGATGCGGCAATTGCTTGATCACGCGTCCCGTGTTCGAGAAGCTGGGCAGTCCCGCCTTCGACCTGCGCTTCAACTTCCTTGGCGGTGGCGATTGCGATTTCTTCGTGCGCTGCCAGGACGCAGGGATGGCGTTCCACTGGATCGCGGAGGCGGTCATCACCGAAACCGTACCGCAGGGGCGCACCAGCTCGACATGGATCGTGAAGCGTAGTCTGCGGATCGGCGCGATCAATTATCGGGTGCGGTACAAGGCTGCGAAGAGCATCACGGCGCGCGCGCGTGTGTTCGCCCAGATGCTCGGTCGGCTGCCGCTGTCATTGATCCGCACGGCGCGCCTGTTGCCGACGACGAAGACAATCGTCGCGATGCACCCGATGCTGGTTGCTCTCGGCAGTCTGCTTGCCGCATTCGGAATCGAACAGCGGCCCTACGAGGCGTCCAGGATCACTTCCTGACGCCTAGATTCCAAAGCCCGCGAGAACCGTCTTGGCTGCCGCGCGCGGCAGTGCGGCCAGCGACCTCTGGCCGACGATGCGAAGATAGCCGAAGGCCTCGCGATAGCGGCCGAAACGCACGGACTGCGTGGCGGAATAGGTGATGAGATGGATCTCGGCCGCTTCGCGCAGCCGCGGCCAGCTTCCCGGTGCGAGCTTGCCGAGGATCAGCTTGTCGCCGAACACGCGCGCCACGGCGGGCAGGAAATCGAGCGGTGAGCGCGTCGCCGCGTTCATCGTGTTGGTGGTGTGCAGGCGGTAGTCGAGCAGCAGCGCTGGCACGAACTGGAATTCGCCGATCGCCGCCAGGCGGCACCAGCAGTGCCAGTCTTCGCAGAACTTCAACGTCTCGTCGAAGCCGCCGGCTGCATCGAAGGCGCTCGCATCGACCAGCATGATGCCGCCATTGACGATGAAGTTTCCGGCTGTAAGTCGCTCCAGCACGTTGCCGGACGGCTTCTGGCGTCCCTTGAGGAGGTCGCGGCGTCCGATCTGTCGTCCCGCGCTGTCGATCAGATTGTAGTCGCCATAGACCAGGACGGCCTGCGGCGCTTTCCTCGCGGCCGCAATCAGCGTCGCGACTGCGTCGCCACGCAGGCGATCGTCTGCATCGAGGAACAGCAGCCACTGTCCTCTTGCGGCCTGTGCACCAAAATTTCGTGCGGCCGAGACGCCGGCAGACCTGTTCTTGATCAGCCGCAGGCGGCCGTCGCGAATGGCACGGACGATTGCCACGGTGTCGTCGGTCGATCCGTCGTCAACGACGATGACTTCGCCGACATTGGCGCCCTGCATGAGCGCGCTGTCGATCGCCTCGCGGATATAGGCGGCCGCATTCTTGACGGGGATGACGACGGAAACGTAGGTCGCGGCGCGTGCTTGCGCTTCGCGCGCGCCGGCTGGCGCTGGCGCTCTGCTGAGTGGCTCGAGAATGGCGTCCGCGATGGCCAATTGACGTCTCGCCGCTTGAATTTGTTTTTAACGGCTCGTTAACCAGACTGGATCGGTCGGCCGTGCCTGATGATACAGGCGCCTCGCTGAAAAATGCCGCGGCAAACGTCGGTCGAAATCCGATATCGCTTATTAGCGTTAAGCGCGTTGCTGTTCGCGCGTGAGCGCGCATGCTGGTTGACGAAGGGTTAACGCCGGCAAGCTATGCAGGGCATCTCGCTTGGATGGACCGCAACTGTCATAGGCCATGGATCGCGGCGTGCTTGATATCAATGATGTGGAGGCCCGGCCGCTTGCTCAGGGCGTGCACGCCTTCTTCGCCGGGCTGAACGCGTATGAGACGGCGCGCTGCGTGGTCGTGGTCGCGGCGCTGCTTCTGGTGCTGGTGACGCTGCAGCCGTTTCCGGATCTGCGCGATGCAAATCCCGCCGGCGCTGCCACGGGCCGGCTGGCGCTGACCTATCTTGCCTTCGCGGGACTGGCAGCGGTCGCGATATTGCTGGCCGCAGCACAGGATGGGCCATCACTCCGGACGCTCGTGACGCCGCTGCATCTCTGCTTCCTCGGGTGGATGCTGATCAACATCCTCTTCTCCGAGAACCGCGGCATGTCGATGCAGCGGTTCGTGCTGACGATGAGCGTGACGGCGCTTGCCGTGCTGGTGCCGCTGCTGCCGCCGACGCAAAAGAGTTTCAACAGGTGCATGGGTGGCGCCGCTCTTGCTCTTTTGTCTCTGTGCTATCTCGGCGTTCTGCTGGCGCCGCAACTCGCGACGCACACGCCGGCCGACATCGCCGAACCCCTGCTTGCCGGCGATTGGCGCGGCAGCTTCGGGCACAAGAACCTGGCCTCGCCCGTGATGAGTTGCCTGTTCTATCTCGGCATCTACCTCACATCCGCGGGATCTGTGGTGATGGGGCCTGTCATCGCAGCTCTTGCCGGCCTTTTCCTGATCTTCACCGGCGGCAAGACGTCATCGGTGCTTTGCCTCGTGATCCTTGGTCTGGCTTCGCTGGTCTACGCGACCCGCAGTCGCTGGCTCAATCGGATGATTTGCTTTGCCCCGCTGGTCATCATGAATCTTCTGACGGTGGGCAGCGTCGCCAATCCGAACCTTGCCGCGATTACGCGGGCGCTTCCGGTCGATTCGACCTTCACGGGCCGCAGTGACATCTGGGAGTTCGCGCTCACGGCCGTGGCGGAGAAGCCGATCCGCGGCCATGGCTTCGCGGCGTTCTGGGACGACGTGACGGATCGGACGACCACCAAGGGGGCGGAGTGGGCGGTGAGCGCCGCGCACAGTCACAACTCTTATCTCGACCTCGCCGTCACCATTGGCCTGCCCGGTCTTGCGCTCTGCATCCTCATCTTCGTGGTCGCGCCCTTGCGGAACTTCGAGGCGATCCGGGACGGCAGCCGCAGCGGCGCCTTGGCCAAGTTGTTCCTGACGATCTGGCTGTTCGGATTGTACTACGGGACGACCGAGACGTTCCTGCTTGACCGGCAGAACCCGACCTGGTTCCTGTTCGTGATCGCGGTGGCGGGCCTGCATTTCCTGGCCCGGTTCCAGTGCCGTGAAGGAGCCGAATCTTAATATCCCTGACAGCTTGTCGCAGCACGTCGGGAATCCTCAGTCCCAGCTTAACGATAAGCGGCGACGCGGCTTGTCGCTGTCTGCGGCAAAACGCTACCTATCTGGAAACATTCAGCAACAGTACTCACAGCGGATGGCGTTAGTCAGCGTCGAGCAATTAGGCGGTCGGGTGTCCAGCGCGTCGGGAATCAAGATTGATTTCGTGCGCGACTGGCGGCAGGCCGCTTTGCGTCTTGGCAGCGGCCATCGCACCGCGTTCCAGCATGGAGACTGGCTCGGTGCCTGGTACGGCGCGTTTCGCGACGTCACGCCACTGATCGCGATGATCTCCGATGCCGCAACCGGCCGCGACATCGCGCTGGTGCCGTTGGTCGGGCGCAGCAAGGGCGGCATCCGCGTCGTCGAATTCGCCGATCTCGATGTGTCCGATAACAACGCGCCGATCCTGGCGTCGGATTTCACATGTGATGAGGCAAGCGGACGCGCGATAGGCGAGGCTCTGGTCGCGGGATTGCGCGCCTTGCCCGACGGCTTCGATCTGCTGCGTCTGAAGAAGATGCCGGCTCAAGTCGGGAATATGGCCAACCCGCTTGTGTCGCTGGGGCGGCCGGGATCCTGCTCGGTCAATGGCAACCTAGTTTTGACCGGCGATGATTACGCGGCGTACGAGGCCTCGATCAAGCGCATGCAATTGCCGCGCTGCTGGCGCGGGTTCAGCCGCCATGCCGGCGCCCGGTTCGAACTCGTGACCGACGTTGATCGTGCCCTGGAAATCCTCGACGCGATGGATATGCAGCAGCAGGAGCGCATGAAGGGAATCGGGCTTCCCTTTGTCCTCAACGGCGAAAGCCACGCCAAATTCTATCGCGACGTTGTCCGGAAGGGCGTTGCCGGCGGCTACGCGATCGTCTCCGCCCTGGTTTGCGACGAGGGTGTGGTTGCGACGTCGTTCGGGCTGCGTTACGGCGCGACTTACTGGCTGCTCAGGATCAGCAACGCGGGAAAGTCCTGGTCGAGCTATTCGCCGGGCCTCCTGGTGACCGAACGCACCATGGCGGCGCTGCATCAACAGGGCGTTCGTCGCTTCGACCTCAGCGTCGGCAATCACGACTACAAGCGCCGCTTTGGCGCCGTGCCACTCCCCCTGACCGACGCCAGTGTCGCACTGTCATGGCGCGGCGTTCCCTTCGCCTTGCGTGATCATGCCGCGCAGGGCTTGCGTCGCTATCCCCGGCTCGCCGCTGTCGCGGCCCGTGGAATGGGAAGGCCGGCTCCTTAGCCGCTGCCCAATTCTTCGGTCGGGGCGTTGCAGTCCGCGCAACGAAACCTGCCGCGGGATGCGCGAAACAGGCTCCGGCAATACCACCTTCGCGTCAGCGCCTGCATCGGCCGCCGGATCATCTGCGCGATAAAGAGAATTTCGAAAGCCATCCGTTCCGCTCCTGCACGCCGATATGGGGCGGCATTCTCGATTGAGAATGCCGCCCCATACGCATCAGCCATGCAGCTTGGCAGCGGTCTCCGCGATCACGCGTCCTTGATAGCGTGCGCCGGCAAGCTCGTTGGCGCTGGGCTGACGGCTACCATCGCCGCCGGTGATCGTGGTGGCGCCGTAGGGAGCGCCGCCCGTGACTTCATCGAGCTTCATTTGTCCGGCGAAGCCGTAGTTCATGCCGACTACGACCATGCCGAAATGGAGCAGGTTGGTGATGATGGAAAACAGCGTCGTCTCCTGGCCGCCATGCTGTGTCGCGGTCGCGGTGAAGGCGCCGCCGACCTTGCCGTGCAGTGCGCCCTTGGCCCAGAGCCCACCGGCCTGGTCCAAAAAGTTCGCCATCTGCGAGGCCATCCGGCCGAAGCGGGTGCCGGTGCCGACGATGATCGCGTCGTAATTGGCGAGATCCTCAATCTTGGCGATCGGCGCTGCCTGATCGACCTTGTAATACGAGGCCTTCGCGACTTCGGCCGGCACCAGCTCGGGCACGCGCTTGACGTCGACGGTTGCGCCGGCTTCGCGCGCGCCTTCGGCGACGGCGTTGGCCATCGTTTCGATGTGGCCATAGGCGGAATAATACAGGACTAGAACTTTGGGCACGGTGGTCTCCATTTCGTTTGATCAGGTGAATTGTTTGTTGAGAGCGTCACGGCCGGAATGAGTCCGGCCGTGACGAAGATTGTCGTTACGCGGCGTCGACGAGCACCAGCTCGGAGTCTTCGAGCGCCTTGATCGTCAAATTGTCCTCGTCACGGATCGCGGCGCCGTCGCGGGCATTGACGCGCACGCCGTTGACCTCGACCGCGCCGGCCGCGGGCACCAGATAGAGGTGACGCGACTTCTTCGCGCTGTACTCGGCGGTCTCACCGGCCTTGAGCGTGGTGGCGAGCACCCGCGCATCCGCCCGGATCGGCAGCGCTTCCTTGTCGGCCGCAAAGCCGCTAGCGATGGTCACGAGCTTGCCGCTGCGATCCGCCTTCGGAAACGGCTTGGAGCCCCAGGTCGGCTGCCCGCCACGTCCGGCCGGCTCGATCCAGATCTGGAAGATCTTGGTCTTGCCCGCTTCGAGATTGTACTCGGAGTGACGGATGCCGCTGCCCGCGCTCATCACTTGCACGTCACCCGCTTCAGTGCGGCCCTTGTTGCCAAGGCTGTCCTGATGGGTGATCGCGCCTTCACGCACATAGGTGATGATTTCCATGTTGGCGTGGGGATGCGCGGGAAAGCCCGAGTTCGGCGCGATCTCGTCGTCGTTCCACACCCGCAATGCGCCGTGGCTCATGTTGTCGGGATCGTAGTAGTTGGCGAACGAGAAGTGATGCTTGGCCTTGAGCCAGCCGTGGTCGGCGCCGCCGAGGTTTGCGAAGGGCTTGAGTTCGATCATGGGAGTGATCCTTGCTTGAATGTTTCTGTTACGATCAGGCGCCGAAGCCGCCGTCGACGTTGAGCACGGTGCCGGTGACGAAAGAGGCTTGCGGGCTCGCCAGGAAGACGACGCCTGCGGCGACTTCCTCCGGACGGCCGAAGCGTTGCAGCGCGTGTTGCTTGCGCTGGGTCTCGGCGAATTCGCCGCCATCCTTCGGATTCATGTCGGTGTCGATCGAGCCGGGCTGCACCACGTTGACGGTGATGCCGCGCGGGCCGAGGTCGCGTGCTGCGCCTTTGGTGTAGCCAACCACTGCCGCCTTGGTGGCGACGTAGTCGGCAAGACCCGGGAACGAGGCGCGGGCGGCGAGCATCGAGCCGACGGTGACGATACGGCCGCCGTCGCCCATCAACTGCGACGCTGCACGGATGGCCGCGATGACGCCATGCACGTTGACGGCATCGAGCAGTGACAGCGCGGCCGCGTCGGCCTTGGCATCGTCGACAGGTGCGCCAGCGGCGACGCCGGCATTGTTGACGAGGATGTCGAGACGGCCGAACTCCTTGGCGACGTCCTTCACCAACTGGTCGACCTCGGTGACCGACGCCTGGTCGGCCTTGAACGCGCGGGCCTTGACGCCCTTCGCCTTCAATTCGGTGACGACGGCTTCCGCCTTGTCGGGCGATGCGACGTAGCTGATGGCGACGTCGGCGCCCTGATCGGCGAGAGCGAGGGCAGAGGCTGCGCCGATGCCGCGCGAACCGCCGGTGACGAGAGCAACTTTTCCTGAGAGCGTCTTGGTCATTGGATTTCTCCATTCCCTGAATGTCTGATGGGCTCTTGGATATGCCTCCGCCTGTGGTATAGAAATAGAAACTGTTGAAACACATTGTTTCCGTAATGATACCTATGGACCTATTCCGATGGCAAAACTCCCCGATTTCGAAGCGCTCGCGATTTTCGCAAAAGTCGTGGAATTGCGGTCATTTGCGGCCGCCGCCGGCGAGCTCGCGATGTCCAAGGCGACTGTGTCCAAGGCAGTCACCCGCCTGGAGGAGCGGCTCGGCGCGCGGCTGTTCAACCGCACCTCGCGCCGGCTGGCGCTGACCGATGCCGGCCACAAGCTCGCCGAACGGGCGGCGCGCCTGCTGGCCGACGGCGAGGCGGCTGAGAATGAGGCCTTGGCTCAGTCGGTCGCGCCGCGCGGCCTGGTGCGGCTCGCGGTGCCCATGACGTTCGGGGTGAAGGCGGTGGCGCCGCTGCTGCCGGAGTTCTTCAAGGCCTATCCGGAAGTATCGGTCGATCTGCACCTCAGCGATGCCAGTGTCGATCTGATCGGGGAAGGCTTTGACATGGCGGTGCGGATCGCGCGGCTGCCGGATTCCTCGCTGATCGCCCGGCGCCTGTTCACGATGCCGCGCTACACGTTGGCGGCGCGGTCCTATCTGAAGCGCAAGGGGCGGCCGACGCATCCGATGCATCTCGCCGAGCACATCTGCTTCAGCTACGCCTATCTCTCCACGCCGAACGTCTGGCACTACACCAACTCATCGGGTGAGCAGGCCAGCGTGCGCCCGGCGGGTCAGCTTCGCGTCAATAACGGCGAGGCCGTGATGCCGGCGCTGATCGCGGGCCTCGGCATCGCCGATCTGCCCGAATTCATCGTCGGCGAGGCCATCGCCTCGGGCGAGGTCGAAGTGGTGCTGAAGGATTGGAAGCAGGCGGAAAGCGCGGTCCATCTCGTGACGCCGCCCGGCGGCCCGCGCCCCGCGCGCGTCGAAGCGCTCGCGGAGTTTCTCGCCGCAAGGCTTCCCGGCACCTGCAAGGTGGCGCGCGGCAAGAAGGCGAAGGCGTCGTAGGGCTGACGCCGCCTACGACACCTTGACGCCGTCGCTCGCGACGATGCGCAGGTTCGGCTTCAGCGTGTCCTCGAGCTGCGTCTTCAATTCATGCACGCGCGGGTCGGCCGACCGGGCCGCACAGACCGCATATTGATGGACGGATTGCGCCAAGGCGCGCCGCGCCTCTGGCGTGGTTGTCAATTCCGGCTTTGAAAGCCGCAGCACGATTGCGGCGAGATTCACCAGCATCTCGTCCAATGCGACGTCGATGGTCCCAAGATTGTTCATCGCACACTCCCTGGGAGGGCAACGGGGGTCTTGAGGATTGCGTTCCGGGGCGTGCCAAACAAGGATAATTTTTCGTTAAGGGCTGATCGGCGCGGAGACGCCTTGTTCTTGCAGGCCGCCGCGCTAGGCTGAGAGCAACAAAATCAGGGGAGGGGAACTGCCATGGCTCGGCTGATCGATCGACGCGATCTCTTGCGCGCCGCCGCAACGTTGCCGCTGCTGCCCACCGCCTTATCGACTCCGGCATTCGCACAAACCTATCCCTCTCGCACCATCACCATGATCGTGCCGTTCCCGGCCGGCGGCCAGGCCGACCTTGCGGCGCGCCCGGTCGCGATGGCGTTGGAGCGTGTTCTCGGCAAGTCCGTCATCGTCGACAATCGTGCCGGCGGAGGCGGCGGGTCGGTCGGCAACGCTGCCGCCGCCCGCGCGGAGCCGGACGGACATACGCTGTTGATGACGCTGTCCTCGCTCGCGGTGCTCCCCGAGGCCGACCGCTTGTTCGACCGTCCCGTCGCCTATGAGGTCTCGCAGTTTGCGCCGATCGCGCGCGTGCTCGCCGATCCGACGCTGCTGGCCGTGCCGGTTTCGGCGCCGTGGAAGACGGCGCAGGAATTCGTCGAGGATGCAAAGCAGCGGCCGGCGCAGATCACCTATGGCTCGTCGGGGCCGTATGGCACGCTGCATGTCGCGATGGAAATGTTCACCAACAGCGCCGGCATCAAGCTGCTGCATGTGCCGTTCCGCGGCGCAGGCCCGGCGCTCACCGCGCTGCTCGGCGGCACCGTGCAGGCGATCGCGGCCGCGCCCGGCACGGTGAAGCCGCAGGTCGACGACGGCAAGCTGCGCGTGCTCGGCAATTGCGGCGCGCAGCGCATCGCGAGCTTTCCGGATGTGCCGACCTTCCAGGAGCTCGGCTACAAGGATGTCGAGATGTACATCTGGGCCGGCCTGTTCGCGCAGAGTGCGCTGCCTGCGCCGATTGTCATGCGTCTGCGCGAGGCGATGGCGCAGGTGATGAAGAGTCCGGAGGTCCTCTAGACATTCGAGGCCTCTGGCAGTCTCGTCGCCTATCAGGACGCGCCGGAGTTCTCGCAATTCGTCGCAGCCGACAGCGCGCGGCTGATCGCGGCGGTGAAGAAGATCGGCAAGGTGGAGTAGTTCCTGCCGCCCTCTCACGTTTTGTTGTTGGTCCTGAACCTTCCCGAGCCTCATTGATTGAGCAGCTTTGGAAAAGCTGGCAGCAAATCTGGAAGGATCAGGGCCATGCGAACAGAGCGGATTGCGCTGGGTATGGCGCTTGTGATCGGCGGCATCGTCGCACAGGGCGCTGCATTCGCCGAAGAATATCGCGGAACCATGGAACAGCAGATGGCGTGTACGCCGGATGTCTGGCGCCTGTGCAGCGGCGAGATTCCGGACGTGAATCGTATCGTGGCCTGCCTGCAGCAGAACACGCCGCAGCTCTCGAGCGGTTGCCGCGCGGTGTTCCAATCCAACAACCAGATGCAGCCGCAGCAGCCGGTTCCGCGCAATCGGGCCGCGCCGCCGCCGCGCGCCAACAATGCGCCGCCGCCACCTCAGCAGGTGCAGCCGCGGCCTTATAGCGATGATGACGATTAGCGCTGAAGGGGCGCGGCGTGCTACCGCCTAGCGCTCGCCTCTGCTGTCCGACTCTGGGCGATGTCCAAGCACCATCCGCAAGACGACACCGAACAGAATGGCCGCGACTGGCCAATGGAACCAGATCCTGTGCGGGTTGGTGAAGAGGTTGATCACGATCAGGAAAGTACACACCGTAAGGGCCGCTGCGACCGGTCGGGGCAGCTTTCCCAGCCACTCCGAGACGACGTTATTGGACGAGGATGGTGCATGCCTGTCGTGGATCCGCGGAGTTCGAGCGGTCTCCCGGAGAGTTGAGCTATCTTCGATCGGGAAGCGCCCTGCGGATTGGCCGCCCAGCGTCAACCGGTAGCTGGTCAGGGGAGCAATGTTTTTCAGCGGGCGCTCGCCCAGACAGTCGAAGCCAACGGATAATTTGTTGCGCACCTGATCGTAGACGGAGCTCGAGATCACGACGCCGCCGGGTTCGGCGAGCTCCTGCAGCCGTGCCGCGATATTGACCCCGTCGCCATAGATGTCCTTGCCGTCAACCATCACGTCGCCGAGGTTGATGCCGATGCGAAACTGCATCGGGTTCGACCGCGGTGCGTCCGAATCCTGATTGGAGATTTCCTGCTGGATTTCGACCGCGCATTGCACGGCCTCGACGACGCTGGCGAATTCGGCGATCACGGCATCGCCCCAGGTGTTCACAATGCGGCCATCATGACGCTCGACCAATCGCGCAATGGCGGTGCGGTAGCGGCGGAGCGTCTCCAGCGTTCCGGTCTCGTCCGCTTCCATGAGGCGCGAATAGCCGTACACATCAGCGCACAGCACGGTGGTCAGTCGTCGTTTCACCTTGTCGTCGGTCATCGGCCCCATGGTAGCGTCCTGTGCCACCGGGATCAACGACCGGTCGTCGCGTCAGGCTGTCATCGCCGTGCAACGAATTGCTGCCAGCAGCGCCGTCTTACGGTCGGACCTCGCAGACGTCGACCCATTCGGCACCGACGAGCTCTGCCATCCGGTCCGGCGCGATGCGGACCGCGCTGTGGGTCGAGCCCGCGGCGGGCACGACGATGTCGAATGCCTTCAGCGATACATCGCAATAGATCGGCAACGGCGCTCGCAGCCCGAACGGGCAGACGCCGCCGACCTCATGGCCCGTGATCTCGGCGACTTCCTCGACCCCGAGCATCTTCGGCTTGCCGCCAAAGGCTGCCTTCACCTTCTTGTTGTCCATGCGCGAGGTGCCGGCGGCGACGATCAGGATCACGCGCTCGCCGATCCGCAAGGACAGCGTCTTGGCGATCCGGCCGGGCTCGACGCCATAGGCCTCCGCCGCAAGCGGCACCGTGGCCGAGCTGATCGGCGATTCAATCACGGATATGTCGGGGGCTTTCTCGGCGAAGAAGGCGCGAACGGATTCCAGGCTCATAGGCGGGCGGCAATCTCGGGCAATTCGGACAGTGAGCGAATGCGGTGATCCGGCTGCTGCCCCAGTTCGTCCATCTGGGTCCGGATCGCCTTGAACATCGTCAGCGGTGCCACGAGTTCGCTCTCGACGCAAGCCAGCGCCATCGCCTCCGGCGTCACCCGCTCGATCCAGGCCACCTTCAGCCCGAAGGCCTTGGCGCCGGCCACGTCCCAGGGGTTGGAGGAGACGAACAGAACCTCGTCCGGCGTGGTGCCCAGCACGTCGCCGATCAGCGTATAAGCCTGCGGGCTCGGCTTGAAGACCTTGTTGGCATCGACGCTGATCGTGGCATCGAGCAGCGGCGCGAGGCCGGAGTTGCGCACCAGTGCGTTCAGCATGTCCGGACTGCCATTGGAGAGGATGGCGAGCTTTCGCGGCTTCAGCGCGGCGAGCGCACTCGCCGCGTCCGGATAGAGATCGAGATGCAGATACTTTTCGATCACGCGCTCGAACGCATCTTTCTCATAGTCGAGCCCGAGCACGCGCAGCGTATAGGCGAGCGAGTCGCGCGTGACGACGGAAAAATCCTGGTAGCGCTGCATCAGCGAGCGCAGCCAGGTGTATTCGAGCTGCTTGATGCGCCAGACCTGTGTGATGATCTCGCCGTAGCCCGGAAATGCGTCCTCTGTGATCTCCGCGACCGACTGGATGTCGTAGAGCGTTCCGTAGGCGTCGAAGACGACGGCTTTGATGCTCACTGATCGATCTCCTTTGATCGTTGCGGGCCTGACTGTCGTGCCTTGCGGGTCCAGTTCGCCCGCTCGGCAAAGACCCGGCTGACCTCCGCCATGTGCTCCGTGCCCCACGTGCAGAGCGGCACGAGTGCCTGGGCCAGGCTGTGGCCGAGAGGCGTGAGGCTGTAATCCACCCGCGGTGGCACCTCCTTGTAGTCGGTGCGCTTCACGAGGTTGTCGGCCTCGAGCTCCTTCAGTTGCTGGATCAGCATCTTGTCGCTGACATCGCGTATGGCGCGCCGGAGCTCGCCGTAACGCGTCGCGCCGTCTTGCGCGAGGAAGTACAGGATCAGCGGCTTCCACTTGCCGGCGATGACGCGCAAGGTCGCATCCAGGCCGCAGGTGAAGCCGGGCAAGGTCGGGGTGCAAGTCTGCACTGGTAAAGTCTGAACTGGTGAAGTCCGCGCCGGTGAAGTCTGCGCTTGAGCAGTCTGCTCTGGTGCAGTTCGCGGCGGCGTCTCGTCAAATTGGTCCAACGACATTTTTTGGCACTTACCAAAAGGTGCATACTTGTCGATAGGTGGGTACGCCGCCAGCTCAGTGCAACCTCAATGAAGGAGCACATCATGAGCAGACTACAGGGCAAGACGGCAGTATTGACCGGCGGCGGAACCGGCATCGGGTTAGGCGCCGCCAAACGGTTCGTCGACGAAGGCGCGTTCGTCTATCTCTTCGGGCGGCGCCAGGAAGCGCTC
>JAEWBW010000046.1 GCA_023390955.1 Pseudomonadota bacterium
TTCTAACTCTTGGGATTATGGGTCTTGGCTTTCGCCAGGACGACACCGCAGATACGGCGGTCGCTGCGCGAGCCTAATACGTGATCTTCGGCGGCAGCTTCTTGGCCTTGGCGATGATATCGCCGACCGACTTCTCCGACGGCAGGATGCGGACGAGCTTCTTCTTCTCGTTCACGTCGCGCATGTTCTGGGCCAGCCTTGCCGGATTTCGATAGGCGAGCTCGCGCACGGTGGTGGCGCCGGCGGCGCGCACCAGCCCGACCTTGGCCTTGCCCAGCCCGGGAATGCGCATGTAGTCGGAGATGTTGGCCCACTCCAGCAATTGCTGCTCGCTGATGCCGGTCTTGGCGGAGAGCGCCTTGCGTCCCCTGACCGTGCTGGCGGCTTCGAGCAGCGCGTCCGTGGTGCGGATGCCCAATGCTTTCAGCTTGTTGGCGGAGAAGGCCGACAGGCCCTCAATCTCGGAGATCGGATATGTCATGATGCTCGATGTACTGCGCGCTTCAGGCGAACTGACTGAGGCCCGGTGTCCCCGCGATAATCTTGCTCATCTGCTCGGCTCCGATTTTGTCGCGGCCGAAGCGGAAAAGTTCACGAGCCACCTTCTGAATGTCGGCCATGCCGAGACCGAGGCCCATTAGCCGGGTACCGACGGCCATCAGGCCGCCGCCCATCAGCCGCGACAGACCGCCGCCACTCTTCGATGCCTCGATCGCCTGTTCTGCACCGGGGATATGATCGATCAGAGCCTGGACGCTATCGGCCGGACCTTCGCTGCGGAGAAAACCCAGGATGATACCAACGGTCTTTTCAGCGACAGCGCTATCGATGCTGGCGTTTGACGCCAGCCGTCCGATCAGTTCGTCCATATGGCCTGCCCCTCAGCCGGTTCACATGCCGGAGTATTATTTTCGAAAATGATCTTGAGCCGGTGTGAAACGAAATACAAGCGATCAACGCATGCGAAGCGGCGATTCATTTTGAATCGCGCGAAAAGTGTTGCGGCGATGCAAGAGCGGAGTTGGAAACCACGAAAAATTGCCGCGGTGCGAACTTCCATTCCGACTTTCGACGAATGAAATGTCTCTTGACCTCCGACAATGTCGCATGTCCAAGCCTTCCGACGCGCGTTGAACCACGTTAAACTACGGAACACCACGCGGGCAGTTTCATTCACGGTCGACGAGGCAGACGACGATGACGACAAAAGACAGCAGGCTCGGCGACACCGATGACAAGATCCTGATCGGCAAAGGCGACGCACCCTCCTGGCTGACGCTCGCATTCGGCAATCGCCATGGCCTCGTCACCGGTGCAACCGGAACCGGTAAGACGGTGTCGCTGCAAGTGATGGCGGAAGGTTTTGCGCGCGCGGGTGTGCCGGTCTTTGCTGCCGACATCAAGGGCGATCTCTCCGGCATCTCTGAGGTCGGAGAAGCGAAGGATTTCATCGTCAAGCGCGCCACCGAAATGGGGCTGGCCTTTCAGCCGGACCAGTTCTCGACGGTGTTTTGGGATGTGTTTGGCGAGCAGGGCCATCCGGTCCGCGCCACCGTCACCGAAATGGGGCCGTTGCTGCTGGCCCGCATGCTCGACCTCAACGACGTGCAGGAGGGGGTCCTCAACGTCGCCTTCCGCGTCGCCGACGACAACGGCCTGACCCTGATCGACCTGAAGGATCTGCGGGCGCTGCTCGATGCCATCGTGCCCGAGTCCGGCAAGAAGGCGGCCGATGCGCCGGAGGATCCGCTCGCGGCGATCCGCAAGGCCGCCCAGGGTTTTGGCAACGTCACCAAGGCCACTGTCGGGACCATCCAGCGGCAGTTGCTGGTGCTGGAGAACCAGGGCGCCACGAAATTCTTCGGCGAGCCGGCGTTGACGCTGAAGGATTTCATGAAGACCGACCGTGACGGCCGCGGCATGGTCAACATTCTGGTCGCCGATAAGCTGCTGCAGAGCCCACGGCTTTACGCGACATTCCTGTTGTGGATGCTGTCCGAACTGTTCGAGGAATTGCCCGAGGCCGGCGACCTGCCCAAGCCGAAGCTGGTGTTCTTCTTCGACGAGGCGCATCTGCTGTTCAACGACGCACCCAAGGCGCTGATGGACAAGATCGAGCAGGTGGTCCGCCTGATCCGCTCCAAGGGTGTCGGCGTCTATTTCATCACCCAGAACCCGATCGACGTGCCCGACCGCGTGCTCGGCCAGTTGGGCAATCGCGTCCAGCATGCGCTGCGCGCCTTCACCCCGCGCGACCAGAAGGCCGTCGCGGCCGCGGCCCAGACCTTCCGGGCCAATCCGAAGCTCGACACCGCCAAGGTGATCATGGAGCTCGGCAAGGGCGAGGCATTGGTGTCCTTCCTCGAAGGCAACGGCACGCCGTCGATCGTCGAACGCGTGATGATCCGTCCGCCCACGGGCCGCATCGGCCCGATCACGCCGGAGGAGCGCAAGGCGATCATGGATGCGAGCCCGGTGAAGGGCAAATACGACACGGCGGTCGATGCCGAGTCCGCTTATGAGATGATCCAGAAGCGCATCTCGAACACGGCGGCGACCGCAGATGGTGCGCCGGGCGGTGAGGGCGGCATCCTCGGCCAGCTTGGCTCGATCGCCGGCAGCATCTTCGGCACCAACGTCAAGCGCGGGCGTCTGTCGACCGGCCAGGTGATCGCACGCGACGTCACCCGCACCGTCACCAACACCGTGATCGGCGGCATGGCCGCCAATATCGGCAAGTCCGTCGGCGGCCACATCGGCGGCTCGATCGGCCGGGGCCTGGTCCGTAACGTGCTCGGCAGCCTGCTGCGGCGCTGACGTACCCCGCTTGCATAGAGATGTGTGCCAGGCGAACTGAACTTCCTCTCCCGCTTGCGGGGGAGGTGAGGTAAGCCCGTGACCATGACTGTTCCCTCCGACACCATGACCCTCCGGGCGCCCTCGCTGCGCAGGCCGCTGGACATCCTGTTTCTGGTCTGCTGCCTGATCCTGACCGCTGACGTGATCGGCCCCGAGCTGTTCGCCCAGAACGGCAAGACCAAGGATTACGCGCTGTGGTATTGGGCCGGGCAGCAGGTGCTGCATGGCGGCAACCTCTATCCGGCCGATGTCACCCAGCAGTTTCCCTTCCTCTATCCGCCGCTGCCGGCGATCCTGCTGGCGATCCCGAGCTGGTTCGGCAAGATCCCGCTCTATCTGATGCTCTCGATCCTGAATGCGGTGGCGTGGTGGTACACTGCGCAGCTCTCGCATGCGATGACCGGATCGGGACAACGGCCGAACCCGTGGCTGGAGGCATTGCCGGGCTTCGTCACCGTCACCTTCGTGTTCGATATGTTCGACCTTGGCCAGCCCAACCTCGTGCTGCTGGCGATGATGCTCTACGGCTTCTGGTGCCTTCAGCAGCAGCGTGACTGGCAGGGCCCCTGGCTTGCCGGTTTCATGTTCGCGCTCGCGACCGCGATCAAGGTGTATCCCGTGGCGGTGCTGCCTTATCTGATCTGGCGGCGGCAATGGGCAGCGGTCGCAAGCATGGTCGTCTTCATCGGCATCCTGCTGTTCGTCGCACCCGCGCCGATCCGGGGCTTCGAGCGCAACGTCACCGAGCTGAAGACCTGGTACCAGGGCATGGTCGGCACCAGCTCCGAGAAGGGTTTTGGCCAGCGCGACGAGCAGAACTGGTCGTGGGTCAACCAGTCCATCATCTCGGTGACCCACCGGCTGGTGCGTCCGGTGAACTGGAACCAGGACGAGCCCGACAAGCCGCCGCGCACGATGAATCTCATCGATGTCGACTACAAGACCGCGAACCTGATCGTGCTCGCGGTGTCGGCGTTGCTCGGCCTCGGCTTCATTGCGGTGATGCCACGGCGAGAGCGGCGCACGCCGCGGTCCGATGCCGAGGAACTGGGCATCCTGTTCTGCCTGATGACGGTCGCGTCGCCTTTGGCGCGACAATATTACTTCATGTGGCTGTTCTTCCCGATCACGGTGCTGATCCATCGCGCTGCCTATGACGCACGGCCGGGTGTGCGGCTCTGGACCTGGATCGCGCTCGCGGTCGCCGGCATCTTGATGCTGCTCGCGCTGCCGCCGTTTCCGCTGGTGATCCAGGCCTGGGGCAACAATCTGGCTGCGACCGCCGTGTTGGCCGTTGCGCTCGCCTGGCACATCCGCCATCCGCCGATTGTGTCTGGCCCGTCCGCGGCCGCGGAGCTAAAACCAGCGGCATCTTGAGACCACCGGCAAATCGGGAACATCACCATGTCCAACGCGCAGCTTCAGTCCGTGCTCGATCACATCGACAAGGATTTCGACAACAGTCTCGAGCGCCTGTTTTCGCTGCTGCGGATCAAGTCGATCTCGGCGGATCCGGCCTTTGCCAAGGACTGCAAGGACGCTGCCGAGCATCTCGCCAAGGACATTGCCACC
>JAEWBW010000025.1 GCA_023390955.1 Pseudomonadota bacterium
ACGGCAAGCCGATCGGTTCGGTGGAGGTCGGGATGACGCTCGGCAGCCGCTTCTTCGATGCTTTCAAGAGCGGCACCGGCGCTGACGTCGCCTTGTATTTGAAGACTCCCTACGGCTTCCAGCGATACGCCTCAACCTTCGAGACCGACCCGGTGATCGGCGCCGAGCAGATGGCGGCTGCGCTGCGCGATAAGTCGGCGCAGCAAGCGATGCATATCGGCTCGATGGATCAGACGATCATGCTGGCCCCGGTGCGTGATTATGCCGGCGAAGCCATCGGCGTCTCGGTGCTCGCCGTCGACCGCAGTGCCTCTGTCAAGGCGATGCAAGAGGCGCGCGAATGGGCGCTGGCCATCGGTCTTGGGGTCCTGGTCCTGACGCTCGGGGCCGGCGCATTGCTCAGCCGCAGCATCTCGCGGCCGCTGCGTTCGCTCACCGAGGGAATGAACCGGCTCGCGAATGGCGATTTCACCGTGGTGCCGCCGGGGCTCGGCCGCAGTGATGAGGTCGGCGAAGTTGCCCACGCCGTCGAGATGTTCAAAGAGAAGGCGGTCGAAAAGGCCAAGCATGACGCCGAGGCGCAGGAAGCCGAGCGCGCCCGGATCGAGGATGCTCAGAAGGCGAAAGTCAATGAAGCGGTCGAGGCATTCCGGTCATCGATTGAGGACATGCTGCGTGCCGTGACCGACAATGCTGCGACGATGCGCAACAACGCGCAGTCGATCGACGACGTCGCAGCCGAGGCCTCCGGGCAGGCGGCGGCTGCCGCCGGCGCCTCGCAGCAGGCTTCCGAAAGCGTGCAGACCGTCGCGGCCGCGGCGGAGGAGTTATCGGCATCGATCGGCGAGATCGCACGCCAGATCGCCAAGGCGACCGATGTGGTGCGGACCGCCGACAGCCGGACCGAGCGCTCAGTCAACGAGATTGAGGGGCTGGCGGCGATGAGCGAGCGGATCGGGGCGGTGGTCGGACTGATCCAGGCGATTGCGGCGCAGACCAATCTGCTGGCGCTCAATGCCACGATCGAAGCGGCGCGCGCGGGCGAAGCCGGCCGCGGCTTTGCGGTCGTCGCCTCCGAGGTGAAGTCGCTGGCGAGCCAGACCGCGAAAGCGACCGAGGAGATTTCGGAGCAGATCGCCGACATTCAGAAGGTCGCGGGCGATGCCATCAACGCGATCCAGACCATCGGCGGCATCATTGGCGAGGTCAACGAGGTCGCCACCGCGATCGCCGCCGCCGTCCAGGAGCAGGGCGCGGCGACCCAGGAGATCACCCGCAGCACGCAATTCGCGGCGCAGGGCACGCGGAACGTCTCGGACAACATCACCGGCGTGAAGGCCGATGCCGATGCGGCAGCAGCCGCGGCGGACAATGTGAAGCACGCCTCGGAGCTACTGGAGACCCAGAGCCGCCAGCTCGGCAACGAGGTCAGCGACTTCCTCGGCAAGATCCGCGCGGCGTAAGACGCGACGCCGCCACAAGCACCGTCATTGCGCGGAGCCCTAGCGACGAAGCAATCCAGACTCTCTCCCCGGAGATATCTCTGGATTGCTTCGCTTCCGCCGTCGCTCTACGAGCTATGGCGGACAAGTCGCTCGCAATGACGGGGTGGACGGCCGCGCGCTAACGATCCGTTAACACCCCGCCCCCTCCTACCTCCGATTCCTCGCAATCCCGGCGCGTTACAACTTCCTTTATTCCCTTCTGCGAAAAGTGATCCGCTTTCGTGGGGGAATGTTAATCATGATTAAGCGATTGACCGTTTCGGCATTGCTTCAATCCGTCATCGCGCTGCTGGCCGTCTGCGTCGTCGCGTTATTGGTCGCGAGCGCCTGGCAGTCCTGGGAGCGCCGACAGGCCACCGGCCTGATCGCCTCTGTCGCGGAAGCCTCCGGCGACGCCTTCAAGGCGATGCACAATCTCCGCACCGACCGCTCCTCTACTCCCCGCGTGCTGAACGGCGAGACGCCGGTCTCGCCCGAAATCGATAAATTCCTGCACGGCATCCAGGACGCCGAGATGCCGGCGATCCGTGACACTGCGGCGCTGCTGCGGTCGATCCCGTTCGCCGACCAGGCAAGCCTGCTCGCCAGCCTGAACCAGCAGGTCGACAAACTCGCCAGCCTTCAGGTTGAAGCCTGGAACGATATGCGCAAGCCGAAGAAGGAGCGGCGCGCGGCTTTGCCCCAGGATTACAGCGACGCCAGCGGCGCCCTTCTCGTGACCCTGGAAAAGATCTCCGGCAACCTCACGGCCGCGGTCAATCACAACGACCCCTTGATCGACCAGTTGCTGTCGATCAAGCAGGCCGCCTGGCTGTTGCGCAACGCCGCGGGCGAAGCCTCCGACCTCGTCGCGACGGGCCTCGTGAAGACCGGCAGCCTGCCGATGGAGGCGGAAAAGACCTACACCAAGACCGTCGGCGCCATCGAGAACTCCTGGAGCGCGCTGGAATCCTCTACGCTCGGCATGCAGCTCTCGCCGCAGCTCGCCGGCGCCATGACCGCGGCCAAGGCCGCCTATTTCAATGCCGACTATCTCGCCCTGCGCGACCGGCTGCTCGACCAGATCATGGTCGGCTCCAAGACCGAACTGACCGCCGATCAGTGGACGCCGCAGACCGCCCAGCGCATGGGCGCCGCGGTCACCGTCGCCGAGCGCGCGCTTGAGGAAGCACGCAGCTATGCCGCCGAGCAGTTTGCATCGGCCGGCCGGGCGCTCGCGGTGCAAATCACCATGCTGACATTTGCCGTGCTGCTGACCGTCGGCGCCATGATCGGTGTGACCCGCCGCGTCATCACGCCGCTGCACAACATCCGTGACGCCATGCTGAAGGTCGCCGGCGGCGACCTCTCCGTCGACAGCGGCTACCTCGACCGCCGCGACGAGATCGGCGCGCTCGCGGGCGCACTTGAGACCTTCAAGCAGCAGGCAGCCGACAAGCTGGCGATCGAGGCACAGGAGCGTGAGCGCAATGCGGGCGCCGCGACCCGCCAGCGCGCCATCGAGGTTCATGTCGGTGAATTCGAGGGCGTGGTGCGCCGGACGCTCAACGAGTTGCACGAGGCGTCAGGCGAGATGCGCACGACCTCGTCGAACCTTTCGGAGGTATCGCGCCAGACCAACGTGCGCGTCGAGGTCGCCGGCAAGGCGTCGAACGATGCCTCGATGAGCGTCGACAGCGTCGCCTCCGCGGCCGAAGAGCTCTCGGCCTCCATCAACGACATCAGCCAGCAGGCTGCGCACGCCGCCGGCATCGCAAGCCGGGCCGTCAGTCAGGCCCGCGACACCGACGGCACCGTGCAGGGCCTCGCCTCCTCGGCAAATCGCATCGGCGAGGTGGTCGGGCTGATCAACACCATCGCGGCGCAGACCAATCTGCTGGCGCTCAACGCCACGATCGAAGCCGCGCGTGCGGGTGAAGCCGGCCGCGGCTTTGCGGTCGTCGCCTCCGAGGTGAAGTCGCTGGCAACCCAGACCGCAAAAGCCACTGATGACATTTCCGAGCAGGTCGCCGGCATCCAGAAGGTGGCGGCAGAGGCGATCAGCGCGATTCAGGCGATCGGCGGCATCATCGGCGAGGTCAACGAGGTCGCTACCGCAATTGCCGCCGCCGTTCAGGAGCAGGGCGCGGCGACGCAGGAGATCACCCGCAGCACGCAGTTTGCGGCGCAGGGCACCAGGAACGTCGCCGAAAACATCACCGGCGTGAAGGCGGACGCGGACGCCGCGGCCGCAGCCTCCGACAACGTCAAGCACGCCTCCGAATTGCTGGAAACGCAGAGCCGTCAGCTTGGCGATCAGGTCAGCGATTTCCTGGGCAAGATCCGCGCGGCGTAATTGCTCGCACGCGGTAACCTCACGCGCGATGTCGTCCTGGCGAAAGCCAGGACCCATAGCCACCGGCCATCGCAATAGGCAGGCTGGCAGCCACAACGTCGCGCCTCACGCACATTTGGGGAAATGGGTCCTGGCTTCCGCCAGGACGACGGCAGGCGCTACTCCTTCGCCACCACCGGCACCTGGCGGAATTTTGCGCGAACCTTTTCCGGCAGCGGCGAGAAGTTCACGGCGACACCGCGACGGTCGTTAGCGCTGCGGTCGGCGATCACCAGTCCATCGTCGCCGGCGACGATGTCGCCCTTGCGGAGCGTCGGATCGTCCGCGACCTTGACCGGAGAAAGACCGACCGAGTCCTTGCCGTTGCAGGTGCAGCCCTGCACGATCTCGTTGCGATAGCGGAACGCGTTCGGCAGCTCGGAATAGGATTTACCGTTCTCGGTGCCGGCACTGTCGATATTGCTGCCATAGACCAGCGTCGTATCCGCTGTCGGGCAGAAGCTCTTGCAGCTCTGCGCCTTGCTTTCGCTATCGGTGCCTTGCGCCGGGAAATAGCGCCCGTCGCAACCGCGGACACAATAGGCCTGGCCGCCGCCATAGGCGCGCACCCGCTGCGGCGCCTCATAACGGGGGCCGTCATCGAACGGCATCTGAATCCGCGGCGCGGCGTGCCGTCCGCCGAAGGCGCCGAACAATGCCGAGAAGAAATCCTCCGCCCGCGCCGACGATGCCGGCACCAGGCTCAGCGCGACGACGCTGAGCGCCGCCGCGCCTGCGATTTTGCCAATCGAACGCATGTTACCTCGTCTTCGATCAATTCACGGACGACGTCGTCAGGTTCAGCGCCTGGCGGCCCGAGGGCAGCGTCGTCACCGCCGGATGCGGCCTGCGGACGGGATCGCCACCCCGCGCCATCAGCGGCGCATTCTTCGGCAGCACCACGACCTTGGTACCAACGCTGACGCGGTTGAAGAGATCCGAGACGTCTTCATTGGTCAGGCGGATGCAGCCGGAGGAGACGAACTTCCCGATCGTGGACGGATCGTTGGTGCCGTGGATGCGGTACTGGCTGGATCCCAGATACATCGCGCGGGCGCCGAGCGGATTGCCGGGGCCACCAGCGACGAAGCGCGGCAGATAGGGCTGGCGCGCGATCATCTCTGCCGGCGGATGCCAGTCCGGCCACTCCGCCTTGCGGCTGACCGACTGCACGCCCGACCAGGTGAAGCCGTCGCGGCCGACGCCGACGCCGTAGCGCAGGGCGCGGCCGTTGCCGAGCACGTAGTAGAGATAGGTGTTGGCGGTATCGATCACGATGGTGCCGGCCGGCTCGCTGCGGTCGAAGCTGACGGTCTGGCGGCGCAGCCGGTCGGGCAGCTGAGCGTCCTCATCGGCCGCCTGCGGCGCCTCGGTCGTCGGCTGCTGCTGAGAATAGATCTGGTCCTGAGGGTAGGACTGCATCGGCGCATAGCCGAGCAGTTGCGCGTTGGCCGCGCTGAAGGGAGCGGCGATCAGGACGGTTGCGAAGGCAAAGGCGGTGAGCGCGCGCGGCGAAAACCGGCGGTGGGATGCAGAGAACTGTGTCATGGACTGCCCCGTGGATGATGCGTGCATCTGAGGTGATGCTCTGCCAATCCAAACGCGGTCGAGGGCCAGACAGTTCCGGCGACGCATCGACTCGGCAGTCACAGTCAAGCGCAAGCGTCCTCACGTTTTCGCGACGGAACTTTTTTGCGACCTGCCGCGTTTCACACGTCGCATAGTCCGGCGCGCGGAGCTTCCTTCGCGTCCGCGCGAGGAGAAATATCGTGCGCGTCATTCCCAGCGAGCGTCTCCTCCCCGAGGCCGAAGGCACGCCACTTCCCAACAGCAAAGCCGAGCTGCCGCCGGTGATCCGGCGCACCGAGTTCGTCGCGTTCGCGCTCGCCGGCCTCCTGGTGATCGCCGTCGTCACCGTGCTCTATGTCGCCAAAGCGTTCTTCCTCCCGGTAGTGATGGCGGTCGTCGCCGGCACCATGCTGTCGCCCGCCGCGAGCTTTCTGGAGCGGCGGCGGGTGCCGCGGGCGCTGGGCGCCGTGCTGATCGTGGTTGCAGTGACAGCCATAGTGACCTTCATCTTCGCCCTGATCGCCGCGCCGGCGATGGAATGGAGCTCGCGCCTGCCGGAGCTCGGCGCGCAGCTCAAGGACAAGCTGCACGTGTTCGACCGGCCGCTGGCGCTGTGGCAGGAGCTGCAGACCATGGTCGGCGGCTCCGAAGGCCTGCCCAGCTTTCAGCTGCCGAAATTCGAGTGGGTGCAACCGGCGCTGGAATTCCTGTCACCGACCTTCGCCGAATTCCTGCTGTTCTTCGCCACCCTGATCCTTTTCATCGCGAGCTGGCGCGACCTCAGGCGCGCGCTGATCATGACCTTCGGCGACCGCGACGCCCGGCTGCGAACCCTGCGGATCCTCAACGAGATCGAGGTCCATCTCGGCAACTATCTGCTGACCGTCACCGTCATCAATATCGGCGTCGGCGTCGGCACCGGCATCGTCTGCGCAGTGACCGGCATGCCCAACCCGGCCGGCCTCGGCGCGCTGGCCGCGACGCTGAACTTCATCCCGATCATCGGACCGGTCGCGATGTTCGTCGTGCTGGTCGTGGTGGGGCTGGTCGCGTTTCCGACCATCGGCGGCGCCCTGATGGCGGCGATCGCGTTCGGCGGGCTCACCTTCCTTGAAGGCCATTTCATCACGCCGACCATCATCGGGCGGCGGCTGGCGCTCAACGCGCTCGCGGTGTTCATCGCGCTGGCATTCTGGACCTGGCTGTGGGGACCGATGGGCGCCTTCCTGTCGTCGCCGCTGCTGATCGTCGCGCTGATCCTGAAAGAGCATCTCGCACCGGCGGATTCGCCGCAGCTGCCGCAAGGCTGATGCATTTGCGGGCTGGAACTTCCGTCATGGCGGAACGTTTTCCGGACAACGCAGCGTCAGCAGTTCGGAGCTCATCATGTCGACGACCAACGGCGAAACCGGGATGAGAGACTGGACCGACAAAGCCACCAGAGAACGCCTCGAAAAGGATGTAGCAGCTGTGAAAAGCGATATCGCCGCCCTCACCGACCAGATCACCGACGCCCTCAACACGTTTGCGAACTCGACCGGCAAGCAGGCCCGTCGCGGCTACAAGCAGGCGCGCGACAACATGGATTCGACGTTCGACGACATCACCGAGCGCGGCAGCGCCATGATGGACGCGGCGCAGGATGCCTATGGCTCGATCGAGGAGACGCTGGAGGACGCGATCACGCAGCGGCCGCTGGCGACCGTGGGCATCGCGCTCGGCATCGGCTTCCTGATCGGCGCGGCCTGGCGCCGGTAGCCTTGGCGCCGCCGAGGTGACACACGACCATTCAATGCGATGACGGCGGCGCCAGAAGCGCCGCCGCTTTTGACTTGTGGGCATATTGAGGAGCAAGTCCATGTTTCAGCGTTTCATCGACGGCATCAGCGCCTCGACCGGCACGACGGTCCGCCTGACGTCGCTCGCCGCGGGCGCGGCCTTCGCGCTCTTCATCACCACGTCCTTCCTCTGCGCCGCCGCCTTCATCGCGGTGCTCGAGAAGTACGGCCCGGTGCAGGCCTGCCTCGCCGGCGCCGGCATCTTCTTCCTGCTGACCCTCGTGGCCGCATTGAGCTACTGGAGCTACAAGCGCACGATCCGGCAGCAGGCCAGGATCGCCGCCGAGCGGGCGGCGAAGTCGGCGGCGCACAGCATGCTCGCCGATCCCATGCTGGTCGCGACCGGCCTGCAGATCGTCCGCGTGGTCGGCATCAAGCGCCTGGTGCCGATCCTTGCGGTCGCGGGCCTCGCCCTCGGCATCGTCGCCAGCCGCGCCGGCGCGCCCTCGGATGATGCCGCGGCCGAGCCGGCCGAATAGGTCTCGACCAAGACTTTTGAAAAACAACCCCATGCACAGTAGGCGGCTTCGGACCGAAGCCGTCCGCGCGGTTTGCGCGGCCGTGCCGAAAACCGTCGCGATTCCATCAGCGTGAACGTTGCCGGCGGACTTCAAACGCAAACGCCCCGTCCGTGACCGGACAGGGCGCGATTTTCGGCGATTGTTGCGGGATCGTCGTCCGCGTCAGCCCATCAGGTGACGCAACGACCCGGCTGCAGCAGCCTTGCGACTTCGGTCAGCGAGCTGACCACGGCCTCGCAGGCCACCGGCTTGCGCTGGGTCGCCGTCGGCGCCTGCAGCAACGTCGGCTGCTTGATCGACTTAGCTTCCGAGAAGGGAACACGCAGCAACACTGACGTATCTGCCAGATCGTTCAGGCGGAGCGACACGGTGCGTGTGGCTACATCCGACGGCTTGAGATCGGCGATGCGATCGGCCTTGCCGGCGCGGTTGACGTTTTGAACCGGCTTGTTCGGCGTGGTTGCGACCGCCTGCCAGCGATCGGCGAGATCATGGCCCGAGGCCAACTGCACGGCGCCCAGCGACAACGTCACGGCGACGGCGCCCAAAACTGCGATGCTTGTCTTTGACATGGCTGCTTGTCCCTCGCCCCATGGCGATCGCAGTGACAACGCTGCCACATCCTCCCGGTTTCTGGGTGATGACGATCACTTAACCGTGTGGAGTAAAAAGG
>JAEWBW010000258.1 GCA_023390955.1 Pseudomonadota bacterium
GCATATTCGTTGGCAACCGAGATGCATTGGCTGTCGAGATTGAGCCGCGCCAGGATGTACATCGGTGTCGGCTGGTTGTTCTGCGTCACCTTGCCGGACGAGATCAGGTACGGCATCGGGGTCAGGATATGGGCGCCGTCGATGCCGTTGCCTTCGGAGCCGAGCACGAGGTTGTCGCGCGTGGTGCCCCAGGAGGCCTGCTTCTGCACTTCGACGTCGGGCATGCCGTATTTGGCGAAGATGCCCTTCTCCTTCGCAACGAACAGCGGGGTGGCGTCGGTGAGTGCAATGAAGCCGAGCTTGGCACCCTTGACCTCGGGCCCTGCGTCCTGGGCGAAGGCACCGGCGGGGAAGTTGAGCTTGGCAGCGGCGAGAAGGGCGGCGGTGCTGCCGGTCGCCTTCAACAATTGACGGCGGGTCAGACCAGCCTCAGAGGGCCGGCGAATGCGCTTGGTCATGGGTCGTGTCGTCCTTTGCGTCGTTGCAGATGCGTCGTTGCAGAGAGATTGATGCGTCAGTGCACACGAGCCGCCGTCCGTCCTGTGAAGCCGCCATTGGCCCAAGCGGACGCGCGACGGGGAAACCCCGTCTGGTGGCGTCAGCAAGTCGGATGAGAAGTCTCGTGGGACGGCTTCAATGGCGTCGGCTTGGAACTATTCAAGCCTCGTGCCAAATCCGTCGACGCGAAAAGCACCGTGAAAATAAAGGCTTAGACAAGCTGCGCCAGCCCGTCGCAGTGTGCGCCGCACGCGAAATTTGCGGCCTGCTCAATCTTTGTGCGGCGCACAAAAGTTGAGCAAGCGATCAAGCAGGAGGCCGGCGAACACGCTGGCGGACCTCAAAGCGAATCGCAGGGCATTGATATCGCTTGACTTTTACCTGTCGGCGTTTCGGCACGCCGCTTGCATCACTATTCGCGTCAACGACGACTGCGGCCCCGCCGCATTGTTGCAGCCGCTGGCGGCCGCAACGGGAGCTCAACTGCTTCGCCCTCCCGGCCCAACCCGTCGTGACGCGATTCCGAAAGCTTCCAAAAACTCTCCAAGGCCCTCGTGCGCGGCAGGCCCGTCCGCACGGTCCGACCACGTGCAGCGTCTCGATCACTCATACGAGCAAAAGGAATTGTTGATGTCGTATCTCGCGCCTTCGGAATTCGTCACCAAGATGGTGGATGCGGGCGAATCCAAGATCTTCATGTCCACCCGGGATACGATCATCCGCGCCTACATGGCCGGCGCGATCCTCACGCTCGCCGCATGGTTCGCCGTCACCATCAATGTGAATACCGGCCAGCCGCTGGTCGGCGCATTGTTGTTTCCGGTCGGCTTCGTCATGCTGTACCTCCTGGGCTTCGACCTCCTGACCGGCGTGTTCGTGCTCTCGCCGCTCGCGCTGATCGACAAGCGCCCCGGCGTCACCATCGGCGGCGTGCTGCGCAACTGGGGCCTGGTCTTCGTCGGTAACTTCGCTGGCGCGTTCACCGTCGCCTTCATGATGGCCTTCGTCACGACTTTCGGCTTCAGCCAGCCGCCGGACAAGGTCGGCACCGCCATCGGAATCATCGGCGAGAGCCGGACGCTCGGCTACGCCGCCCATGGCGCAGCCGGCATGGCGACGCTGTTCCTGCGCGGCATGCTCTGCAACTGGATGGTCTCGACCGGCGTCGTCGGCGCCATGATCTCCACCTCGGTCTCCGGCAAGGTCATCGCGATGTGGATGCCCATCATGGTGTTCTTCTACATGGTGTTCGAGCATTCCGTCGTGAACATGTTCCTGTTCCCGTCGGGGCTGCTGCTCGGCGCCAAGTTCTCGATCATCGATTACCTGATCTGGAACGAGATCCCGACCGTGCTGGGCAACCTCGTCGGCGGCCTCGCCTTCACCGGCATGACCCTCTACGCCACGCACGTCCTGACGCTGCCGAAGCGCCAGGCCAGCAAGCCGGCGCCGACCCGCGTCGCGGCCTGATCGAAAACGCCTCAACAAGGGAGCCTCGCCTCATTAGGCTGGGGCTCCCTTTCTCTTGGTGATGAGATGACGCGCGGACTTGAGATTTCGGTCGGCCAATATTCCGACAAGGGTCGCAAGCCCATCAACCAGGATTTTCACGGCGTCCTGATTCCGGACGAGCCGCAACTCAGCCTGAAGGGGATTTCGGCCGTTCTCGCCGACGGCATCTCCAGCAGCACGGTGAGCCAGATCGCGAGCGAATCCGCGGTCAAGAGCTTCCTGATGGACTACTACTGCACGTCGGAAGCCTGGACGGTGAAAACCTCCGCGCGGCGCGTGCTGGACGCGACCAATTCCTGGCTCCACGCTCAGACGCGCAAGAGCCAATATGCCTATGACCGCGACAAGGGTTACGTCTGCACCCTCACCGCCATGGTCATCAAAGGGACCACCGCACACATCTTCCATGTCGGCGACTGCCGCGTCTACCGTGTCTCCGGCAAGGCGCTGGAGCAATTGACCGACGATCACCGGATCATCGTATCGTCGGAGCAGACCTATCTCGGCCGCGCGCTCGGCATCAATCCGCAGCTCGAAATCGACTACCAGACCCTCGAGATCGAGCGCGGCGACATCTTCTTCCTGGCGACCGACGGCGCCTATGAATTCGTCGACGCGCGTTTCGTCACCAGCGCATTGAACGAGCATGCGACCGAGCTGGACGGCGCGGCAAAAGCCATCGTCGAGGAAGCGTACCGGCGCGGCAGCGATGACAACATCACCGTGCAGATCCTGCGCATCGACGCGGTGCCGCAGCGCGAGCCGATCGGCATCTTCAATCAGACGTCCGAGCTGCCGTTGCCTCCCCTGCCCGAGCCGCGCGCGATCTTCGACGGCTACCGCATCGTCCGCGAAGTCCACGCCAGCAGCCGCAGCCACATCTACCTTGCCGTCGACACCGAGACCGAGGAGCCGGTCGCGCTCAAGCTGCCGTCGATCGATCTCCGCGACAATCGCGCCTATCTCAAGCGCTTCCTGATGGAAGAGTGGATCGCGCGCCGCATCGACAGCCCGCACGTGCTGAAACCGCTGTCGCAGTCGCGGCGGCGCGGCTATCTCTATGTCGCCACCGAATTCGTCGAAGGGCAGACCCTGCGGCAATGGATGACCGACAATCCCCGCCCCGACCTCGAGACCGTGCGCGGACTGGTCGAGCAGATCGCCACCGGCCTGCGCGCCTTCCACCGCATGGAGATGCTGCATCAGGACCTCAGGCCCGACAACATCCTCATCGACAAGACGGGCACTGCGAAGATCATCGACTTTGGATCGGTCCGCGTCGCGGGCGTAGCCGAAGCCGCGCCGCAAGGCGACGGCGAAATCCTCGGCACGGTGCAATACACGGCGCCGGAATATTTTCTCGGCGAGGGCGGCTCGCCGCGCTCCGACATGTTTTCGCTCGCCGTCATCTGCTACCAGATGCTGACCGGCGAGCTTCCCTACGGCGCACAGGTCGCAAAGATCAGGCGCAAGTCGGACGTGCGAAAGCTGCGATATCGCGAAGCCGATGACGATCGCAACGTTCCGGCCTGGGTCGATGGCGCGCTCAGGCGCGCACTTCATCCCGATCCCTACAAGCGTCACGACGACCTGTCGGAATTCGTCTTCGAGCTCAGAACGCCCAACCCTGCTTATCTCAACACGCGGATCACGCCGCTCCTGGAGCGCAGTCCGCTGTTGTTCTGGAAGCTGACGACGGCGGCACTCGCCTGCACCGTGATCGCGCTGCTCGCTTTATTGCACGCGCGATAACTCAGGCGGTCTCGGTCACCTTCGTCCCGAGCGGTTTCGGCGCCATCCCGCCGCCGGGCTTCATGTGGAATTCGTAGGTCATCAAATGCCACTGCCCGTTGGTCTTGGTGCCGTCGGGCATCGCCGGATCGTTGCGCGGCTCGACCTTGGCGACGAGCTCGTCCTTGACGCCAAATACCACGTCGGAATCGAGATATTTGTCGCCGCCGATGAAGACGTGGGTGACCAGCGGCTCATAGCCCTTGGCGTTGACCAGGAAGTGCACATGCGCCGGCCGCATCGGGTGGCGCTTGGTCTGCATGATCATCTCGCCGACGGGACCGTCGGTCGGGATCGGATAGGAACACGGCAAGATGGTGCGGAAGAAGAAGCGGCCATCATTGTCGGTGACGAAGCGCGCCCGTGCCGAGGCGCCGACCTCGTCATAGTTCGGCTTTTGGGAGTCATAGAAGCCGTCGTCGTCGGCGTGCCAGACGTCGACCGGAACATTGGCGAGCGGCTTGCCCTGCAGATCCGTGACGCGGCTCTGCACGAACATGCGCTCGCCGGTGAGATTGCTCGGCGAGATGTCGGTGCCGTGCGCCGTCACCTTGTGCTCGCCGACATAGAACGGGCCGAGCACCGTGGTCTCGGTGGCGCCGTCACGATCTCGGTGGTTGACCGCGTCCACCAGCATGGAGACGCCGAGCACGTCTGACAGCAGGATGAATTCCTGGCGGGTGTCGGTGCATTTCTGGCCGGTGCGGGTGAGGAAATCGATCGCATATTCCCATTCCGGGAAGGTGAGGCCGGTCTTGCTCACGTAATCGTGCAGCGACTTCACCAATTCCTGAAGCAGGAATTTGGCGCGCGCATCGGGGGTATTGTCGAAGCTCTTGATGACGGCTTCGGTGAGCTCGGTCTCGTTGAACTGGGTCATGGCGATTGGGCTTCCCGTTTCGATCTTCTTTTTGGTCCCTGAAGGGGCATCTGGTGGCAAGACTACACCAGCAAAGGGGCCTGCGTTAAGCGCAGACCGGCTTGGAATGAGGGGGTGATTTCGGCTATCAACCTTCCACAAAACCGCCCGGAGGAACTGATGCTCGCCCCCACCCCTGCTACCCCCGAATCCGTCGGCATGTCCAAGGCCGCGCTCGACCGCGTCGATGCACATCTGAAGAGCCGCTATATCGATGCCGGCCGCTTCCCGGGCACGCAACTGCTGGTCTATCGCCGCGGCAAGATCGCCCATAGCTCGGTGCAGGGCTTTGCCGATGTCGAGCGCAAGGTGCCGGTCAAGGACGACACCATCTAC
>JAEWBW010000264.1 GCA_023390955.1 Pseudomonadota bacterium
GACGCTGTTCCTCGCCCAGCGCACCGCGCTGGAAGCGGGCGATCCCGTCGGCATCGACCCCGCACGCGACGAACTTGCCTTCTTCCCGCTGATCTACTGGCCGATCGTGCCGGGCGTGCCGAAGCCGCCGCAGGCCGCCATTAACAAGATCGACGCCTACATGAAGCAGGGCGGCACCGTCCTGTTCGACACCCGTGACGCGGTCGAGGCGCCGCCCGGCGACAACGGCGCCTCGCAGACGCCGGGCATGCAGGCGCTGCGTGACATCCTCTCCTCGCTCGACGTTCCCGAGCTCGAGCCGGTACCGCGCGAGCACGTGCTGACCAAGACGTTCTACCTGCTGCGCGACTTCCCCGGTCGCTTCACCACCGGCCAGACCTGGGTCGAGACGCTGCCGCGCGAGGATGACGACGAGAGTGCGCAGCGCCCCGCGCGCGGCGGCGACGGCGTGTCACCGTTGATCATCACCTCGAACGATCTGGCTGGCGCCTGGGCGCTGCGTCCCGATGGCCAGCCGATGCTGCCGCTCACGCCCGGCGAGGCACGCCAGCGCGAATTCGCCTTCCGCGCCGGCGTCAACATCGTGATGTACACGCTGACCGGCAATTACAAGGCCGACCAGGTGCACGCACCGGCGCTGATCGAGCGGCTGGGGCAATAGGATCGATATGAATTACGGCATCGCGTTCACGCCGCTTGTCCCTGCGATCGTGCTATGGGTCGCGCTCGCCGCGATCGTCGTCATCGCGATCATTCTCATGCTTGCCCGCGCGCGTGGCGCCGCGGTGCGCGTCGCGGCGCTGGCGCTGTTCCTGCTGGCGCTGGCCAATCCCTCCTTCACCCGCGAGGACCGCGATCCCCTGAGCTCGGTCGCGGCCGTCGTCGTCGACAAGAGCCCGAGCCAGAATTTCGGCAATCGCAACCGCGAGGCCGCGCAGGCGCAGGAAGCGCTCGTCGACAATCTGAAGAAGATCAAGGGCCTCGAAGTCCGCGTGGTCGATGCCGGACAGGCCGACGGCGAGACCGACGGCACCAAGCTGTTCGGCGCGCTGGCTTCCGCCCTGTCGGACGTGCCGGTCGATCGCGTCGCCGGCGCATTCCTCATCACCGACGGCCGCGTGCACGACATTCCCGCCAATGCCGCCGCGGTCGGCTTCCAGGCGCCGGTGCATGCGCTGATCACGGGACAGAAGGACGAGCGCGACCGTCGCATCGCGATCACCGCGGCGCCGCGTTTCGGCATCGTCGGCCAGCCGCAGACCATCACCTACCGGCTCGACGACCAGGGCGTCACCGGCGAGCGCGCCAAGGTCACGATCCGCCGCGACGGCGAGGTCATCAGCGAACGCACGCTGACGAGCGGCCAGACATCGAGCGTCGAGGTCGACATCAAGCATGCCGGCCCGAACATCGTCGAGATCGAGGCCGCGCCGCTCGAGCGAGAGCTGACCCCGGTGAACAACCGCGCCGTCGTCGCCATCGACGGCGTGCGCGACAAGCTGCGCGTGCTGCTGGTCTCCGGCGAACCGCATTCGGGCGAGCGCACCTGGCGCAATTTGCTGAAGTCCGACGCCAGCGTTGACCTCGTGCATTTCACCATTCTGCGTCCGCCGGAGAAGCAGGACGGCACGCCGATCAACGAATTGTCGCTGATCGCGTTTCCGACCCGCGAGCTGTTCCAGCAGAAGATCAACGAATTCCAGCTGATCATCTTCGATCGCTACGCCCGCCAGGGCGTGCTGCCGATCCCCTATTTCGAGAACATGGCGCGCTATGTGCGCGCCGGCGGCGCGGTGCTGGTCTCGGCCGGCCCCGACTATGCCTCTAACACCAGCATCTGGCGCACGCCGCTGGATTCGGTGCTGCCGGCCGAACCCGTCGGCGTGACCGAAAAGCCGTTCTATGCGCATCTGTCCGATACCGGAAAGCGTCATCCGGTGACGCGCGGCCTCGAGGGCTCCAACTCGGAGCCGCCGCGCTGGAGCCGTTTCTTCCGGACCGTCGACACAAGGAACGCGACGAGCGCGCCAGTCATGACGGGCGCGGACGGCAAGCCGCTGCTGTTCCTGTCGCGCATCGGCGAGGGCCGCGTCGCGCTGCTGCTGTCCGACCACATCTGGCTGTGGGCGCGCGGCTATGAGGGCGGCGGTCCGCATCTCGATCTGCTCCGGCGGATGTCGCACTGGCTGATGAAGCAGCCTGATCTCGACGAGGAGGCGCTGCGCCTCCAGGTGCAGGGCAAGGACCTCGCGGTGGTGCGTCAGACCATGTCCGACAGCGTGCAGCCGGTCACGGTCACCTCGCCCTCCGGCGTCGCCACGGATCTGACGCTGAAGGCCGGCGAGCCCGGCGAATGGCGCGCCACCGTGCCGGCGAACGAGCTCGGCCTCTGGCAGGCGACCGATGGAACGCTGAAGGCGCTGATCAATGTCGGCCCGACCAATCCGAAGGAATTTTCGGAAGTCACCTCCACCACAGAGACGCTGAAACCGCTGACGCGGGCCACCGGCGGCGACGCGGTCCGGATCGTCGACGGATCGACCGTCGACCTGCCCCGCGTGGTGCCTGTCCGCTCGTCGACCGTCTTCCACGGCGACGGCTGGATGGGCGTGAGGATGCGCGATGTCAGCGTGGTCAAGGGCGTCGGCGTGCTGCCGATCTTCGCCGGCCTGATCGGCCTCCTGCTGCTGCTCGGCGCGTTCGCCGCGACCTGGGTCCGCGAGGGCCGTTAAATCCTGTGGCCGCGGCCTCTGGAGCCGCGATCCCTCGTCCGTTGCATCAAGATCACAGTGGGCGGCCGGCTTTGCCGTCCCTCCCGCTCGTCGTTGACAGGCGCGGCCTCGGCCTGCGATGTTACATTATAACATCGTGAGGCCGGGGATTGATGCCTCGCGATGCGGGGTGCGTTTTTGCGATGAACTGGTTCCGGTCGAACATCAGGCACGGTGCCCGGCTAGCGCTCTTTGCGCTGCTGGTGCAGTTCGCGCTGTCGTTCGGTCACAGCCATGGCGTCGCGCAGGCGGCGTCGCTGGCTCAGGCCGCGACCTCGCTCGACCACGCCGCCGCCAGCAAGCAATCCCCCGCCCAGCCCGACCAGGACCAGTCGGACGATGTCTGCGCGATCTGCGCCGTCGTCGCGATGGCCGGCACGATCCTGTTCGCAAGCCCGCCCGTCCTGCTGCTGCCGCAGGCGATCGACTTCCTCTATCGCATTACCGATGCCGAATTCGTCCATCTGAGTTCGGCCAGCACGGCGTTCCAGCCGCGCGCCCCTCCCGCCTCCTGACTTCCAACCTGTGATCACACCCGGCTCGCCGCCACCGCGCGGCATGTCCGGGACCAGTTGAAGTCGAATTCCGTCTGACCACGACGGCAGGCCGCCTCCCACAACAAGCAAGTCTGCGGACGGCGCCTGATTGGAATCAGGACAATGACAATTCAGTTGCGACGCGCGCAGCGTCTGGGCGGGGCAAGCTGGCTCCTGCTCGGCGTTGCCGCCACGCCGGCGATGGCGCAGGACAAGCCCTCGACCGAGCTTCCAGCGCTCACCGTGACGGCCCCCAGCCCCATCGTGCGCAGGCCTGTGGTGCCGGCACGCACGGCGACGCGCACCGCGCGGCCTGTACCGGTGCAGAACCGTGAACGTGCGCCCGAGCCTGCGCCCGTCCCTGCCGCGCCTCAACAGGGCGTGCTGCCTGTGGTCGCAAACCAGTTCGCCACCGTCACCGTGGTGCCGAACGAGGAGATCCGCCGCTCCGGCGGCGGACAGCTCGGCGATCTCCTGTTCTCGAAGCCCGGCATCACCGGCTCGAGCTTTGCGCCCGGCGCCTCCAGCCGGCCGATCATCCGGGGCCTCGACGTCAACCGCGTCGGCATTGTCGAGAACGGCACCAATGCCGGCGGCGCGTCCGACCTCGGCGAGGATCACTTCGTGCCGATCGACCCGCTCGCGACCAACCAGATCGAGGTTGTGCGCGGCCCGGCCGCCTTGCGCTACGGCTCCACTTCGATCGGCGGCGTCGTCAGCGCGACCAACAACCGGATTCCGGAAGCACTGCCGTCCTGCGCGCCATCGTTCCAGACCTACGGCATGCCGGCGAAGGCACCGCTTGCGGCAGCGTCGACCTCGCCCTGCGTCACGGCCGAGACGCGCACCGCTTTCAGCTCGGTCGATCGTGGCGTCGAAGGCGGCATGCTGCTCGACACCGGCGGCGGCAATTTTGCCTTCCATGCCGACGTCTACGGCCGCAAGACCTCGGACTATTCGATTCCGGCCTATCCCTATCTGTTCGACCAGACCCGGCCGGTGAACGGCCGCCAGCCGAATTCGGCGACACAGTCGGACGGCGCATCGATCGGCGGCTCCTATTTCTTCCAGGGCGGCTTCATCGGCGCGTCGATCACGCAGAACGACTCGCTCTACCACATCCCCGGCATCGACGGCGCCGATCACAACACGCGGATCGACGCGCACCAGACCAAGATCAACGTCAAGGCCGAGTACCGGCCGGACGCGACGGCGATCGACACCGTCCGCTTCTGGGCGGGCGCGACCAACTACCGGCACAACGAGATCGGCCTTGCCGATACCGCAGACCTCAACAGCAGCGGCATCCGCCAGACCTTCACCAACCGTGAAGAAGAGATCCGCACCGAGGTGCAGTTGATGCCGTTCAACGCGCGCTTCGCCGAGGTGACGACGGCGTTCGGCATTCAGGCGGGGCACCAGGAGCTGTCGGCTCCGAGCCCCGACAATCCCGGCACGCTGTTCAACGGCCTCTGGGATCCGAACACCAACAACCGCGTTGCGGGCTATGCCTTCAACGAGTTCAAGTTCACGGAAGCGACGCGCGCGCAGATCGCCGGCCGGATCGAGCATGTCGAGCTGCACGGCACGACGCCGGACTTCCCGGCCGACTTCCTGCCGAACGGCGCGGCGCAGGCGGGCATCGCGCGCAATCCCAACTACACGCCGAAGAGCGGCAGCATCGGCTTGCTGCAGGACCTGCCCGGCGGCATGGTCGGCAGCATCACCGCGCAATATGTCGAGCGCGCGCCGAAGGCAGCCGAGCTGTTTTCACGCGGCGGGCATGATGCAACGGCAACCTTCGACATCGGCAATCCGAACCTGACCATCGAGACCGCGAAGTCGGTCGAGGTCGGATTGCGCAAGGCGACCGGACCGCTGCGGTTCGAGGCGACCGTCTACTACACGCGCTTCGACAATTTCATCTATCGCCGCCTCACCGGCGTGTCGTGCGATGATGATTTCGCCTCCTGCGGCACGCCCGGCGCCGAGCTCAATCAGGCCGTCTACTCGCAGGCCAATGCGATCTTCCGCGGCGGCGAGTTCCAGTCGCAGTTCGACGTCGGCGCATTCCAGGGCGGCATCTGGGGCATCGAGAACCAGTTCGACGTGGTTCGTGCCACCTTCACGGACGGCACCAACGTGCCGCGCATCCCGCCGCTACGTGTGGGCGGCGGCCTGTTCTGGCGCGACGACAATTGGCTGATGAAGATCAACCTGCTGCACGCCTTCGCGCAGACCAACGTCGCCGCGATCGCGGAGACCCAGACGGCGGGCTACAATCTGCTGAAGGCGGAGGTCAGCTACAAGACGAAGCTCGCGCCGAATCCGTTCGGTGCGCGCGAGATGAATGTCGGTCTCGTCGGCAACAATCTGCTGAACGAGAGCATCCGCAACTCGGTGTCCTACACCAAGGACGAGGTGCTGATGCCCGGCATCGGCGTGCGGGCCTTTGCGAACTTCAGGTTCTAGCTTTGGACCAGTCGGGGCCTACGGGCCCCGACACGCCCTCGAAGGCGCCGTCGACGAGCTCGTACACGAGGATGCGGGCGGCATCGACCGGGCCCGGCATGGTGACGCGCCCCTTCGGCACCGCCTTGAAGCCGACACGGCTGTAATAGGGCTCGTCGCCGACCAGCAGGATCAAACGGTGGCCCTTCGCCTTGGCGTCCTTGATCGCGCGCTCCATCAGCAGGCGTCCGACGCCGCGGCTGCGGAACGGCGGTTCGACCGTGAGCGGGCCGAGCAGCAGCGCCGGCGTCTCGCCGACCAGAACCGGCAATTGCCGCACCGAACCCACCAGCAGCGTGCCGATGCGGGCGGTGAAGGAGAGTTCGAGCAAATGATCGACGTGCTCGCGGATCCGATAGGCGCTGAGCACGAAGCGGCCTGGGCCGAAGGTGCGCTCGTGCAGCCGCTCGATCGCCTGGGCATCGCCGGCGGCTTCGGACAGGATGGTCAATGAGAGATCGGTCATGCTGGCATAGCGTTTTCAGGCGAAGTGGATTCCGGTTCGCGTTGAGAAAACGCGTCAAATACCGGATCGGGATAGCATCTCGGAGGGCCGCGGTCCATCGGCGGCAATCGGGCCGCGCATCAGGATGGTCGCGAACAGCAGGGTCCAGAGCGTCAGCATCGCGATGGGGATGACGTAATACTGCGTGAACACCGGATGCGTGCCGAAGAACGCCAGGTTCAGCGCGAGATTGGCGGCGACGAGCAGCGCGAGTTGCCTGACGCCGGGACCGGTCGCAAAGCGCCACAGCAGCGCGGTCCAAACGCAGACGGCGATCACCAGCGGGAACTGGGTGTCGCGGAGATAGGCCCGCAGCACCGCGAGGTCGATCGCCCGCACAGCCGTGTCCTGGCCGCCATAAGCGGAGACCAGCGGATGGCCCGAATTGACCCAGTTCGCAGCGAACACCGGCACAAGGCCGACGAGGAACGACAGGCCGAGCACGAGGCCCTGCACAAAACTCTCGCGCGTGCGCGCCATCAGGAACCAGAGACCGAAGGCGAGGAAATAGCCGGCGGCGAGGACAACGTTCGCGATCCGGAAGCTTGCGGACAGGCCGAGCAGCACGCCGATGGCGGCGAGCATCAGCAGGCGCCGCCGGCCTTCATCGACGAACAGTTTTGCGGTGAGCAGGCCTGCGAACGCACAGACCACCATGGTCGGCGCCATCGAATAGCTCGCCTTGGTGGGATTGATCATGAAGTAGATCGAGATCGCGCCGAACACGCAGGCGAGCGTCAGCGCGGTCGGCTCCCGCGCCCGCCACAATCCGTACAGCGCAAAGCCGGCGATGATCACGTTCGCCAGCGCGTAGAGCGGGATGACCTGGTTGCCTTCTGGGAACAGCGCCAGCGAAAAGCCGGTCCCCGGCGGCGGTGTCATCACCCGCTTGCTGCCATCGGCCGTCTCGGTGTGGCAGGGCGCCTCCGCCGGCTCGTTCCACTGTGCAAAGTTGATGCTGCGCAGCTTGCCTGCGAGATAGCCGTCGTTTTCGCGCGCGAGGCTGGTGTCGAGCCCGCTCCACCAGCCGAAGCGCTTGAACAGATGCGCCTGCCGCAAATAGCAGATGTCGTCATAGACCCCGCGGCTTTCGGTCCAGTGCGAGATCACACGGACATTGCTGACGAGGATCGCCAGGAAGATGACGGAGAAGACGATCTTGACGGCTTTCATGGTATTTTCGGGCTGACCGGCTTGCTCTCGGAGGGGGTCCGCCGCCTGTACAGGAAATGGCTCGCCAAGTATAGCAAGGCCAATCCGCCGGCCCCGTGCCGGCCGGACCCTTCGGAGAAACCTGATGTCGAGGCGTGCGTGACCCATACGGCTTCCGGCGCGGCTGATGTGCCCGCAAGCGCGCCGCGCATCCTGCTGGTCATCCCCTGCTACAACGAGGAAGGCTCGATCGGCGGGCTCCTCGCCGAGATCGCCGAGACCGGACGCGGCTACCACACGCTGGTGGTCGACGACGGTTCGGCGGACGCGACCTCCGCGGTCGCGAGCGCCCGCTCGCCGGTCGCGCGCCTCACGCAGAATCTCGGTATCGGCGGCGCGGTTCAGACCGGCTTCAAATATGCCGCGCGCCACAATTACGATTTCTGCCTCCAGATCGACGGCGACGGACAGCACGATCCGCGCGAGATCGAGGTGCTGCTCGCGGCATATCGCGCGCGCCCCACCAACATCACCATCGGCAGCCGCTTCATCGACAATGCCGGCTTCCGCTCGACGCGGCTGCGCCGCATCGGCAGCCGCATGATCGCGCAGGCGCTGAACCGGCTGTTTTCCGGCGGCCGCATCACCGATCCCACCAGCGGCATGCGGCTGCTCGACCGCCGCGCCATCGCGTTCTTCGCCGAGCGCTATCCGATGGATTTTCCGGAGCCGATCTCGCTGGCCTGGGCGATGCGCGCGGGCCTCAGCGTCGGCGAGGCGCCTGTCGGCATGCGCCCGCGCGAGACCGGCGTCAGCTCGATCGACGGCCTCAAGGTCGTCAGCTACATGATCCGCGTGCTCGGCTACATCCTGCTCGCGCGCCTTTCGCGGAAGGCGTGATCCGATGCCGGGCACACCATCGCCGAAGCAAAACCTGAGGAGAGCGCCGTGACGAACGTTTTGCCGAGCACCGAAACGATCACCGTCATTTCGGCCTTTGCGTTCATCTACATGCTGATCCTGCTGCGCAAGACGCTTCAGGGAAATTTCGATCTCTACGATTTCCTGATGCTGTCGATGGTCGCGATCATCCCGGCCGGCTTCGCGCTGTTTCCGAAGCTCGGCTATCTGCTCGCCCATCTGAGCGGCGTGGTGTTTCCCTTCGTCGTGATGTTCGGCGCATTGTTCCTGGTGGTGTTCGCCTTCATGCACAACATCACGCAGCGGCTGCACAAGGTCGAGCGGCAGAACTGGACACTGATCCAGGAGCAGAGCCTGATGGCACTGGAACTGAAGGCCCGGGAGAGCAACGCGCCGGGCGCCTGACCAGGCCCCTCACCGCCACGTCGTGATCAGCGGCCTGCCGTCCAGGATTTCAGCGATCCGCAGCCGTGTTCCGGGCGTGGTTCCCTCGGGCAGCGCGGTCGCGGCGAAGAAGCCGCACTCGACGATTTCCCTGTTGGGCTCGGGCAGGCGCAGCTGGCTGAACTGCCGCACCACATAGACGGCGACATGGTCGCGGCGCGAGACGTGCCTGTTGAGGAAGATGCCGTGGAGGGTGGCCGGTCCGGTCAGGTCGATATCGCCCTCCTCCTTCAGCTCGCGAGCCATCGCCTCCTCCATGGTCTCGCCGAGGTCGACGCCGCCGCCGGGGAGATACCAGCCGCTGACATAGGTGTGCCTGACCAGAAAGACGCGGTTCTCGGCATCCAGCACCACGGCGCGGACGCCGAGCGTCATGCCGCGGACGACCAGGAAATATTTGTGGAAGACTCGACGCAACAGCGGCTCGAATCTTCGTCGCATCCGGTTCAGACGTTCCGCCATCGGTCCTCGTGGGAGATCGGGCCGCAAGCCTGGCTTGCGCCCTGCCCCCGACCTTGCCATTACAGCAGATGAATAGCGAGGCAATCGCGCATCTGATGGCACCTTTCACGCTGGCGCATCTTTCCGACCCGCACATTCCGCCGCTGCCGAAGCCGCGGCTGAGCGAGCTCGCCGGCAAGCGGGCGCTGGGCTACGTCAACTGGACGCGCAACCGCCATGCCTATCAGCGCCGCGAGGTGCTCGACGCGCTGGTCGACGATATGAAGGCGCAGGCGCCCGACCACATCGCTGTCACCGGCGACCTCGTGAACCTGGCGCTGGAGGCGGAATTTGCGCCCGCGCGCGAATGGCTCGACAGCGTCGGCCCGCCCGATCGCGTCACCGCGATTCCCGGCAATCACGACGCCTATGTCCGCGCCACGCGCCATCGCTTCGGCGAGGCGTTCGAACCGTATATCGCCGGCGACGATGGCAGCGTGACCGGCTTTCCATCGGTGCGCCGGCGCGGCCCCGTGGCGCTGATCAGCCTGTCGACTGCGGTCCCGACGCTGCCGCTGATGGCGACCGGCACGCTGGGCCGTGAGCAGCTCACCGCGCTCGCGCAAGTGCTCGACCAGCTCACTGCCGAGGACGTCTTTCGCGTTCTTCTCGTGCACCATCCCCTGCGCTCGAAGTCGCTGATGAAGCGGCTGACCGATTCCGCGAAGCTTCTCACACTCCTCAAGCAGCACGGCGTCGAGCTGATTCTGCACGGGCATGACCACGTACATTCGACGATGCGCTTCGCCGGCCCCAATGGCGAGATTCCCGCGATCGGCGTGCCGTCGGCGTCAGCACTTGCACACGGGCACTACCCAGCCGCGGCGTATAATCTGTTCTCGATCGAGAAGGACAACAACGGCTGGCGCTGCGAGCAGGCCGTGCACGGTCTCGGCAAGGGGCTGACGTTCCGGAAGATCAAGAGCGCGCGGCTGGTGTGAAGCCACCCGTCATTGCGAGCGAAGCGAAGCAATCCAGAATCCCGCAGCGGAGACAGTCTGGATTGCTTCGTCGCTTCGCTCCTCGCAATGACGACGCTTCACCAGCCCCGCAGCACCGCCACCATCGCGACACCGAACAGCATGACCGCGCCGACGATGAATCCGAACACGAACGGCCAGACGCGCGAGCGGGGTGGCGGAGGCGCGACCTCCGGCTTCGGCGCCGGCTGCACCACCATCGCGTGCTCGCGCTCGATCATGCGGCGGGCGACGTAGTCGGTGACGGCATCGACAATGACGGAGGTGTCGTGCGATTCGGCGAGCACGATGCGGCCGAAGCGGGTGTCCTGCACGAAGCGGTACATCCGCTTGTCGCGCCCCATCACGATATGGGCGACGACGTCGATCCAGAGCCTGGGGTTGTCGCCCTGGCTGATGCCGCGGTCGAACAGGTCGACCCTGTCAGGGACCTGCGCGAACAGCGGATCAAGCGCGTCGTTGAGGATCTCGAGCCGGGCGACTTCGGCGTCCCTGAGATCGACCACGACACCGGTGCGGTCGGCGGCCTCGACCCGTGCCCGCAACAGCGCATCGCGCAGCCGCACCGGACGTGGCGGGCTGGCGTTGGTCCCCGCATTCTGCGGCTCTGACATGTTCGGCCTCACTCCAAAACTGCGGTTAACCTATCAGCAACCACAACCTTCGCAAAGGCCGTACAATTCCAGTCACTTACCCCCGAATACCTGTGCCAAAAGCAGACGGTCCCACCCGGGGCAAGCCCGGATGGGACCGTCCGTCCTTGGACGTCTTCTTGAATTGGCTTTAAGCGGCCGGAGCGCGCTGGGGCTCTTCGACGATCGAGAAGCGGACGCCGGCCTTGTGGCGGCTCTCTTCCGACACTTCCTTCCAGCAGTCCTCGGCTTCCTTGCGGGACTTGAACGGACCTTTGACCTGGGCCGAGCCTTCCACGAGCTTATGGAAGTTCATCGAGCCGAACTCACCGCCGATCACCCAGAAATTGCTGCCTTTGGTCATTGTCAGTCTCCTGTTTGTTGGAGCGTGATCAGTCCGGGATTTGACCCGGCCCGGACTGATCATCTCACCGTTAGCCGAACTGGTTCATCGTGTTGTGGGCGCCGCCCGCCTTGAGGGCAGCTTCACCCGCGAAGTATTCCTTGTGGTCGTCACCGATGTCGGAGCCGGCCATGTTCTGGTGTTTGGCGCAGGCGATGCCCTGACGGATCTCCGCGCGCTGCACGTTCTTCACGTAGCCGAGCATGCCCTGCTCGCCGAAATATTCCCGGGCGAGGTTGTCGGTGGACAGCGCGGCCGTGTGATAGGTCGGCAGCGTGATCAGGTGATGGAAGATGCCGGCGCGCTTGGCCGAATCCGCCTGGAAGGTGCGGATACGCTCGTCGGCTTCGATCGCCAGCGGCGTATCGTCGTATTCCGGCTTCATCAGCTCGGCACGGTTGTACTTGCTGACATCCTTGCCGGCTTCCTTCATCGCATCGTAAACCTGCCAGCGGAAGTTGATGGTCCAGTTGAACGACGGCGAGTTGTTGTAGGCCAGCTTCGCGTTCGGAATGACCTTGCGGATCCGATCGACCATCTTGGCGATCTGCTCGATATGCGGCTTCTCGGTCTCGATCCACAGCAGGTCCGCGCCGTTCTGCAGCGAGGTGATGCTGTCGAGCACGCAGCGGTCCTCGCCCGTGCCCGGACGGAACTGGTAGAGGTTCGAGGGCAGCCGCTTCGGACGCATCATCTTGCCGTTCTGGCTGATGATGACGTCGCCGTTACGGGCGTTCGCCGCTGTGACTTCCTCGCAATCCAGGAAGCTGTTGTACTGGTCGCCGATGTCGCCGGGCTTGTGGCTGACGGCGATCTGCTGCGTGAGGCCGGCGCCGAGCGAGTCGGTGCGGGTGACGATGACGCCGTCTTCGATGCCGAGCTCGAGGAAGGCGTGGCGGCAGGCGCGGATCTTGGCGATGAACACCTCGTGCGGCACGGTGACCTTGCCGTCCTGGTGACCGCACTGCTTCTCGTCCGAGACCTGGTTCTCGATCTGCAGGGCGCAGGCGCCCGCCTCGATCATCTTCTTGGCGAGCAGATAGGTCGCTTCCGCGTTGCCGAAGCCCGCGTCGATGTCGGCGATGACCGGGACGACGTGGGTCTGGAAGTTGTCGATCTTCGCGATCAGCTCCTTCTCGCGGGTCTTGTCGCCCTCCTCGCGCGCCTTGTCGAGCGCACGGAAGATGTCGTTCAGCTCACGCGAATCGGCCTGACGCAGGAAGGTGTAGAGCTCTTCGATCAGCGCCGGCACCGAGGTCTTCTCGTGCATCGACTGGTCGGGCAGCGGACCGAACTCGGAGCGCAGCGCCGCGATCATCCAGCCGGAGAGATAGAGGTAACGGCGATCGGTGCGGCCACCGAAGTGCTTCTTGACCGAGATCAGCTTCTGCTGGGCGATGAAACCGTGCCAGCAGCCGAGCGACTGGGTGTACTTGGTGGGATCGGCGTCGTAGGCGGCCATGTCGCTGCGCATCAGCGCCGCGGTGTAGCGGGCGATGTCCAGACCGGTCTTGAAGCGGTTCTGCAGGCGCATGCGCGCGACGGCTTCGGCCGACACGCCGTTCCAGGTCGGCTGGGTGTCGAGCAGCGCCTGGGCTGCCTCGACCTGGCTCTGATACGACGCCGGACCCTGGAGGGCCTGATCGCTGATACCGCGGGGCTGGTAGTTCATGGTCTCGGTCCTTTCGGTGGCGACTGGCCTGCAGCTCGGCGTCGCCATTCTCGACATTCTTGACACTGCAATGCGAAATGCGTGACCAGAGCTAAACGCGAGAAACCTAAATTCGTATAGAGGGCTTGTATTCGAATGGTGATGTTATGTAACTTGGGTACATGTAATAGATGTAACTTTGTAAATTTTGTAAAGTTATAGGTCAGCAGGGCTGTCCTGAACGTCGTCCGGAGACTGAGACATGCCCACCGATGCCGGGAAAAAGCTGTTCGTGGGCCCGCGCTTCCGGCGAATCCGGCAGCAATTGGGGCTGTCGCAAACCCAGATCGCCGAAGGGCTCGGGATCTCGCCGAGCTACATCAACCTGATCGAGCGGAACCAGCGCCCTGTCACCGCGCAGATCCTGCTGCGGCTGGCCGAGACCTATGACCTCGACCTGCGCGATCTCGCTACCGCCGACGAGGACCGCTTCTTCGCCGAGCTGAACGAGATCTTCTCCGATCCGCTGTTCCGCCAGATCGACGTGCCCAAGCAGGAACTGCGCGATCTCGCGGAACTCTGCCCCGGCGTTACGCACGCGCTGCAACGGCTCTATGCCGCCTATACGGAGGCCCGCCAGGGCGAGACGCTGGCCGCAGCACAGATGGCCGACCGCGACGTCGGCACGCGCTATGAGGCCAATCCGGTCGAGCGTGTGCGCGAACTGATCGAGGCCAACCGCAACTACTTTCCGGAGCTTGAGCAGGCCGCGGAGACACTGCGCGACGAGCTGAACGTGCCGGCCGAAGGCCTCTATGCCGCCCTCACCACGCGCTTACGCGAAAAGCACTCGATCCAGACCCGCATCATGCCGGTCGACGTGATGCGCGAGACCTTGCGGCGCTTCGACCGCCATCGCCGCCAGCTGCTGATCTCGGAGCTGGTCGATCCGGCCGGCCGCAGCTTTCAGCTCTCGTTCCAGCTCGGGCTCGGCGAATGCGCGCAGCATCTGGAGACCATCATCGGCCGCGCCGGTCCGCTCGACGACGCGCCGCGCCGGCTGTTCCGCATCACGCTCGGCAATTACTTTGCGGCAGCCGTGATGATGCCCTATCAGCCGTTCCTCGCCGCGGCCGAGGCGCTCAATTACGACATTCATCTGCTGGCGCAGCGTTTCAATGTCGGCTTTGAGCAGGTCTGCCACCGGCTGACCACGCTGCAGCGTCCGAATGCGCGCGGCATCCCGTTCTTCCTGCTGCGCGTCGACAATGCCGGCAACGTTTCAAAGCGCTTCTCATCCGGCACCTTCCCGTTCTCGAAATTCGGCGGCACCTGTCCGCTTTGGAACGTGCACTCGACCTTCGATACGCCGGACCGCCTCCTGAAGCAGGTGATCGAGCTGCCCGACGGCAACCGCTATTTTTCGATCGCGCAGATGGTGCGTCGGCCCGTCGCGCCGCATCCGCTGCCGCAGCCGCGCTTCGCCATCGGCCTCGGTTGCGAGATGCGCCACGCCGCGCGCCTGGTCTATGCCGCCGGCATGGATCTGGAGAAGGCCGAGGGCACGCCGATCGGCGTGAACTGCCGGCTCTGCGAACGCGAAAACTGCGCCCAGCGCGCCGAGCCGCCGATCACCCGCACGCTGATTTTGGACGAGACGACGCGGCGGGTGTCGAGCTTTACGTTCTCGAATGCACGGGAGTTATGAGGACGTAGCCGCGCACTCAACTGTCATCGCCCGGCCAGTGCGCAATCGCGCACTAGGACCGGGCGATCCAGTACTCCGAGACGATAGTGATTGAACCGATGGGCAGCGGCGTACTGGATGCCCCGCCTTCGCGGGGCATGACAGCGGTGGGCGGCGCAACGTCCAGTTTCTAAGCCAGCGTGTGCACGATCACCGGCCCCGCGGCCGCACTCGCGTGACCCGCGAGCAGCGGGCCCAGATCCTTCTCGATCCAGGCGATCGCGCGCCTGTTCGCCTCCTCCGCCTGCTCGAACTTGTCGAAGATGGAGATTGCGGTCACGGTATCGTCGCCGGCATAGACGACGTAATAGGCGCGAAAACCATCGACGTCGCTGATGATGGGAACGGCGCCGTCCTTGATGCGGCGCGCCAGCTCTTCGGCGCTTCCGCTTTTCGCCTTGGCCTGACGGATGGCGGCATACATGGGATCCTCCTTCCGGCTCGCGGTTCGATCGGGGCATGACGCCCTGTGGATGATCCTACGCCGAAATGCGGTGGCAATCGATGCCCGAGGGCTCCCTGCAATTGCCAAGAGGGGTCTCGATCTGCATAGTCGCGCGCGTCGATTTGACGTGTCTTTGCAAAGAGGAATGAGAACATGGCGGACGCCGACCTGGATGTCGTGATCCGGCAACTGGCCAGACAGCTGCATACGGGCCTGATGACCCGCGCCAAGGAGCGGCGGGATCGCTTCAACGCCCTCGCCGCCAAGGCCAAGGGCAAGGATGTCCGCGACCGCTTCAAGGAGATGGCGAAGGCCACCATGGAGCAAGGGACCGCCGCCGCAAAACGCCTGCAGATGTCCGCCGACAACGTCGCCGACAGCTATGCGAGGTCGATGCGACTTGCCGCGAGCGCGGCTGCAGCGCCCAAGCCGGAGAAGAAGGCCGTCGAGAAGAAGCCCGCCGCCGACAAGAAGCCGGCGAAGGCAAAGGCTGCGAAGAAGAAGAAATAGCACCTGCTCTCATGACCTGCATGGTTCGAGACGCCCGCTTCGCGGGCTCCTCACTATGAGGGTCTGACATCTCACCGCGAAACAAGACCTCATCCTGAGGAGCCCGCCAACGGCGGGCGTCTCGAAGGATGGCCGCAGGGAACAGGCGCCTAGCGCACCGGCGAGGAGACGTGGGTCGGCTTGACCTCGCCGAGTTCGGCGAGCTTGGCCTTTGCGGTGTCATAAGGCGTGGTGTCACGGGCCGCGGGTTCGGGCTCCTTGGGAAGCGCCAGCACGGCTTCGAAATCGGCGCGTGCTTCCTCGGGCCGGCCGCGCGCCAGCAGCGCAAGGCCGCGACTGACGCGCGCCTGCGCATCCGACGGCGCGAGCCGGACGGCGGTGTTGTAGCTCAGGATCGCGCGATCGAGATCGCCCCTGGCGGCCAGCGCGAGGCCGCGGTCGCGATAAGGCATCGCATGGTTCGGATCCAGTGCGATGGCTTGATCGAAATCCGCGATCGCGCCTCCGAGATCGCCGTTGCGCTGGCGCGCCTGCGCACGACCGCGGAAGACGGAGGCGCGATTGGGATTGAGGTTGATGGCCTCGTCGAAATCGGCGAGCGCACGCGTGACATTGCCGTGACGCAACGCGATCCGGCCGCGCCCCTCATAGGCGAAGGCGATCAGCGATCCCCGGAACGGGCTGAAGCCGATCACGGCCGAGCACACATCAGGCTCGTCGGCATCGCCGCAATTGACGGCGGTGTGCAACGACAGGCCGATGAGGATGCCCGACGCGATCAACAATGGCGCGGCTAATCTGGTCATCACCGAGCGTCACCGGCAACGGCGCCGGCAACGTGTCCCCTTTCAATGCGTACTCTGCACCCGGTTGTTAGCACCGGTCAGGGAGGCCCTTGTGTGCGCCAGGTCACAAAGCCGGCCGCGCATTCCGCCGCAGCCGGGCCGCCCGGTCCGAATCGCTTACCCCCAGGGACCGCGCGAGGACGAACTGCCCCAAGGGCTGCGCGGCGGGTAATTCTCGTTGGCGCCGACCGACGGGGCGGCATTGGCGCCGAGCTGGGACGCGAGCGCGCGCAGCGCCACGATGCGGTTCTGCGTCGAGGGATGGGTCGCGAACAGATTGTCGACGCCATGGCCCGACAGCGGATTGATGATGAACATGTGCGCGGTCGCCGGATTGCGCTCGGCGTCGTAGTTCGGCACCTGATGCGCGGCGCCCTCGATCTTGGTCAGCGCCGACGCCAGCCACATCGGCTGGCCGACGATGCGCCCGCCGAGATCGTCGGCGGCGTATTCGCGGGTGCGGCTGATCGCCATCTGCACCAGCATGGCGCCGAGCGGAGCCAGGATCATCATCAGGATCGAGCTGACGATGCCGGGACCGTTGTTGTTGTCGCGGTGGCCGAAGAACATGCCGAACTGCGCCAGCATCGAGATCGCGCCCGCGATCGTCGCGGTGATCGTCATCAGCAGCGTGTCGTGGTTCTTGATGTGCGCGAGCTCGTGCGCGATCACGCCGGCGAGCTCCTCGCGGCTGAGCTGACGCATCAGGCCGACGGTGACGGCGACCGCGGCGTTCTCCGGATTACGCCCGGTCGCAAACGCATTGGGCTGCTCCTCGTCCATCACGAACACGCGCGGCATCGGCAGCTGCGCACGCCCGGCGAGTTCGGCGACCAGGCCGACCAGCTCCGGCGCGCTGGCATGGTCGACCTCGTGGGCGCCGTACATGCTGAGCACTGCGCGGTCCGAGTTCCAGTAGGCAAAGAGATTGGTGGCAGCCGCAATCAGCAGCGCGACCATGGCGCCGCCGGCGCCGCCAATGAGATAGCCGACGCCCATGAACAGCGCGGTGAGGCCGGCGAGCAGCATTGCGGTACGAAAGTAGTTCATGGCGGCGTTCCGTTAACCCGGGAAAAGAGATCCCTGCTGTGGACTCAGCTAGTTATGGCGTCTGCGCCGCTGCAAGGGGCGCGCGCCTGTGTCGCGGCGGCTAATGCTGGATATCGCCGGGATCGTTTGCCGCCTCGAAGCGCGCCCTCGCCTCCGTTGCGGCCTCGCCGGAAAACGCCGCCGCGGCCGCGACCTCCTTCGCCAGACGCGTATGTTCCAGGTAGACCAGATACAGCATCAGCGGCGGCAGTTGCTGCCCTGCGGCCAGCATCTCGGCACAGCGCTCACCTGCGCCGTCATTGGCCCACCAGCGCTCGGCGACCCCTACGATTTTACGAAAGTTGCGCAGGATGCCGGTGACCTTGGTGCGATCGACCTTGGCGATCCCCGCGCAATGGTTGAGCCAGTTCAGCCCGGCGATGATGGCGATGGCGACGTCATCGCCCGCACGCCCGGTGAACTCGACCACCGTCTCGTCATGCGGCTTCAGGCGCAGAAAGCTGTCGATCATCTCCGCCTGGCGCGCAGGCGCCGTGAGCAGAGCTGCATCACGACCCGGGATCATGGTGAGGTAGCGCAGCGCCTCGAGCCGCGTGTCGTGCCAGATCTCGCGCGCACTGCCAGCGGCCGACCCAACCTCACGCTTGCAGGCGGGATAGACGATCTCACCGCGATCGGCCTTTTCGAGATAGGCCTGCGCGACCCGGTCGAGACTCTGCAACAGCACCTCGGGACCGGCGCGCGGATCGAGCGCGTCGCCAGGCGCCGAAGTCTTGTGGTTGCCGAACAAGGCCATCGGGAACACCCCTGCAGCGCACCCCCGGCCGGCAGTCTAGCGCAGGACTTGGCCAAGTCGCCTGAGGCTTAATGACCCCCGGGCAATATTTTGAAAAACAACCCCATGCACAGTAGGCGATGACGGCCCGCCAAATGCTGATTTTACGAAATGAACTTGACGCGTCGGGCAAAACAGGGGTATGGTGTTATCGTCGCGACACCGGCATTGATCAATGCGTCCGCGGCATCCCTATTCGCCGGTGATGCCGAGCGAGCGCACGAGATTGCCCCGCGCCTTGTAGTCGATCTCGATCTGGCGCTTGAAGTCGTCCTGGGTCCCACCGACCGCGACCATGCCCTGCTTGTCCAGCCACGCGCGCATCGTCTCGGTGACGAGGATCGCATTCACTTCCTTATTGAGGGCCGCAATCACCGGCTCCGGTGTCTTCTTCGGCAGCATGAAACCGATATAGCTGATGATGTTGTACCCCGGGAATGTCTCGCTGATGGCGGGTACGTTGGGCAGCAACGGATAGCGCTTCTCCGAGGTGACGCCGAGCAGCTTGATGCTGCCCGCATTGGCCAGCGGCTCCAGCGCCGTGGGCGCACCGAACACGAGCGGGATCTGGCCGCCGAGGAGATCGTTCACCGAGGCCGACGTCCCCTTGTAGGGAATGTGGGTCATGGTAAAGCCGCCGGCCTTCTGCAGCATCTCGCCGGCGAGGCGGTGCGGCGTCGAACTGCCGGAGGTGCCGAAGCTCAAGCTTTGCGTACCCTGCTTGGCCAGGGCGACAAGCTCGGCGACCGAATTGGCGGACACGTTCTTGGCCGCGGCCAGCAGCAGCGGCGCCCAGGCAACACTGACGACGGGATCCATCGCCTTCGACAGATCGAAATGATTGCTCGATGCAAGGTGCGGGTCGATCGTGAGCATCGCATCCGTGACGAGCAGGATCGTGTAGCCGTCCGGTTCGGCACGCGCGGCGGCCTGGGCGGCGATCATGCCGTTGGCACCCGTCTTGTTCTCGATGACGACGGAGATCTTGTGGGTCTCGCCGAGTTGCTTGCCGATGATGCGGGCCAGCGCGTCTGCCTGCCCGCCCGCGGAATAGCCCACCAGGATCGTGATGGGGCGCGACGGATAGGTTTGCGACTGCGCGGGCGCTCCGAGCGCAAACAGCGTGAGCGTGGCTGCAACAAGCGTGTGCATCTTCCATTGGGCCAGCATGCGGGACATCATCTTCCGTCTCCTCCCTGTTGTCTTGTGGCGGCTGTGCCGCTCTTGATTTCGTCTATGCCGGCACGCTCGTCGCGGCGCCCAGCACACCTGCCGCGCGGAACTCGGCGATCTCGCCTGGCGAATATCCGGCCGCGCCCAGAATTTCCTCGGTGTGCTCGCCGACCCGCGGTGGCTGCCGTTCGAGGCCCGGCCGCTCGCGGTCATCACCGAACTCGACCGGCAGGGCCGGGATTCCGACCTGCGGTCCGCCGCCAAATCCTGACACGGCCGTGGCGAGCAGGCCGCCATGGGCCAGCAGATGCGGATCGGTCGAGAGTTCGTCGGGCCGTCCTACCCGCGAATAGGCGACCCGCGCCGCTTCGCATTTTTCGAGGATCTCGTCGTATGGCAATTTTGCGATCCGCCGCTCCAGTTCGGGCAGCATCCATTCGCGCGCTTCGCAACGATTGGCGTTGCCGGCAAGCCGGGGATCATCGCGCCAATCCCTGAAACCGAAGGCATCGCAGAAGCGTTGCCAGTGCCCGTCCGAGGTGCAGCCGATGAAGACCTGGCCGCCGTCGGACGCGGTGAAGACGTCGTAGACACCCCACGCATTCTTCCGCGCCGGCATTGGCGGCATCGGACCGCCGATCACGGTGCTGCCGACAACGAGGGCGCCGAGCATGAACGTTGCGCTTTCGAACAGCGAACTCGCGACCTTCTGGCCTGCGCCCGTGACATCGCGCTCGCGCAGCGCCGACAGTGCTGCCACCACGCCGAACACGCCGCCGAGGATATCGATGACGGGCGCGCCCGCACGCAACGGCCGGCCCGGAGGCCCCGTCATATAGGCGAGGCCGGACTGCATCTGCACGACTTCGTCAAGCGCACCGCGGTTCTCGTATGGCCCCTTCAGGAAGCCCTTCATCGAGAGGTAGACGAGGCGCGGATTGATCTTGCGCAGATCGTCCCAGTTGCACTTCAGCCGCTCGATCGTTCCCGGGCCAAAGTTCTCCAGCACGACGTCGGCATCGCGCACCAGCCGGTGCACGATCGCCTGCCCCTCCGGCCGCTTCAGGTCGATCGCGATCGAGCGCTTGTTGCGGTTGTAAGTGGCGAAAAACCCGGCGGCGAAGCCGGGCAGCCGCCGGGTCGGATCGCCATCGGCGGGCTCGATCTTCACCACGTCGGCGCCGAGATCGGCAAACAGCACGCCGGCGCACGGCCCCATGATGGTGTGGCCGAAATCGAGCACCTTGAGTCCTGCGAGGGGCTTGGAGGACGTCATTGCGCGACCCTTCCCCTGAATGCGGCGAGCGTGCCCGATCGCAGCGCGGCGCTCGGCAGGCGATGTCCGACGATCCGCTCGGCGAGGCGAGCGGCTTCGATCAGTGCCTCGATATCCAAGCCGGTGGAGATACCCATCTCTTCGCAAAGCAGCGCCAGCTCTTCGGTCGCGATATTGCCGGGCGCGCCCGGCTGGCCCGCAAAGGGGCAGCCGCCGAGCCCCGCTACGGCGGCGTCGAACGCGGTCACGCCCAGACGCAGGCCCTCATAGGCGCAGGCGATGCCCTGACCACGGGTATCGTGGAGATGAAGGCCGATCCGCACATCGGGCCAGCGATCGCGAACCGCGCCCACGGCGGCCGCAACGCGCTTCGGCGTTGCCCAGCCCATCGAGTCCGCCAGCGCGACGTCCCGGACCTCGATGCCGGCATCGCGCGCGATGGCGAGCCCGTCAGCAACGGTCTCGACCACCTTTGCCGACGACACATCGCCGGAGAAGTTGCAGCCGAACGCGGCCATGACGATGATCTTTGCAATCGGCAATCCGGCCTCGCGATGCACGCGCACATACTTTCGCATCGCCTCGATCTGCCCGGCCCGGTCGCGATTGAGGTTTCTGACCGCGAACGCTTCGGAGGCGCTGAGCGAGATGAAGCCGGCAAGGGTGAGCTTTTCCTTGAAGGCCAGCGCGCGCTGCATTCCGGCATCGTTGAACCATAGCGCGGTGTATTCGACGCCCGCGCGCGGAGTGAAACCCGCCATCACGGCTTCGGCGTCGGCCCAGCCCGGCACGTGCTTGGCATTGACGAAGGAACCAACCTGAATCCGCGAGAGGCCGCAGGCCGAGAGCGCATCGATCAGGGCGATCTTGTCGGCGGTCGCGATCGGACCGGGCTCGATCTGAAAGCCCTCGCGCGGCCCCTCCTCGCTGATGACGACCCTGTCCGGCAGATCCATGCCGTCACGCTCCCCGGAATCTTGCTTGTTTCGGAGCAGAGCTTGCCGAGCGACCAGCCATCTGACAAATATAATATGAAGATTAGATTGTTCTGATTATTAGATGGGATTGCGCCATGGCGCTCGGGCTGCGGCAGATCAGGTATTTCATCGCGATCGCCGACGCCGGCGTGCTGTCGCGCGCCGCAGAGACGCTCAACATCGCGCAGTCGGCGCTGAGCCATCACGTCGCCGCGCTGGAGACCGACCTCGGTGTAAAACTGCTGGAACGCAGGCCACGCGGTGTCGCGCTGACCGCGGCCGGACGCCGCCTCTACGAGCACGGCAGCGCCGTGCTCGCGATTCTCGGCAAGGCCGAAGAGGACGTCCGGACCTTTAACGAGGCCGCCACAGGGCCGGTCAGCCTCGGCCTCAGTCATACCGCGATCGCCATGGTCGCCCTCGACATCATGAAGACAGCCCGGACGAACTCCCCCGGCGTTCACCTGACGGTCGTCGAAGCGCTGTCGCCGGCGCTGATCGAGCGCGTCCTCTCCGGCACGATCGACCTAGCGGTCACGTATAATCCTCCAAGGGACGCCCGCCTGGATGTCGAGCCGCTGCATGACGAAGAGCTTTACCTCGTCGGAACGCCCGGCCTGATCGGCCGATCCTCTGGGCCGGTGTCCTTCTCCGCCATTCCGCAGAAGAGCGTGATCGGGCTGACGCCGATGCCGGCGTCTCGCGCCATCATCCAGACCCAGGTGCTGCGCAACCAGATCACCCCGAGCGTGACGCTCGAGGTCGATTCATTGTCGGCGCTGCGAATGGCGCTCGAAGCCGGACTCGGCTGCGCAATCCTGTCGCGGTCGACGGTCCTCGCCGACCTCGCAGCGAAGAAATATCACGCGCGCCGGATCGTCGACCCGCCGCTGTCGCGTTCGCTCGCAATCGTCGCACTGGCTGACCGGCCGCAGACCAAGGCCTTCGTCGAAATCCGTAAGACCGTCACCGACGTCGTCCGGTCCGCCGTCAGGGAAGGCCGATGGCCGGCAAAGCAGAGCAGCAAGCGGCGGAGGGCCGACCGTTGATGGCCCCTTTATCGCCTTCGTCCTCCGGTCTACGGTGGGATTCGTGAGCCTCTCTTTGCCCTCAATCCGGTGAGCTGATGTCCAGGACCCGATGCGTAGTCGCGGCATTCGCGACGGTTTTCACGTTTGCCTCCGCAGCATCGGCCCAGCAACCGCTTCCACCTCCGGGCAGGACCGTTCCCCCCACGGCGCGGCCAGTCGCCCCTGCGGCGCCGAAGGCCGCGACCGCCCCCTCGCCGCGCGCGGCCTCGTGCCACAATGGCGCGAGCTTCGATCGCTTCCTCGCCGACGTGAAGCAACAGGCGGTCGCCGAGGGCGTGTCGCAGCGAACCATCGCGCAGGCCTCGCCCTACCTCATCTATGACCAGGGCATCGTCAACCGCGACCGCGGCCAGCGCGTGTTCGGCCAGCTCTTCACCGAGTTCGCCGCGCGCATGGCCGCGCCCTACCGGATGCAGAATGGCCAGCAGCACATCAAGCAATATGCGTCAGCCTTCGCGCGCGCCGAGAAGGAGTTTGGCGTGCCACCGGCGGTGATCGCCGCGTTCTGGGGACTGGAGAGCGATTTCGGCGCCAACATGGGCAATCTGCCGACGCTGAAATCGCTGGTGTCGCTCGCCTATGATTGCCGCCGCTCGGAGATGTTCACGAAGGAGACCATCGCCGCGCTGAAGGTGATCGACCGCGGCGATTTGCATCCCGACGAGATGATCGGCTCGTGGGCCGGCGAGCTCGGGCAGACGCAATTCTTGCCCGTGCACTACGTCAACTACGCCGTCGACTATGACGGCGACGGACGGCGCGACCTGCTGCGCAGCGGCGCCGACGTGATCGGCTCGACCGCCAACTACATCGCCAACGGCCTGAAGTGGCGCCGCGGCGAGCCGTGGCTGGAAGAGATCAAGGTGCCTGCGAACCTGCCGTGGGAGCAGACCGACCTCAACACGCAGCTTCCTCGCTCGAAATGGGCGCAGCTTGGCGTCACCTATCCGGACGGGCGGCCGCTGCCGAGCGACAATCTCGCGGCTTCCGTGCTGCTGCCGATGGGGAGGACCGGGCCGGCCTTCATGGCCTATCCGAATTTCGCGGCCTACACCGAATGGAATAACTCGCTAATCTATTCGACCACCGCCGGCTATCTCGCCTCGCGCATCGCGGGCGCCCCCCCCATGCGCAAGCCGGCCGCGCCTGTCGCGCAACTGCCGTTCAACGAGCTGAAGGAGCTGCAGCAGCTCCTGGTGAAGGCCGGCCACAACGTCGGCAAGGTCGACGGCGTGATGGGGCAGCTCAGCCGCTCCGCCGTGAAGGCGATGCAGATCAAGTACGGCCTGCCCGCCGATTCCTGGCCGACCGCCGAGCTGCTCGCCCGCATGCGCGGCGGCTCCGCGCAGGCGCAGCCGGCAGGGACGGTGCGATAGAAATTTCGCACTGCACAGGCCCGCTCCCGCGATTGCAATTTGCTGTGGCGCTCCCATGTCGGAGGATCAGGAATCTCCTGATCTTTCGAAGCAAGAAGAGAGCATCACATGTCCTTTTACGACGCCGCCGTTCCCGCCTATCTGCAAATGCTCAACAGCCTCACCGGCATCCTGACCAAGGCGGAGGCGCATTGCGCCGCCAAGAAGATCGATCCGGCCGTGCTGCTGGGATCGCGGCTCTACCCGGACATGCTGCCGCTGTCGCGCCAGATCCAGCTCGTCAGCGATTTCGCCACCAAGGGCTGCGCGCGGCTGACGCACAGCGAGGTGCCCTCGACGCCTGATACCGAGACGACATTCGCCGAGTTGAAGCAGCGGCTGGCGAAGACCATCGACTATGTGAAATCGTACAAGCCCGAGCAGTTCGAGGGCGCCGACACCAAGGACGTCACCTTCCCCGCCGGCCCGGACAAGTCGATCACGATGAAGGGCCAGCAGTTCCTCAGTGCGTTCTCGCTGCCGAACTTCTATTTCCACGCCGCGACCGCGCACGGCATTCTGCGCCACAACGGTATCGAGATCGGCAAGCGCGATTTTATGGGCGTCAGCTGATTTTCACGATCGCACGTCCGCGCAGCGGAATTCCGCTGTCCTAGCGCAAATTGCACATCAATTGTGCTACGCGGCTGTTGCCGCGTAGCCCGGTTTCACTTTCTGTATGGCTCGTCACTTGCGCAGTTCACTGCGATGCACAAGTGTTGCCTCACCTCTCACCGCCTGGAAGCATTTCATGAGCCGTCCGACCAAATTGTTCGAACCCTACAAGCTCGGCCCGATCACGCTGGCCAACCGTTTTGCGATGGCGCCGCTGACGCGCAACCGCGCCGTGCCGGGCAGCTTTGTTCCGAGCCCGCTCGCCGTGGACTATTACGCGCAGCGCGCCTCGGCCGGCCTCCTGATCACCGAAGCGAGCCAGGTCTCGCAGCAGGGCTAGGGCTACCAGGACACGCCCGGCATCTACTCGAAGGAGCAGGTCGCGGGCTGGCGCAAGGTCACCGACGCCGTCCACGCCAATGGCGGACGCATCTTCATCCAGATCTGGCATGTCGGCCGCATCTCGCATGTCGCGCTGCAGGTCAATGGCGGCGCGCCGGTCGCGCCCTCCGCGATCCGCGCCAAGGGCAAGACTTTTGTGAACGGCACCTTTGCCGACGTCTCCGAGCCGCGTGCGCTCGAGCTTTCTGAAATCCCCGGGATCATCGACGATTTCAAGCGCGCCACGAAGAATGCGCTCGAGGCGGGCTTTGACGGCGTCGAGATCCACGGCGCCAACGGCTACCTGCTCGACCAGTTCGCCAAGGACGGCACCAACAAGCGCACCGATGCCTATGGCGGCTCCATCGAGAACCGCGCGCGGCTGATGCTGGAGATCTCCAAGGCAGTCGCCGCAGAAGCCGGCGCCGACCGCACCGGCATCCGCATCTCGCCGGTGACGCCGGCCAACGATGTTTCCGACAGCAACCCGCAGCCGCTGTTCGACCACATCGTCGACGGACTCAATGCACTCAAGCTCGTCTACATCCACGTCATCGAGGGCGCTACCGGCGGTCCGCGCGACATCGCGCCGTTCGACTACGCCTCGCTGCGCAAGCGCTTCTCGGGCACCTACATGGCCAACAATGGCTATGATTTCGACCTCGCGACCAAGGTGCTAGATGCCGGTGCCGCGGACCTGATCGCGTTCGGCAAGCCGTTCATCTCCAACCCCGACCTCGTCGAGCGGCTGAAGCAGGGCGCGCCGCTCAATGACTGGGACAAGAACACGTTCTATGGCGGCGGCGCGAAGGGGTATACGGATTACCCGACGCTAGCGGCGGCGAAGTAAGGTCTTTCCTCGTCATTGCGAGGAGCGAAGCGACGAATCAATCCAGACTGGTTCCGCGGAGATATTTCTGGATTGCTTCGCTTCGCTCGCAATGACGATGTGGTTGCAGCGGGCATAGACAAAGAAAAAAGGCCGGGATCGCTCCCGGCCTTTCGTTTTGATGGATGGCCGGGGCAAGCCCGGCCATGACATCTTACGACGTCACTTGGCTTCCGCGCGCTTCGGGGGAGTGGCCGGCCACGACTTGATCAGGGTGTCGTAGTCGACGGTCTCGCCCTTCGGCTTCTCGTTCGCCAGCTTGCGCTGCGGAGCGATGGTGCCGTCCTTCTGGGCCTTGGCGTACCAGTACTCGGCCGACTCCTTCTTGTGGAGCTTCGGACCGCAGGCACCCTGCACGCCCGATTTCTCCAGACGCTCCATCACGGAGTCCTGGGCGGCCGCGAGCGCGTCCATCGCCTGCTGCGGGGTCTTCGCACCGGACGACGCATCGCCGATGTTCTGCCACCACAGCTGCGCGAGCTTCGGATAGTCAGGCACGTTGTTGCCGGTCGGGGTCCACTGCACGCGGGCGGGCGAGCGGTAGAACTCGACGAGGCCGCCGAGCTTCGGCGCACGCTCGGTGAACGACTTGTCCCAGATGTCGGATTCACGGATGAAGGTGAGACCGACATGGCTCTTCTTCAGGCTCACCGACTTGGAGATGATGAACTGGAGATAGAGCCAGGCCGCCTTGCGGCGGTCAGCCGGGGTCGACTTCAGCAGGGTCACGGAGCCGGCGTCCTGGTAGCCGAGCTTCATGCCTTCCTTCCAGTACGAGCCGTGCGGCGACGGAGCCATACGCCACTTCGGCGTACCGTCCGCGTTCATCACGGCGATGCCCGGCTTCACCATGTCGGCGGTGAAGGCGGTGTACCAGAACATCTGCTGGGCGATGTTGCCCTGCG
>JAEWBW010000029.1 GCA_023390955.1 Pseudomonadota bacterium
GACTGGACCGAGACCGGCAAGTTCTACGACTACAAGACCCGCACGCTGATGAGCTTCCGCGCGCCGGCGTAATTGACTCGAGGCCCTCCCCGCGATTGACTGCCGCACGCAAGCGGCAGCAAGCCGCAGTTCAAAACGGGAGGTTGCCATGGCGCCGTGGCTCGGTCGCGCAGCTCTTACGCATGCGCTTGCGCGAATTGCACAATCCACATCGATCCTGATCGCGGCCGTCGTCGTCACGCTTCCGGCCGCGAATGCGGGCGACACCCCGACCTTCGCGGTCGATGCGTCCTGGCCAAAGCAACTGCCGAACAACTGGATCCTCGGCCAGGTCGGCGGCATCACCGTCGATGCGCAGGGCCATATCTGGGTAATCCACCGTCCGCGCTCGCTCACCGACGACGAGAAAGGCGCAAGCCTCAATCCGCCGCGCTCAAAATGCTGCGTGTCGGCGCCGCCCGTTCTCGAATTCGATGCCGACGGCAATCTGCTGCGCTCCTGGGGCGGCCCCGGCGCCGGCTATGAATGGGTCGGCCGCGAGCACGGCATCGAGGTCGATCCGGCCGGCTTCGTCTGGGTCGGCGGCAATGCCGACAACGACAACGCGATTTTGAAGTTCACGCTCGACGGCAAGTTCGTCGCCCAGATCGGCAAGATCGCGCCGAGCCTCGGCAGCAACGACACGACGCAACTCGGCAAGCCCGCCGAAACCGCGCTCGACAAGGACGCCAACGAAATTTACGTCGCCGACGGTTACGGCAATCGCCGCGTCATCGTGTTCGATGCGACGACGCTCGCCTACAAGCGGCACTGGGGCGCCTATGGCAACAAGCCGAACGACGACAAGCAGCCGCCTTACGATCCCAAGGCGCCGCCGCCCCAGCAGTTCGCCAACCCCGTCCACTGCGTCAAGCTTTCCAATGACGGGCTGGTCTATGTCTGCGACCGCATCAACAACCGCATCCAGGTGTTCAAGAAGGACGGCAGCTTCGTGAAGGAGTTCTTCTTCGAGAAGAACACGCTCGGCAACGGCGCGGTGTGGGACATCGCGATCTGGCCCGATCCGAAGCAGACCTGGTTGCTCAGCGCGGACGGCGAGAACAACGAGATCCGGGTCATCAAGCGCGACGATGGCAGCGTGGTCGGCACCTTCGGCCACAACGGCCGCAATGCCGGGCAATTCCACTGGATCCATGCCATGGCGATCGATGCCAAAGGCAACGTTTATACCGCCGAGGTCGACACCGGGAAGCGCATCCAGAAATTCAAGCTGACGTCCGACGCACTCAAATAGCGACGTGAATTGCGCGAATAGCGTCTCGAATAGCGTCTTGGCACAACTGCACAAAGGTTAACCGGATGATGACGCTTCGACGCAGCATCATCCGGCTTTAGGCGCATTGCAGCAGAGCCCGGGACAGGCTAATCGAATGTCCATCCGCCGGAACAAGGCTCCGCCCCCAAAAGAGAGCCGGCCGGATAGTGGACAATGGAGGAAGTATTTTATGACGACGACGTTCGCGCGCCGCTCTGCGGCGCTTCTCGCCTGTGCCGCCTTCGGTTTTGCCGCGCCGGCCTTTGCTCAAGAAAAATCTGTCAAGATCGGCGTGTTGAACGACATGTCGAGCCTTTATGCCGACATCGGCGGCCCGAACTCCGTGGTCGCGGTCAAGATGGCCATCGAGGATTCCGGCCTGATCAAGAAGGGCTGGAAGATCGACGTCGTCAGCGGCGACCACCAGAACAAGCCTGACGTCGGCGTCAACATCGCGCGCCAGTGGATCGACAACGACAAGGTCGACGCCATCGCCGACACGCCGAGCTCGGGCGTCGCACTCGCCGTCAGCAACCTCGTCAAGGAGAAGAACGCGGTTCTGCTGAACTCTGGTGCCGCAACCGCCGACCTCACCGGCAAGGCCTGCACCCCGAACACGATTTCCTACACCTACGACACCTACATGCTGGCCAACGGCACCGGTAAGGCGCTGACCAAGGCGGGCGGCGATAGTTGGTTCTTCCTGACCGCCGACTACGCCTTCGGCCACGCGCTGGAGCGTGACACCAGCGCGGTCGTGACCGCCAACGGCGGCAAGGTCGTCGGTGGCGTGAAGCATCCGCTCAACACCGCGGACTTCTCCTCATTCCTGCTGCAGGCGCAGTCGTCGAAGGCCAAGATCATCGGTCTTGCCAACGCCGGCGGCGACACCACCAACGCGATCAAGCAGGCGGCCGAGTTCGGCATCGTCACGGGCGGCCAGAAGCTCGCCGCGCTCCTGCTCTTCATCAACGACGTCCATTCGCTGGGCCTCAAGACGGCGCAGGGCCTGACCTTCACCGAGTCCTTCTACTGGGACATGAACGACAAGACCCGCGAATGGTCGAAGCGCTTCTCCGCCCAGGCCAGCAAGAACGCGATGCCGTCGATGACCCAGGCCGGCAACTACGCGATGGTGCTGCACTATCTGAAGGCCATGGAAGCGCTCGGCGGCAATCCGCGTGACGGCGCCAAGGTGGTCGCCAAGATGAAGGAGATGCCGACTGACGATCCGCTGTTCGGCAACGGCCCGCTGCGTGCCGACGGCCGCCGCCTGATCCCGGCCTATCTGTTCGAGGTGAAGAAGCCCGAAGAGTCGAAGGGTCCGTGGGACTACTACAAGCTGGTCGCGACCATCGCTCCGGAAGATGCGGCCAAGCCGCTCAAGGACAGCGATTGTCCGCTGGTGAAGAAGTAACAGTCTAGCGGTCAAACATCGCTATCACGACATCATGCCCGGGCCTCAAGGCCCGGGCATTTGCGTTTCCGAGGGTGCGCGCGCCAGCGTCCGCATCGCGATCGCGATCGACACGACCATCAGCACCGCCGCCAGCAGGAACGGCGCGCCGGGCAGATGCAACGGTGCGCTGGAGCCGATGAAATACGAAAAGGTCAGCGTGAACAGGAACGGGCCGACGAGTTGCGAGACGCTCTGCACGCTCGAGGTCGCGCCCTGTAATTGCCCCTGCTGGTCGGGCGCTACGAGCCGCGTCGTCAGCGATTGAAGTGCGGCGCCCGAGACGCCCCACAGTGACATCATGGGGATGCCGAGCCAGGAGAGCGGTCCGGTCGGCGCGACGCCGAAGACGACGAAACCGATGGCGCCAAAGCACAGGCCCATCACCAAAGCCCGCCGTTCGCCAAGCAGGCGCACGATGGGGCCGATGCAGAACCCCTGCACCACCATGGCGCAGATGCCGACCATCGCCAGCGTCAGGCCGACGGTCTTCGAATCCCAGCCATAGCGATAGGTCGCATAGAGCACGTAGGTCGATGGCAGCACCACATGCGCGACCTGCGCGATGAAATTGACGATCGACAGCCCCGCCAGCACGGCATTCGAGCTTAGGAGACGCAACGCGCCGATCGGATTGGCGGTCTTCCAGTGAAACGGCGCGCGCCGCTCGCGGGGAAGCGACTCCGGCAGGACGAAGAGCCCGTAGAGCGCATTGGCGAAGCTGAGGATCGCAGCGGCCCAGAACGGCAGCCGCGGGTCGATGTCGCCGAGCACGCCGCCGAGCGCCGGCCCGAAGATGAATCCAGCGCCGAACGCCGCGCCGATCTTGCCGAACACAGCTGCGCGGCGCTCCGGCGGCGTGATGTCGGCGATATAGGCGAATGCAGTCGAGATGCTCGCCGAGGTGATGCCGGAGATGACGCGGCCGATAAACAGCCAGAGCAGCGAGGGCGCCAGCGCCATCAGGACATAGTCGGCCGCGAGCCCGAAATTCGACAGCAGCACCACGGGCCGGCGACCGAAGCGATCGGAGAGCGCGCCGAGCACCGGCGAGAACACGAACTGCATCAAGGCCCAGGCGGTGCCGAACAGGCCAAAGATCCGCGCGGCATGCGCGGTGTCATTGTCGACGAAGCTCTCGACCAGCTTTGGCAGGATCGGCATGATGACGCCGAGCGCGACCATGTCGAGCAGGATGGTGACGAAGATGAAGGCGACGGCGCCGCGCCGGATCGGCGCAGCTTCCGGAGCTGTCGCCTCGCCGGCCTCCCCACTCACGACGGCCGCTTGCGCTTGTGGGCGAAGGGATTGGCCTTCTCACGTAGCGTGATGCGGACCGGCGTGCCCGGCAGCTCGAACGTCTCGCGCATCGAATTGGTGAGATAGCGCAAGTACGACTGCGGCACCGCATCCGCGCGCGAGCAGAACAGCACGAAGCTCGGCGGACGCGCCTTGGTCTGGGTGATGTAGTTGAGCTTCAGCCGGCGGCCCGAGACCGCGGGCGGCGGGTTGGCCTGGACCGCTTGCTCAAACCAGCGGTTCAATGCGGAGGTCGGCACGCGCCTGTTCCAGATCGCATAGGCGTCCTGGATCGCCTTCATCAGGCGATCGATGCCCTCTCCCATCAAGCCGGACACGGCGACGATCGGCACGCCCTTGAGCTGCGGCAGCCAATGGTCGGCATCGCGGCGCAGCCCCGAGATCGCACCGCCGCCCTTGCTCTCCATCAAATCCCATTTGTTGACGGCGAGCACGACGGCGCGGCCTTCGCGTTCGATCAGATCCGCAATGCGGAGGTCCTGCTCCTCAAAACGGTTCTGGGTGTCCATCATCAGGACGACTACTTCGGCAAAGCGCACCGCACGCAGCGCGTCCGCGACCGAGAGCTTTTCCAGCTTCTCCTCGATGCGCGAGCGGCGGCGCAGTCCCGCCGTGTCGAACACGCGGAAATCGCGGCCCTGCCAATTGATCTCGACCGCGATGGAATCGCGGGTCGTGCCGGCTTCGGGACTGGTCAGCAGGCGCTCTTCGCCGAGCAGATGATTGATCAGCGTCGACTTGCCGGCATTGGGGCGGCCGACGATGGCGACGCGGATCGGGCGCCTGGCGGCCTCCTCCTCGGAGAGTTCGGCCTCGTCCTCGTTCTCCTCGTCGTCCTCCTCGACCGGCTCCGGCATTACGTCGCGAAGCGCGTCGTAAAGCTCGCCCATGCCCTCGCCATGCTCGGCGGAGATCTGGATGGGATCGCCGAGACCCAGCGCAAAGGATTCCATCGCACCGGCATCGCCGTGCTTGCCCTCGCTCTTGTTGGCGACCAGCAGCACCGGCTTGTTGGCCTTGCGGGCAAAATCGGCGAAGGCGCGGTCGGTCGGCGTGAGACCGATGCGGGCGTCGATGACGAAGAACAGCGCATCGGCCTGCGCGATCGCGGCCTCGGTCTGCTCCTGCATGCGCGCGGTCAGCGAGCCCTTTGCGCCTTCGTCGAGGCCTGCGGTGTCGATGATGGTGAATTCGAGATCGCCGAGCTTCGCGTCACCTTCGCGCCGGTCGCGGGTGACGCCCGGGAGGTCATCGACGAGCGCGAGCTTCTGTCCGACCAGGCGGTTGAACAGCGTCGATTTTCCGACATTCGGCCGGCCGATGATGGCAATCGTAAAGGGCATAGGTCATTCGTGCGCCGCGAGGGCTGCGCCTGTCAATGCAGTGAAAATATCAGCGCGAGAAGCTGCCGCTCGGGAGCGGTGCTGGAAAAGCACCCTGCGGTTGCTGTTGCTGCGTGGTCTGGGTCTGTTGCGCCGGCGCGGCAGGCTGGTCCGGCGGCGGCGCGGTGGTGCGGCGGCGCACGATCTTCTGCTTCGGCGGCGGGGTCGCCGCAGCGGGCGCTGCCTCGGGCTGCGCCTCGCCATCGACTTCGCCGGCCGGCATCCCGGCGGGTGCGGCTGCGGTGGCCGGCGGCCGGGACTTGCTCGACTTGGCAGCCTTGGATGACTTCGGCGGCTCCGGCGGCAGAGCATCCACCGGCGGAACGTCCTGCTGCTGCGCGCCCTTGTAG
>JAEWBW010000330.1 GCA_023390955.1 Pseudomonadota bacterium
GGATCTCGCCGTTCATCAGCGGCTTCAGCCACTTCTCCTTCTGCTCCTTGGTGCCGACGCGCTCCAGCACTTCCATGTTGCCGGTGTCGGGCGCCGAGCAGTTCATGCTCTCGGAGGCCAGCGGGCTCTTGCCGAGCTCGGATGCGATATAGGCGTAGTCGAGATTCTTCAGGCCCTGGCCGGTCTCGTCGTCGGGCAGGAAGAAGTTCCAGAGGCCTTCCTTCTTGGCCTTGTTCTTGGCCCCCTCGAGGATCTCGAGCTGCTTCGGCGTAAAGCTCCAGCGGTCTTCCTTGCCTTCGCCGGCCTTGGCGAATTCGATCGACATCGGCTCGACGGTGTCGCGGATGAACTTCTTCACATGGTCATAGAGCGGGCGGACCTGGTCCGACATGCGGAGGTCGTTGAGCTCGTCGCCGGGATTGAGGGTGTAGTTGGTCGTGCGGGGAATGTAGGTGTGTTTCATTGTTGTTTCTCCCGTTATGGCTGGCGTTGGGCGCGACAATAAACGCAGCGCCGCCAAATCGCGAGCGCGCATTTTCTCACGGTGGCCATGCCATTGCGTGGAATTTGGCGGGGCGTTTGAAATGTTGTTTGAATGGTGTTGGGCGAGCTAGCTCCCCAACGTCGTCCCGGACAAGCGCAGCGCAGATCCGGGACCCATAACCACAGGCAGAAGTTTGGCGAAGACTCGTGGTTGGCGGCTCGCGCCGCGTCCTCTCCCTGGGGTAATGGGGCCCGGCTTTCGCCGGGACGACACCTAGGGTACGGCTAGTTACGCTGGCAACCGGTGCATCGCGCAGATCTTGTTGCCGTCGAGGTCGCGCAAGTAAGCGAGATACAGCTTGCCACCCGGACCCTGACGCACGCCCGGCGGATCCTCGATCGTCTTGCCGCCTGCCGCGAGGCCGGCCGCGTGCCACTTGTCGACCTGCTCGGGCGAGTTGGCCGCAAAGCCGATCGTGCCGCCGTTCGCGCAGGTTGCCGGCTCGCCATTGATCGGCTTCGACACCGAGAACACGCCGGTCTTGGTGATGTAGAAAATGCGATGGCCGTCGACGCGGGCGGGGCGCACTTCGAGCGTGTCTAGCAGCTTGTCGTAAAACGACTTGGCCTTGTCGAGGTCGTTGGTGCCGATCATGATGTGCGAGAACATTCTTGCTTTCTCCCTGTTGTTGATTGTTGACGTCCAGACTCAGAACGCGGTGTACCCGCCGTCGATCACGAACGTATCGGCGGTGTGATAGGACGACGCCTTGCTCATGAGATAAACCGCGATGCCGCCGAAATCGCTGGCTTCGCCGAAGCGGCGCACGGGAATACGTGGCATCACGTTGGCGACGAATTTTTCGTTGGCCATGATGCCGGCGGTCATGTCGCTCTTGATCCAGCCGGGCAGGATCGCATTCGCGGTGACGCCGTGGCGCGCCAGCTCGACGCCGAGCGCGCGCACCAGCGCGTTGATGGCGGCCTTGGTCGCGGCATAATGCTCGTTGCGGGCGGTGCCGAAGATCGAGGCGAGGCTCGAGGTCGCCACCAGCCGGCCGAAGGGATCGCCGGCATTGGCGCGTTCGGTCATATGCTTTGCCGCGGCCTGGAACGCATGGAACACGCCGTCGAGATTGGTCGCGAACATCGTGCGCCATTCTTCCTCGGTGCGCTCGATGAAGGAGCGCCGGCCGCCACCGCCGATACCGGCATTGGCGAAGCAGCCGTCGACGCGGCCGAAAGTCTCGAGCGTGGCCTTCATCGCGGCTGCGACGGAGGCGGGATCCGTGACGTCGCAGACGCGCGCGTCGACCTTGCCGGGGCCCTTGGCGAGGCTCGCCGCGGCCGCCTTGTTCTTGTCAGCGTTGCGCCCCCAGATCGAGACGTTGCAGCCCTGGGCGGTGAGCGCCTGGGCGATGCCGAGCCCGATACCGCCGTTGCCGCCGGTAATCACGGCGACGCGGCCGGTGAGGTCGAAAATGGTCATGAAGCGTTTCCTGTTTTGGGTCAGGCGCGCATCAGCCGGTGCGCACAAGATTATCCGTTATGTCCCAACCACCATGGACAAGACAGCAGCAAAAATCAAATATGCGCCCCGGCAAATCATAATTCCGATCCGCGGAACAGCCGGGGTCGCAAACTCACGAGGACACGATGCAGTTCAAACACGTCACGCTCGAATTCGACGGGCCCGTTGCCATTCTCAAGCTCGACCATCAGGAGGTCATGAACGCGGTCTCCATGGACATGCTGGGCGGCCTGTCCGACGCGCTCGATGCGATCGACGACAAGAAGGACGACGTGCGCTGCCTCGTGATCACGGGCACGGGCCGGGCATTCTGCACCGGCGCAAACCTACAGGGCCGCAACAACCAGTCGTCGGGAAAGAGCAATGCCGGCCTGTCGCTGGAGATCGGCTTCCATCCGTTCCTGCGCCGTCTGCGCCGGCTGCATTGCCCGATCGTCACCGCGGTGAACGGTCCCGCCGCCGGCGCCGGCATGAGCTTCGCGCTGATGGGCGACATGATCCTCTGCGCGCGCTCGTCCTATTTCCTGCAGGCGTTCCGCCGCATCGGTCTCGTGCCGGATTGCGGCTCGACCTGGCTGCTGCCGCGGCTGATCGGCAAGGCGCGCTCGGTCGAATTGTCGCTGATGGGTGAGCGGCTGCCGGCCGAGAAGGCGCTGGAATGGGGCCTCATCAACCGCGTCTTTGACGATGGCACGCTGATGGAGGAGACCATGAAGCTCGCACGCGATCTCGCCAACGGCCCGACCGTGGCGCTGTCGCTGATCCGCAAGCTCTATTGGGACAGCGAGGAGAACTCGTTCGAGGAACAGCTCAACCTCGAATTCGAATCGCAGCGGATCGCCGGTGCGAGCGCCGACTTCAAGGAAGGCGTCACCGCGTTCCTGGAGAAGCGGCCGGCGCAGTTCAAAGGCAAATGATCGAGGCGGAGCTTTCGAGAAGCATCACGCGGTGGTGCCCGGGTGCAACCGGCGTCACCGGCGCGGCAAAGCTCTCGGGCGGCGCCAGCCAGGAAACCTGGCGCTTCGACATCACCCATCCCGACGGTCCAATCGGCGCGATCCTGCGCCGGTCGCCGAAAGGCTATGGCGCGGCGCCGACGCGCGCTGCAGGGCTCGCGGCCGAAGCGCAGCTGATGCAGCTCGCCTATGAGGCCGGCGTGCCGTCGCCGCGCGTGATGCATGTGCTGACGCCGGACGAGGATCTCGGCACCGGCTTCATCATGCAGCGGGTCGAGGGCGAGACCATCGCACGGAAAATTCTGCGCGACGAAGAATTCGCGGCCGCGCGTCCGCTTCTTGCGCGGCAGATCGGCGGCGTGCTGGCGGGCCTGCACCGGTTGCCGCAGGAAAAATTGCCCGAGCTGCGCAGCCGAAGCGCGACGGAGGAGATCTCCGAGTTCGAGCGCGACTATCGCAGCCTCAACTGGCCAAAGCCGGTGTTCGAGCTGGCGCTGCGCTGGCTCAGCGACAACGATCCCGGCGAGTCGGCCGAGACGACGCTGGTGCATGGCGATTTCCGCAACGGCAATCTCATCATCGGCGCGGACGGCGTGCGCGCGGTGCTGGACTGGGAGCTCGCCCATCTCGGCGATCCCATGGAGGATCTCGGCTGGGTCTGCGTCAATTCCTGGCGGTTCGGCGAGATCGACAAGCCCGTCGGCGGCTTTGGCACGCGCGAGGAACTGTTCGCAGGCTATGAGGCTGCCGGTCGCAAGGTCGATCCGGCACGCGTCAAATTCTGGGAAGTGATGGGGACGCTGCGCTGGGGCATCATGTGCGGCGGCATGATGCAGCGGTTCCGCGAGGGCCCGGACCATTCGATGGAGCGCGCCATGATCGGCCGGCGCGCGTCCGAGACCGAGATCGATCTCTTGCGGCTGCTGGCGCCGCGCGGGAGGTAGGACATGCAGGACGAACCATCACCGATCGAGTTGACGAAAGCGGTCGCCGATTTTCTCCGCAACGACATCACGCCGCTGATCAGCGGCCACCAGGCGTTCAAGTTGCGCGTCGCCGTCAACATCCTCGACCTCGTGACGCGGCAGCTCACGCAGGAGGAGGGCAGCGATGCCGCCGAAGTGACGCGCCTGCGCGCGCTGCTCGGCATCGACGGCTCGGTCACTGATCTCAACCGTGCGCTCGCCGAGCGCATCGCCAAGGGCGAGGTTGATCTCGCGACACCCGGGCTCGCCGAGCACTTGTGGCAGACCACGATGGACAAGCTCGCGGTCGATCAGCCGAACTATGCTTCGTACAAGCGGGAGCTCGGACGGGGCGGGTAGGCAGGCCTCTCCCCGTCATTGCGAGGAGCAAAGCGACGAAGCAATCCAGGCTGTCTCCGAGGACGCATTCTGGATTGCTTCGCCGCGCTCGCAATGACGGAGTTGAGAGGGCGCGCCACTTTCTCCACCGTCATTCCGGGGCGTCGCGTAGCGACGAGCCCGGAATCCATTAGACGGCGTGGACTGCGGGTAAATGGATTCCGGGCTCGCGCCTCCCGGCGCGCCCCGGAATGACGGAAGCCTACTTCCCCACCCATTTCGGCGGGCGCTTCTCCGAAAACGCCTTCGGGCCCTCGATGTAATCCTGTGACGCCGCCATCGCCTTCACCGCCGGATATTCGCGCTGCTCGGAGATCGCCTGCTCAAGCGACACGCCGAGACCCTTCTGGATGGTCTGCTTGGAGGCACGGATCGACATCGGCGAGTTCTTGGTGATCATCTCGGCCCAGCGCAGCGCGCCGGCGAGCGCCTCGCCCTGCGGCACCACTTCGTTGACGAAGCCGAGCTCGACGCCTTCCTTGGCGCTGACATGGCGCGCGGTCAGGATCATGCCCATGGCGCGCTTCAGACCGATCTGCCGCGGCAGCCGGTGCAGGCCGCCTGCGAGCGCGGCGAGGCCGACGCGCGGCTCGGGCAGCGCGAAGGTCGCATTCTCCGACGCAATGATCAGGTCGCAGGCGAGCGCGATCTCAAAGCCGCCGCCCATCGCGACGCCGTTGACCGCGGCGATGATCGGCTTGTCGCAGTCGAAGCGCGAGGTCAGGCCGGCAAAACCACCCTTGTCCCAGCCGCGCTTGCCGCCGGCCGCCTGCCATTTCAGATCGTTGCCGGCGCAGAACGCCTTGTCGCCGGCGCCGGTGACGATCGCGACCCATTGCTCGGGATCGGTGGAGAAATCGTCGAACACCTTGTCGAGCTCGAAATGCGCGTCGGTGTGCAGCGCGTTGTAGACTTCGGGCCGCGACAGCGTGATGATCGTGATCGGACCTTTGCGTTCCACCTTCGAGAATTTCAGCTCCATGGTCGCTCCCTGCATGTTCTCGTGACGGTATTTGCGTGCATACTAGCGCGCGGGCGCAACCGGACACCATCGAATTGCGCAATGCGCCTTGCGCCTTACACGCGCTGGCTTGCTTGACTTGCGCGTGCGCTTCTCGCCTTAATCGCGGCGAAGCAAAAGTGCGCCTAGCGCCTTAACGCAACACCACAAAATCAGTCCGGGAGCGAACCGTGGATTTCTCATTGCCTGCCGATCTCGTCGCCTATCTTGGGGAGCTCGATCGTTTCATCGAGCGTGAGATCAAGCCGCTGGAACAGGCCGACGACAACATTCGTTTCTTCGACCATCGCCGCGAATGGGCACGCACCGATTTCGAGAATGGCGGCCTGCCGCGTCACGAATGGGAGCAGTTGCTGCGCAAGGCCAAGGACGTCGCCGACGCCGCCGGGCATCTGCGTTTCGCGGTGTCGAAGCAGCATGGCGGCAAGGATGGCTCCAATCTCTGGATGGCCGTGATCCGCGAGCACTTTGCGTCAAAAGGGCTCGGCCTGCACAACGATCTGCAGAACGAGCACTCCGTCGTCGGCAATTTCCCTGTTGTCACCATGCTCGACCGCTACGGTCGCGACGACCAGAAGGCGATGATCGACGGCTCGATCAAGGGCAAGTACCGCATCACCTTCGGTCTCACCGAGCCGCATCACGGCTCGGACGCCACCCACATGGAGACGCGCGCTGTGCCGGCCCCCCGCGACAACGTCAAGGGCTGGATCATCAACGGCGAGAAAATGTGGACGACCGGCATGCACGTCGCCACGCACTGCGCGCTGTTCGCGCGCACCTCGGGCAATGACGGCGATGCGCGCGGCATCACCTGCTTCCTGGTGCCGGCCAAGAGCCCGGGTGTGAAGGTCGAGGAGTATATGTGGACCTTCAACATGCCGACCGACCATCCGCGCGTCAGCTTCACTGACGTATTCGTGCCCGAGGATGCGCTGTTCGGCGAGGTCGGCCGAGGACTGTCGCTGGCACAGTGCTTCGTGCATCAGAACCGCATCCGCCAGGCGGCCAGCTCGCTGGGCGCCGCGGTCTACTGCATCAACGAGAGCGTGAGGTACGCGCGCGAGCGAAAACCGTTCGGCAAGGCGCTCGCGGAGAACCAGGCGATCCAGTTCCCGCTGGTCGAGCTGGCGACGCAGGCTGAGATGCTGCGTCTCCTGATCCGCAAGACCGCGTGGGAGATGGACAAGCTCAACGAGGAGCAGATCGAGCGCACGCTCTCCGATCGTGTCTCGATGTGCAATTACTGGGCAAACCGCCTCTGCTGCGAATCCGCCGACCGCGCCATGCAGGTCCATGGCGGCATGGGCTATTCACGCCACAAGCCGTTCGAGCACATCTACCGCCACCATCGCCGCTACCGCATCACCGAAGGCAGCGAGGAGATCCAGATGCGGAAGGTGGCGGGGTTCCTGTTCGGCTATATGGGGCCGGGGAAGCATTAGCCGTCGTCATTGCGAGCGAAGCGAAGCAATCCAGAATCTTTCCACTGAGAAAGTCTGGATTGCTTCGTCGCTTTGCTCCTCGCAATGACGCTCAATTCACCTGCCGGTCCTTCCCCGCCCAGAACGGATCGCGCAATTGCCGCCGCAAAATCTTGCCTGAGGGATTGCGCGGCAGGGCCGGGATGAACTCCACGCTCTTCGGCGTCTTGTAGCCGGCGATGCGTTCGCGGGTGAAGTTGATGATGTCGGTGGCGGTGGCCTGCTTGCCGGGCTTCATCACCACGACCGCCTTCACCGCCTCGCCCCATTTGTCGTCGGGCACGCCGATCACGGCGGCTTCCGCGACGTCAGGGTGATCGCACAGCGCGCTCTCGACTTCGGCGGGATAGATGTTCTCGCCGCCCGAGATGATCATGTCCTTGATGCGGTCGTGGATGTAGAGGTAGCCGTCCTCGTCCATGTAGCCGGCATCGCCGGTGCGCAACCAGCCGTCGCTGCGCAGCGTCGCTGCGGTTGCCTCCGGCAGGTTCCAGTAGCCCGACATGTTGTGGTCCGAGCGCGTCGCGATCTCGCCGACCTGGCGCGGCGGCAGCGGGTTGCCGTCCACGTCGAGGATCGCGAGCTCAACGCCCGCCAGCGCCTTGCCGGCCGAACGCATCCGCTCGAGGCCCTCGACATGATCTTCCGGCGGCAGCGCGACGATGGTGCCGGTCGTCTCCGTCATGCCGTACAGCTGCACGAAGCCGCATTTGAAGACCTCGATGCACTCCTTCAGCAGCGCCGCGGGAATCGGGGAGGTGCCGTACAGCATGTATTTCAGCTTCGAGAAATCCATGGTTTTCGCGCGCGGTTGGCGCACCACGAACTGCATCGCCGCAGGCACCATGAACAGCTTTGTGATCCCGAACTGCTCGAAGAAGTCGAGCACCTTGGTCGGATCGAATTCGCGGGCGATCACGCTGCGGGCGCCGTGGCCGAGGCCCACCACGCCCCAGCCGGCGCCGCCGATATGGAAGATCGGCATCGCGACCAGCGACACGTCGTCGGTCGTCCACTTGTTCCAGTCCGGGGTGTCAGCTGCGCCGCCGGCTTCCAGCAGGCTCTTGAAGTTCGAATGCGACAGCATCGCGCCCTTCGGCTTGCCGGTGGTGCCGGAAGTATAGAGCTGGATCGCGACGTCCTTGGTGGTGAGCGGCACCATCGGATCCGCGCTGCTCTGCGCGTCGCGCCAAGCGATGAAATCCTGCCATTCCGCGGCGCCGCCTTCGGCGGTGATGACGGAGCGCACGCTCGGCAGCTTGTCCTTGATCTGTTGAACCTGCGTAATGAACTCGGGGCCGACGAACAGCACCGGCGCCTTGCAGTCCTCGACGATGAAGGCGACTTCGGGTCCCGCAAGCCGCCAGTTCACCGGTGCCATCACGATGCCGGCCTTCACCGCGCCCAGCAGCAGTTCGAAGTAGTGGTCGCTGTTCTTGCCGAGATAGGCGATGCGATCGCCCTTCTTCAGGCCCATCGCGATCAGCGCGTTGGCGACCTTGTTGGTCTTGACGTCGAATTCGGCAAAGCTCGTGACGCGGCCTTCGAATTCATAGGCGATGGCATTGCCGCGGCTCTTGGCGCGCTCGCGCACCATGTCGGCGAGGGTCGCCAGTGGCTGGGTAGAGGTCATGTTTCGTCCCGTGGTGTTTTGATTTTATGCAGTGGTGGTGTCGTCTAGGCGTCGTCGTCCCGGCGAAAGCCGGGACCCATAGCCACCGAGCCTCATTTGGCGAAGACTATCAATGATCAGTCTTCGCAAAATTGCGTCTTGTGGTTATGGGTCCTGGCTTTCGCCAGGACGACCAAGAGGTTTCATCCTCTCGAAGCTCGATCCTTTTCGTTCTGCGCCTTGATGCTGTCGCGCGCCTTGGCCCAATCGTCGTCGCTCCAGTCGCGGAGCTGATAGAAATTGCCGCCCATGGCGAGCGCCTGGGCGCCGTCCATGGCGATGGTCTCGCCGGTGATCCAGTCGCAGCCGCCGGAGATCAGGAATACCGCGAGGTTCTGCAACTCCTCCATCGTGCCGACGCGGCCCATCGGGTTCATCGCTTTGGTGCGTGCGCCGGCCTCGTCGCCGGGCTTGATGCGCTTGCTCATGCCTTCGGTCGGGATTTCGCCCGGCGCGATGGTATTCAGCCGGATGCCGTACTTGCCCCATTCGGTGGCGAGCGACATCGTCATGGCGTGGATTGCCGACTTGCTCATCGCCGACGGCACGACGTAGGGCGACCCGTTGCGCACCCAGGTCACGGTGATCGAAACCACGTTGCCGGGTTGTTTCGCCGCGATCCAGCGCTTGCCGACCGCATGCGTCACGTAGAACGTGCCGTGCATGACGATGTTGGCGACCGCATCGAAGCCGCGCGGCGACAGCTCTTCGGACCGTGAGATGAAATTTCCGGCCGCATTGTTGATGAGGTCGGTGAGGGGCTTCTCGCGAAAGATGCTCTCGACCATCTCTTCGACGGCGAGCGCGTTGCGGATATCGACGCCGTGGCTGGTGACGCGGCCGCCATACTGATCCATCAATTCGGTCGCGGTCTCGTCACAGACGATCTTGCGCCGGCCGCAGATGTGCACCTCGGCGCCAAGCTGCAGGAAGCGCGCTGCCATCGACTTGCCGAGCCCGGTGCCGCCGCCGGTGACGAGGATGCTTCTTCCGGCCAGAAGATTTTCCTTGAACATGGGTGTTTCCCCCGCGCGGATTGTCAGTTAATTGGTCGATTGACTAAATCCGGACACCGCCGTTCTGTAAAGCGGCAACCGGTCAAGATCAGGGAGAATTCGTCCATGGAAGAGCGCGTCTCGATCACGATTTCCGACGGCGTGGCCGACGTCCGGCTTGTGCGCGCGGACAAGATGAATGCGCTGGACCAGCCGATGTTTCAGGCGCTGGTGGATGCAACTGCCCGTCTCTCCAAGGAAAAAGGCGTGCGCGCGGTCGTGCTGTCCGGCGAGGGGCGGGCGTTTTGCGCCGGTCTCGACATGGGGCGTTTTGCCGCCATGAAGGAAGGCGGCGGCAACGGAATTCCGGGGGGCGAAAAACGTGACCTCACGGTGCGCACCCATGGCCAGGCGAATTTTCCGCAGCAGGCGGTGTGGGGTTGGCGTCAGCTTCCGGTTCCCGTGATTGCCGCAATCCACGGCGTTGCTTTCGGCGGCGGCTTTCAGCTCGCGCTCGGCGCCGACATGCGTTTCCTCAGCGCGGACGCGCGGATGTCGGTGATGGAAATCAAATGGGGCCTGGTGCCCGACATGGCGGGCACGCCGATCCTCGCCTCTCTCGTGCGCGACGACATCTTGCGTGACCTCACCTACACCGGCCGCATCTTCTCAGCGCAGGAGGCGATGACCTACGGTCTTGCCACGCGCATCTGTGATGACCCGCGTGCTGCCGCCCTCGAAGCCGCGCGCGAGATCGCCGGCAAGAGCCCCGATGCGATCCGCGCCGCCAAGCGCATGCTGAACACCCTCTCGGTCGATCCGGGCCCGGCGCTGCTGGCCGAATCCGTCGAGCAGCAGAAGCTGATCGGCAGTGCGAACCAGACCGAAGCCGTCCGCGCCAATATCGAGAAGCGCGCGCCGAAGTTCGCGGATTGATCTCTCTGTCGTTCCGGGGCGCCCAAAGGGCGAACCCGGAACCTCGAGATTCCGGGTTCGGCTCTTCGAGCCGCCCCGGAATGACAGCCTCTAACGACAACAAAGAACAACAAAAATGAGCGAAACGTCCCCATTCCTCGGCATCGTCTCCGGCGAACGCAGCCGGATCCACGCCGAGGTCGCCAGCCGCGCCGATCGCATCGCTTCGGGTCTCGCAAAACTCGGCGTCAAGCAGGGCGATTGCGTCTGCATGCTGATGCGCAACGACATCGCCTTCATCGAGGCCGCCTACGCCGCGATGCGGCTCGGCGCCTATGGCGTGCCGATCAACTGGCATTTCAAGCCGGACGAGATCAACTACATCCTGAAGGACACCGGCACCTCCGTGCTGATCGGCCATGCAGACATGCTGCACGCCTTGCGCGATGCGATCCCTAAAGGCGTCACAGTTCTCAGCGTGCCGACGCCGCCGGAAATCCTGAAGAACTACAAGATCGATCCCGACCATCTGGCGAAGCCGGATTTCGCGGTCGATTTCGAATCCTGGCTCGCGCCGTTTGCGCCCTATGACGGTCCGGTCGTGCCGCAGCCGACCAACATGATCTACACGTCGGGTACCACGGGCCATCCCAAGGGCGTGCGCCGCAACGCTCCGAATCCGGCGCAGCAGGCGGCCGGCGAGCGCATGCGGGCGATGATCTACGGGCTCAAGCCCGGCGCCCGCGCCATCCTGCCCGGGCCGCTCTATCATTCCGCGCCGAACTCGTTCGGCCTGCGCGCCGGCAAGCTCGGCGGCGCGCTGGTGCTGATGCCGCGCTTCGAGGCGGAAGAGTTTCTGGAGCTGATCGAGCGCTACAGGATCGACACCATCTTCATGGTGCCGACCATGTTCATCCGCCTGATGAAGCTGCCGGAGGAGGTGCGCAAGAAATATGACGTCTCCTCGCTGCGCCACATCATCCATGCCGCGGCGCCGTGTCCGGCCGACGTCAAGCGCGCCATGATCGAATGGTGGGGGCCGGTGATTTACGAATTCTACGGCTCGACCGAGTCCAGCGCTGTCACCTTCGCGACGTCCGAGGATGCGCTGAAGAAGCCGGGTACCGTCGGCAAGATATCGCCAGGCGCCGAGCTGCGCTTCATCGGCGAGGACGGCCGCGTACTAGGTGTGGGCGAGATCGGCGAGATTTATTCGCGCATGGCGGAGATGGCCGACTTCACCTACCACAACAAGCCGGAGAAGCGCGCCGAGATCGACCTCGACGGTTTCATCACCTCGGGCGACGTTGGCTATATCGACGAGGACGGCTACGTCTTCATCTGCGACCGCAAGCGCGACATGGTGATCTCGGGCGGCGTCAACATCTATCCGGCGGAGATCGAGTCCGTGCTGCATGCCGTCCCCGGCGTGCATGATTGTGCGGTGTTCGGCATCCCCGACGCCGAGTTCGGCGAGGCCTTGATGGCGGTGGTCGAGCCGCAACCCGGCGTCACGCTCGAGGCGAACGAGATCCGTGCCCGGCTGAAGGCGCAGCTCGCCGACTACAAGGTGCCAAAGCACATCGAAATCCAGCGGCAGCTGCCGCGCGAAGACTCCGGAAAAATCTTCAAGCGCCGCCTGCGCGATCCCTATTGGGAGCAGGCGGGACGCAAGATCTGACAGAAGAGGTTCTCATGAGCGACGCTGCAAGCGAAACCAAGGAAGTTCTCTACGAAGTCGCCGATCACATCGCGACGATCACGTTGAACGCGCCGGAGCGCATGAACACGATCTCCGGCCCGATGCTCAACGATTTGGCGCGGCTCCTGACCGAGGCCAATGAGGACCGCAACGTCCGCGTCGTCATCATCACCGGCAAGGGCAGGGCATTCTGCGCCGGTCTCGACCTGCGCAAGGAGCGTGACGGCAATGGCCTCAGCGCGGCGTCGTCGCCGACCACGATCAATCTGCGCAACACGCCGCCGACCGTCCTGCAGGCGATGGACAAGCCGACCATCTGCGCCGTCAACGGCGGCGCCGCCGGCTACGGCATGGACACCGCGCTCGGCTGCGACATCCGCATCATGGGGGAGTCCGCAAAGCTCGCGGCTGCCTTCGTCAAGCGCGGCGTGGTTCCGGAATCCGGCGGCACCTGGCTGCTGCCGCGCATGCTCGGCTGGGCCAAGGCTTCCGAGCTGATCTTCACCGGCCGTACGCTCAGCGCCCGTGAGTGCCTGGAATGGGGTCTCGCCAACGAGGTCGTGGCGGATGCCGAGCTGATGAACCGCACCTATGCGATCGCCCGCGAGATCGCGGCGAACGCGCCGCTGGCGGTGCAGGCCTCCAAGCGCATGATGCGGATGGGGATGAACGAAAACTTCTCCGATCACGTCCACCACGTCTATCTGCAGCTGCTGCCGCTGTTCAAAACCCACGACATGGCCGAAGGCATGAAGGCGTTCATGGAGAAGCGCCCGGCAAAGTTCGAGGGGCGGTAGCTCGTCGCCCGGATGGAACCAGCAGGTCGGCGCGGAGCGCAGCCCGTTGACAGGTTCCGCGTAATCCTGGGCGCTTCCGTCTGATCTGCGATCCCGGATTGCGCTGTGCGCCATCCGGGCTACGATCTCAACGTTTGATTCTGATCTGCAATTTGGAATGCCGTTGATCGTGTCGTTGGTAAGACATCTACCGGCGTTGGCATTTGCCGCTTTCGCCGCGTTCTTCAGCTCCGACGCCTTTGCGGCAACGGCCCTGCAAAAGCAGTCCGGCGCACAGTGCCTGCAGGCGCCGACCAACGAACTCCGCGTTGCCGCATGCACGACCTTCATCTTGACCAATCCACCGACCACCGCGCTGGTCGGCGCCCTGAACCAGCGCGGATTCACCTATCGCAGGCTACGGAAATTCGACCTTGCGCTGGCGGACGTGACCCAGGCGCTTTCGCTCGCGAAGAGCCCGCAAGACCGGATCGACGCCTTCAGCGAACGCGGGAGCATCAGGTTCGAGCAGGGGAATTTTGCCGGAGCCATAGACGATTATAATCTGGCTCTGGCCGTCGGTCCCCGCGATCGCGCCAGGTACATGGGCAGCCGCGCCAAGGCCTATGAGCGCAGCGGGCAGTTTGAGCTTGCCCGAAAGGATCATGACGACATCATCGGGCTTCGTCTGGCTGGCGGCGACAAGGCTCGCCTCGCGGACGCCTATAACGGTCGTGCGGTGACCTTTATCCTGATGGATGAGATGGAGCTCGCGCGGGCCGATATCGCCAAGGAGATCGAGCTCGATCCGAAGGCGGTGAATGGATACGTCAACCGCGCGCTGATCCACAGGATCAAGGGCGAATACGGTGCGGCCATCGACGATTACGACATCGCCATCCGTCTGGCGCCGAAGAGCGTGACGGCGATGACCGGACGCGGCGAGACAAGGCGGCTGCAGGGCGATCTCGAAGCTGCTATCGCGGATTTCAATCGTGCCATCGAGTTCGATCCGGGGGCCGCGCTGGCGCTCGTCCATCGCGCCGACACGAGGCGGTATGCCGGCGAGTCCGATCGCGCGATCGAGGACTACAAAGCCGCCCTGGCCATCAGGCCGGATTTTCCGCTGGCTTTCGTCGGCCGCGGTCTCGCCTATGAGAAGAGGGGTGATCTGGCCGAAGCGCGCCGGGACTTTGAGACGGTTGCCGGGCTCAGCCCCTACCAATACGACACCAGCGCCGAAGCCCTGCGAACAGCAAGAGCGCGCCTTGCCGCGCTCGACTCCGGAGCGCCGGAGCCCATTCTCCCGCCGGCGCCGAAGAAGGCGATGAATCCGTCGTCGATCCCGACGCCTGACGTCACCACCGTCAAGCTGCCACCGCCGGCGCCGGTCGCAAAGCCAAGAGTCCGTCAGGGGCGGCGCATTGCGCTGGTGATCGGCAACTCGGCCTATCGTTCTGTCGGGGCGCTGGCCAATCCGAAGAAGGACGCCGAGGGCGTCGCCGGCGCCCTGCGGCGAGTCGGCTTCGACGATGTCGTGCTCGCGGTCGATCTCCCGCGGGAAAATCTGCTTCAGACGCTGCACGATTTCGCCAGCCGTTCCGATCAGTCCGATTGGGCCATGGTGTATTACGCTGGCCACGGCATGGAGGTGAGCGGTCAGAATTATCTCATCCCCGTCGACGCCAAGCTGGCCGCCGACCGCGACATCCAGTTCGAGGCCGTTCCGGTTGACCAGGTCATGGTCGCGCTCGAAGGCGCCAAAAAGCTGCGATTGATCGTTCTCGATGCCTGCCGCGACAATCCATTCGCGCCGCAAATGCGCAAGACGGCCGTGCCGGTGGTGGAAGCTGCAGGTCGTCCTGCATCGGGTGACGGAAGGACGACGCGCGCGATCGGGCGAGGGCTCGGCGAGGTCCGCGTGTCCGGCGCTTCGCTAGTCGTGTTCGCGGCCAAGCATGGCCAGGTCGCGCTCGACGGGGAGGGCGGCAATTCGCCCTTTGCCGTGTCCATGATCCAGCGCATTGCGACGCCCGGTGTCGAGCTCAGCAAGCTGTTCCGCCTCGTGCGCGACGACGTGATGGGCCTGACGGCGGGCCGTCAGGAGCCTTACACCTATGGCTCGCTTCCGGGCGAAGACTTCTTCTTCGTCGCATCGAACTAGCTGCCGTCAACGCGGCGCTGATCTAGTCGTCCTTCGACAAATCGCGCGGCGTCCTGGGGAGGTCGATGGTGCCTCCCTCGCCATGGACGAGATCGCGGTCTTCGCCGCCGGTCTCGCCGGCGTCCTCGACGATCGCATTCTGCATTTCGCGCGAGGCATCCTTGCGGGGCTTTGATCCCGGCAGGTCGCGTGACGTCTTCGGTGCCCGATTTGGTGCCATTTCCGGTATCTCCCTCAGGCGGTAAACTTCGGTTGAGGGGAATGGTTCGCCACCGGCTGCGTCCCGCATGTCTTCGCAGCGACAGATTTCGTACCTATATGAGGTGGAGCATCACGCGCGGACAGCCCCAATGACCCCCGTTTCCATCCTGCTCAACATCATCTGGATCCTTATCGGCGGCGCCTGGATGGCGTTCGGCTGGCTGGTGGCCGCGGTCATCATGGCGGTCACCATCATCGGCCTGCCCTGGGCCCGGGCGGCGTTCAACATTGCCGTCTACACGCTGCTGCCGTTCGGCTCGCGGGCGGTCAGCCGCGACGAGGTCACCGGCATGGACGATATCGGCACCGGCCCGCTCGGGGTGATCGGCAACATCATCTGGTTCGTGCTCGCCGGCTGGTGGCTGGCGCTGGGTCACCTCCTGACGGCCGTGGTCTTCGCGATCACCATCATCGGCATCCCCTTCGCCTGGGCCCACCTGAAGCTCGCCGGCATCGCGCTCTGGCCGATCGGCAAGGTGATCGTGCCGGCCTAGCCGCCGGTAGGCGGCGAGGGGCGGCCGCCAGTGTGCACCGCTCCCAACTTCATCTTGCGCTGCGGCAAAAAACTTGCACACTCGGCAGGCTGGGTAGCCACGAGGGCCAGAAGGAAGCCGCCATGTCCCTCCAGACCATACCGTCAGACCCCGTCGCAGATCGCTCCAACCGCCCGGAGGACGTCCAGGCGCTGGAAGCCGACGTCCGGCTGCGGGACGATATCCGCCTGCTCGGGCGCATCCTGGGCGACACGGTGCGCGACCAGGAGGGCGCCGACGTGTTCGACCTGGTCGAGCGCATCCGGCAGACCTCGATCCGGTTCCACCGCGACGAGGACCGGCTCGCTCGCCGCGAGCTCGAGCAGATCCTCGACAGCATGTCGATCTCCGACACGGTGCGGATTGTCCGCGCCTTCAGCTATTTTTCCCACCTCGCCAACATCGCCGAGGACCAGAACAACATCCGCCAGATGCGCTCGCGCATCGCCAAGGGTGCGGAGGCCGGCGTGCTGGCAACGACGCTGGCCCATGCCAAGTCCGCCGGCATCGGCGCCGACGCGCTCCGCAATTTCTTCAAGAGCGCCCAGGGCAGCCCGGTCCTGACCGCGCATCCGACCGAGGTCCGCCGCAAGAGCACGATGGACCGCGAGATGGAGGTGGCTGCGCTGCTCGATCGCCGCGAGCGCGTCGCGATGACGAGTGAGGAGGCCGAGGCCAGCGACGAGCAACTCCGCCGCGAGGTGCTGACGCTGTGGCAGACCAATCTCTTGCGCCGGACCAAGCTCACCGTGCTCGACGAGGTATCCAACGGCTTGTCCTTCTACGACTACACGTTCCTGCGCGAGGTGCCGCGGCTGGTCAACGTGCTGGAGGACCGGCTGGAGGAGGGCGGCGGGCAGGCCGCGACCGAGCTCGCCTCGTTCCTGCGCATGGGAAGCTGGATCGGCGGCGACCGCGACGGCAATCCCTTCGTCACCGCCGACGTCATGCGCGGCACGCTGCGGCTGCAGTCGAGCCGGGTGATGCAATTCTATCTGAACGAGCTGCACGTGCTCGGCTCGGAACTGTCGATCGCGGCGCATCTCGCCGACGTCTCCGAGGAATTGCGCGCGCTCGCGGAGCGTTCGCCCGATACCTCGCCACATCGCAGCGGCGAGCCCTATCGCCTCGCGGTCTCAGGGATCTATGCGCGGCTGACCGCAACGGCCGAAAAGCTCGAGGTCGAGATCACACGACGTCCCGTCGGCAAGGGCGCGCCTTATGACAGCGTGAAGGAGCTGCAGGCCGATCTCGACGTGCTGCACCGCTCGCTGATCGCCAACAATGCCCGCGTCATCGCCCGCGGCCGGCTGCGGCTGCTGCGGCGCGCGATCGATTGTTTCGGCTTCCATCTGGCGCGGCTCGACATCCGGCAGAATTCGGCCGTGCACGAGCGCACCATTGCCGAGCTGATGGACGCTGCCAACCCCGGCACGTCCTATCTCGCGCTCGGCGAAGAGGCGCGCATCGCGCTGCTCACCAACGAGCTGCGCTCGACGCGCTCGCTGGTATCGCCGTTCGTCAAATACAGCGACGAGACGATGGGTGAGCTCAACGTCTTCCATGCGGCTGCCGAAGCGCATGCGCGCTTCGGCTCGGACGCCATTCCCCAATGCATCATCTCGATGTGCAAGGGCATGTCCGACATGCTCGAGGTCGCGGTGCTGCTGAAGGAGGTCGGCCTCGTCCATCCCTCGGGACGCAGCGCCATCAACATCGTGCCGCTGTTCGAGACCATCGAGGATCTGCAGGCCTCGGGCACCATCATGGATCGCATGCTGGCGCTGCACGACTACCGCCGCCTCGTCGACAGCCGCGGCGGCCTGCAGGAGGTCATGCTCGGCTATTCCGACAGCAACAAGGATGGCGGTTTCGTCACCTCGGGCTGGGAGCTGTACAAGGCCGAGATCGGCTTGGTCGAAGTGTTCGAGCGGCACGGCGTGCGGCTGCGCCTGTTTCACGGCCGCGGCGGCTCGGTCGGCCGCGGCGGTGGTCCGAGCTACGACGCCATCGTCGCGCAGCCCGGCGGCGCCGTGAACGGCCAGATCCGCATCACCGAGCAGGGCGAGATCATCTCGTCGAAATATTCCAACGCGGAGGTCGGCCGCAACAATCTGGAGATTCTTGCGGCCGCGACGCTGGACGCCAGCCTGCTGCAGCCGCGCCAGAGCGCGCCGCGCCGCGAATATCTCACCGCGATGGACGAGCTTTCAAATCTCGCCTTCAAGGCCTATCGCGGCCTCGTCTACGAGACCGACGGCTTCGTCGAGTATTTCTGGGCCTCGACCGTCATCAACGAGATCGCGACGCTGAACATCGGCAGCCGTCCGGCCTCGCGCAAGAAGACCCGTGCGATCGAGGATCTACGCGCCATCCCCTGGGTGTTCTCCTGGGCGCAATGCCGTCTGATGCTGCCGGGTTGGTACGGCTTTGGCAGCGCCGTCGAGCAATGGATCGCGGCGCATCCCGACAAGGGCATGCCATTCCTGAAAGAGCTGTACAAGGAATGGCCGTTCTTCCGCATGCTCTTGTCGAACATGGACATGGTGCTCGCAAAGAGCTCTATCGCAATCGCCTCGCGCTATGCCGAGCTGGTGCCGGACGAAGCCTTGCGTGAAAAGATTTTTGGCCGCATCCGCCGCGAATGGCATTCCTGCATCGAGACTTTGCTGGACATCATGGGCCAGGACCGCCTCCTGCAAGGCAACCCGCTGCTGGAGCGCTCGGTGCGCCACCGCTTCCCCTATCTCGACCCGCTCAACCACGTTCAGGTCGAGCTGTTGAAGGAGCACCGCGCGCAAAACGCCGACGAGCAGGTGCTGCGCGGCATTCAGCTGACGATCAACGGGATTTCGGCGGGGTTGAGGAATACGGGTTAGGCAACGCAGGCGCCACACACTCCGCCGTCATGCCCGGGCTTGTCCCGCGCATCCACGATCTTCTCTCGTCGTATCAAAAACGTGGATGGCCGGGACGAGCCCGGCCATGACGCCTGGAGAGAGTGAGTTTCTAAGCGGCGACGCTTACACCGGATCCCACGGAAAGATATCAGCCGAACGGTCGAGCTTGTAGAACGAGCCCTTCAGCGCCGGCATGCCGTGCTCGGCGATCGATTGCGGCGTCCAGCCTTCGCTCCGGTGCACCGAGCGGATCGGACGGTTCTGGCTGAACAGGAACAGTTCGTTCATGCGCGCGCCAAAGATCTGCCCTGAGACGTCCTTGGCGGCGTCGGAGAGCAGATAGGCGCAGACCGGCGCGATCTTCTCCGGGCCCATCTGCTTGATCTTCTCGACGCGCGCCTTCTCGGCGTCCGTCTCGGTCGGGATGGTGCCGATCATGCGGGTCCAGGCGAACGGCGAGACGCAGTTGGAGCGGACGTTGAAGCGGCCCATGTCGAGCGCAATCGACTTCGACAGTCCGACGATGCCGAGCTTTGCTGCGGCGTAATTGGCCTGGCCAAAATTGCCGATCAGGCCGGAGGTCGAGGTGAAGTGCACGAACGAGCCAGACTCCTGCTCGCGGAAAATGCGCGCGGCGGCGTGGCTGACATAGAACGAACCCATCAAATGGACCTTGATGACGGCCTCGAATGCTTCCACGCTCATCTTGTGGAAGATCATGTCGCGCAAAATGCCGGCATTGTTGACGACGCCATCGAGCCGGCCGAAATGATCGGTCGCGGTCTTCACGATCTTGCTGGCGGGAACGGCTTCGGCGACCGACTCGAAGTTCGGCACGGCAATGCCGCCGCGCTTCTTGATCTCCTCGACCACCTCTTCGGCAGGCGTCGCGCTCGAACCGGCGCCGTCGGCAGACCCGCCGGGATCGTTGACGACGACCTTGGCGCCTTCGGCCGCACAGAGCAGCGCGATCTCGCGCCCGATGCCACGGCCTGCGCCGGTGACGATGATGACCTTGTCTTGCAGTGATTTGCTCATGTGGGTTCTCCTGTTGTCCTTGTCATTCCGAGGCGCGCGGAGCGCGAACTCTGGCGCGCAATCGCGCGCCTGAGAATCTCGAGATCCCGGGTCTGGTCCTTCGGACCATCCCGGAATGACGGCGCTTACCTCTCGTTCGTAAACACGATCGTGCCTGATGCCGCGAACATGCCGCCGACGCCGTGGCACACCGAAATCTTCGCGTTCGGCACCTGCGCCGGCGCGATACCACGCATCTGGCGCACGCTCTCCTGCAGCGCGTACATGCCGTACATGCCCGAATGCATGTAGCTCAACCCGCCGCCATTGGTGTTGAGCGGAAGCTTGCCGCCGGGACGGGTGTTACCGTCAGCGATGAACTTGCCGGTCTCCTCGTGCGGCATGAAGCCGAGGTCGCCGAGGCCGAACAGCGGCAGATGCGCGAACGCGTCGTAGATCATGAGATGATCGACGTCCTTGTGCGCGATGCCGGCCTCCTTGAACGCCAGCGGCCCCGCGGTTGTGAACGCGCGCGAGGAGTTGAACGTCTCCATCTGGCTGACCATCGGCGTTTCAACGCTCTCGCCGGTGCCCATGATGTAGACGGGCTTGCGCGGAAAGTCCTTGGCGCGGTCGGCCGAGGTCAGGATCAGCGCGCCGCCGCCGTCGGTGACGAGACAGCACTGCAGCAGGCGGAACGGATAGGCGATCATGCGCGAGTTGAGGACGTCGGCGACCGTGATCGGGTCCTTCATCATCGCGCGCGGATTCTTCGCGGCCCATTCGCGCTGCACGACGGCGACCGAGGCGATCTGCTCATGCGTGATGCCGTGGGTCTTCATGTAGCGCAGCACGGGAATCGGGAACATGCTGGGCGGGCCGTAGACGCCGTAGGGCGCCTCGAACTGGCCCTGCAGGCTGTCGGCGGGAATCGAGCGCGGCAGCTTGCCGATCATCGACTTGCCGCTCTCGGCGTGCGTGATCAGCACGGTCTTGCACAGGCCCGCCTCGATCGCCGCCGCCGCATGGCGGACGTGCAGCATGAAGGAGCAGCCACCGACCGAGGTGCCGTCGACCCAGGTCGGCTTGATGCCGAGATAATGGCAGACCTGCTGCGGCGTCTCGACCGCGGTGGCGAAGCCGTCGATGTCGGACAGCTTCAGCCCGGCATCCGCGATGGCATTGAGTGCGGCATCAGCGTGCAGCTGCAGCTGCGACATGTTGGGAATGACACCGAGCTCGGTGGTCTCGGCGGCGCCGACGACGGCAACCTGGTTCTTGCGCATGACCGCTTACCCCTTCGCCGGACGGAACACGGGGAGGGTGATCTTGTCGTCGAGCTTTTCGAAGGCGACCTCGAGCTTCATGTCGAGCTCCAATGCCTCCGGCGTCTGCGGACAGTCGATGATGTTGCTCATCATCCGCGGACCTTCGTCGAGCTCCACCACCGCGATCGCGTAAGGCGGCGTGAAGCCGGGCGCCGCCGGGCGATGGTTGATCACGTAGCTGTAGAGGAAACCCTTGCCGCTCGCCTTGAACACCGAAACCTTGCGCGAGGCGCAGGACGGGCAGAACGGGCGCGGCGGAAAATAGACATGCGCGCAGGCGTCGCAGCGCTGCAGGCGCAATTCGCCCGCCTTGGCGCCGTCCCAGAAATGCTGGGTCTCCGGCGTCGGTTTCGGTCGCGCGCGCTGCGGTTCGGCCATCTCGGAGATTCCTCCAAAACCATGTCATTTAAAGGCAGGCGCTTCGCGCCCGCCCGTTTCGATCTTGATGCGACAATCGACCATGGCGCGTCAACGGTCCAGCAGCGAGCATGCATGCCATCATGCGCACAATGCTTGTGTCGAACTGAGCCAGCGCTATAGATTGCGCACGTCAATATTCCGCGAGACAGACATGCCCGATTTTCCGACACTGGCGACGCTGGCCGAAGACCTCGAGAACGGCCGCACCACCTCCCGCAAGCTGGTCGAAGCCTGCATCGCCAGGATCGCCGATCCGGCCGGCGAAGGCCAGCGCACCTTCATCCATGTCGACAAGGATGCGGCGCTCGCTGCCGCCGACGCGATGGACGGCCTGCGCAAGGCCAAGGCGGCGCCGTCGCCTTACGCAGGTATCCCGATCTCGATCAAGGATCTCTTCGACATCAAGGGGCAGGTGACACGCGCCGGCTCTCGCGCGCTCGACGATTCTCCGCCGGCAGAGCAGGATGCGGCCACGGTCGCGCGGCTGCGCAAAGCTGGCTTTGTCGTGATCGGTCGCACCAACATGACCGAGTTCGCCTATTCCGGCATCGGCATCAACCCGCATTACGGCACGCCGAAGGGCGCCTGGAACCGGAGCGTCGGGCATGTGCCCGGCGGCTCGTCCTCGGGCGCTGCGGTCTCCGTGCTCGATGGCATGGCGCATGGCGGCCTGGGCACCGACACTGGCGGGTCCTGCCGCATTCCGGCGGCCTATAACGGCATCGTCGGCTACAAGCCGACACAGCGCCGCGTGCCGCTGGATGGCTCGGTGCCGCTGTCATTCTCGCTCGACAGCATCGGGCCGCTGGCGCGATCGGTCAGTTGCTGTGCCATTCTCGATGCCGTGCTGGCGAACGAACCGGTCACGCGACTGAAACCGCGTGCGATCCAGGGCATGCGGCTTGCGGTGCCGACCACGATCGCGCTCGACGATCTCGACGCGGAGGTGGCGCAGACCTTCGAGCGCGCCCTGAAGACGCTGGCCGATCATGGCGCAACCATCGAGCGCATCGAGATGACCGAATTCCATGACATCGGTCCGATGAACGCCAAGGGTGGCTTTGCGGCGTCGGAGAGTTTCGCCTGGCACCGCTATCTCATCACCGCCAAGGGCGACATCTATGATCCCCGCGTCGCCGTGCGCATCATGCGCGGCAAGGACCAGAGCGCGGCCGACTATATCGACCTCCTCAACGAGCGCCGCTCGCTGATCGCACGCGTCAATGCACGCATCGCGCCCTATGACGCCCTGGTGCTGCCGACCACCGCCAACACGCCGCCAAAAATCGCCGATCTCGCTGACGACAAGGCGTTTACCACGCAGAACCTGCGCGCCCTGCGCAACTGTACCCTGATCAACATGATCGATGGCTGCGCCATCTCGCTGCCCGCGCATCGCGAGGGCGAGGTTCCCGTTGGGCTGATGCTGGC
>JAEWBW010000331.1 GCA_023390955.1 Pseudomonadota bacterium
GTTCAGGAACGATCGTTCATAGACCCGGTTGGCACTGCTCGCGCTCTCACGACGCGGTCGGGCGTGACGTTCCGGGTTCGGAACGTCCGCTCCGAAAATGACATCCCTGAAAAGGACATCCCCCTAAAAGGGCTGCCCTTAAAAGGACATGCCGTCATACCAGTTGTGAAAAGGCGGGGCAGAGTTATGCTTCCTTTGCCGCGGACACGGTCGGATCTCGGGGACGGATCCGCTTCCCTGCCATCCCAGCCCCTCATGGTTTAGCCGCGATGCGCGCTGTCGTCGCCGTAGTCTTGTTGGTGTCCGCATTGCACGCGGCCGTCTGGGGCGTGCTGCAGGAGAAGATCCCGGCGCCCGAATTCAAGGGCATCCTGCCGAGCCTGTCCTACACGCCGTTCGAGCCCGGCCACGTCACCGACCTTACGGTCGATCCGCAGAAGGTCCGCTCCGACCTCAAGACGCTGTCGACGGCAACGCGCGCGGTGCGCGCCTATTCGGCCGGCGAAGGCAACGAGCTGGTGCCGGCCATCGCCAACGAATTCGGCATGAAGGTCATGGTGGGCGCCTGGATCAACAAGGATCCCGAGCGCAACAAGCGCGAGATGGACGCTGCGGTCTCGCTGGCCAAGCGCAACGGCAACGTCAACGGCATCGTCGTCGGCAACGAAACCATCTACCGCGCCGATCAGAAGGTCGAAGACCTCATCGAGCTGATCAAGAAGGTGAAGTCACAGGTCAACGTGCCCGTGACCACCGGCGAGATCTGGAACATCTGGCTCGAGCACCCCGAGCTCGCCTCCTCCGTCGACTTCATCGCCGCGCACATCCTGCCCTATTGGGAAGGCTTTTCCGACACGCAGGCCGTCGACCAGGCGATGATCATCTATCAGAAGCTGCGCGACGCCTTCCCGGGCAAGCGCATCGTGATCGCCGAATTCGGCTGGCCGAGCGCGGGCTACAATCTGAAGGCCGCAACCCCGGGTCCGTTCCGGCAGGCGGTGACGCTGCGCGATTTCGTCAGCCGCGCCGACTCCATCGGCATGGAGTTCAACATCGTCGAAGCCGTCGATCAGCCCTGGAAATTCTTCGAAGGCGGCGTCGGTCCTTACTGGGGCGTCTTCAACGCCGCGCGCGAACCGAAATTCAACTGGACCGGCCCGGTCGTGAACCCCGACTACTGGAAGCTCGCGACCATCGCGCTGCTGGTCGGCATCTTGCTGTCGCTGCCGATCCTGCGTCTGTCGGAGCCGACCGTGCGGCAGACCGTCCTGCTGGCCGCGACCGCCAACGGCGTCGGCGCCTGGGTGGCGACCGTGTTCTCCTTCTGGAACACCCACTATTTCGTGTTCGGCTCGGCCTTCGCGCTGACGCTCGGCATGATCCTGCTCGTGCCCCTCGTCCTGATCGCGATGGCGCGCATCGAGGAGATCGCGGCGGTTGCCTTCGGCCATGCCCCGCGCCGCCTGCTCAGCAAGGGCAAGAACCTGGCTAATAACAGCATGACCGAGGCGGCGGCCGCCGCCGGCCCCGACTACTATCCAAAGGTGTCGATCCACATCCCGGCCTATTACGAGCCGGTCGACATGCTCAAGCAGACGCTGGATGCGCTGTCACGGCTGAACTACCCGAACTACGAATGCGTGGTCATCATCAACAACACGCCCGATCCCGCCTTCTGGCAGCCGATCCAGGATCACTGCCGCGCACTCGGTGAACGCTTCAAGTTCATCAACGCCGAGAAGGTGCAGGGCTTCAAGGCCGGCGCACTGCGGATCGCGATGGAGCGCACCGCAGTGGACGCCGAGATTATCGGCATTCTCGACGCCGACTATGTCGTCGAGCCCGACTGGCTCAAGGACCTCGTGCCGGCCTTCGCCGATCCCCGCGTCGGCCTGGTGCAGGCGCCGCAGGAGCATCGCGACGGCGATCTCTCGATCATGCACTACATCATGAACGGGGAATATGCCGGCTTCTTCGACATCGGCATGGTCCAGCGCAACGAAGAGAACGCCATCATCGTGCACGGCACAATGTGCCTGATCCGTCGCGCCGCGATGGACATGGCAGGCGGCTGGTCGAGCGACACGATCTGCGAGGACTCTGACCTCGGCCTCACGATCCAGCAGCTCGGCTGGGTCACCCACTACACCAACGTGCGCTACGGCCAGGGCATGCTGCCCGACACCTACGAGGCCTTCAAGAAGCAGCGCCACCGCTGGGCCTATGGCGGTCTCCAGATCGTCAAGAAGCACTGGCGGCGTTTCCTGCCCGGCGCGAGCCGGCTGACGCAGAACCAGAGGCGCGAATACGGTCTCGGCTGGCTGAACTGGCTAGGGGCCGAAAGCCTCGGCGTGCTCGTCGCCATCCTCAATCTGATCTGGGTGCCGATCGTCGCCTTTGCCGACATCGCCATCCCCGACAAGATCCTGACGCTGCCGATCATCGGCGCCTTCGTGGTCTCGCTCGTGCACTTCCTGTCGATGTACCGCGCCCGCGTCGCGATCAAACCCGGCCAGATGCTGGGCGCGATGATCGCGGCGATGAGCGTGCAGTGGACGGTATCGCGCGCAGTGGCGCAGGGCCTGATCACCGAGCACATCGCCTTCGCGCGCACCTCCAAGGGCGGCCTGTCGCGGATGTCGATCGAGTTCCAGGCGTTCTGGGAGGCCGTGATCGGCAGCCTGCTGCTGATCGGCGCCGGCGTGCTGATCGTGTCCAACGGCTACAAGCAGATTACCGAGATCTACATCTATGCCGGTGTGCTGATCCTGCAGAGCCTGCCGTTCCTGGCGGCGGTCGCCATCGCGATCCTCGAGCTCAGCCGCATCAACTCGTTCCAGTTCTGGCGCGACTCGGCCGTGCGTGCCGCCGAGTTGATCGGCCTGCGCCCGGTCGCACTGCCGGGGCCCGACGGCTACTCGCAGCCGGTGCCGAGCGAGGTGCGGCGGGAGGCGAACTGAGGGCCGTGAGCCGACGCCGGACCACGTGATCAGAAGTCACGTGCTCTTCGGCGTGGATGGCGGGCCGACCGGCGCTTGAGATTCCCGGCCTAAGGGCCGGAAACCGCGAAGGAATTCCCTGCTCTGCCGCGATCCGCGCCAGCCCCGCACGCTATTGACCTCGGCGGCGCAGCCCCCTACACAGCGCGGGCCGAGAGCACATGATCCGGAAATCGCCTTACCGGCCTTCCCCGCAACGTCTCCAAAGCGTGGCGGCAAGACATGTTTCTCGAATGACCGAAGCCGATGGCGATCATTCTCTCGCCATCACGCGGCCATGGGAGCGCGTAGCTCAGCCGGTAGAGCACGTGACTTTTAATCACGGGGTCCTGGGTTCGAGCCCCAGCGCGCTCACCAACGCCGGCCCGCCGGCGTGAACCGCGGGCTACTCATCCTGAGCATGCAGTTTGACGAATGAGCCCATCGCTCCTGGACACGATCAGCGCCTGGTTTGAAAATCTCGGCAGTCTCACGCCGGGCTCGGTCATGGCCGTCAGCCTCGTGTTTCTGGTCATGGCCTTCATCGTGCTTCCTCGCACACCGCTGATCTGCGCAGCCGGCGCCGCCTTTGGCTGGAAGGTTGCCGGGATCATCCTGTTGAGCGGCACCCTCGGCGCCATCCTGGCCTTCCTGACGTCGCGCTATGTCGCCTCGAACTGGTTTCGCAAGAAGCTCGAGAGGAAGCCGAACTTCGGCGTCATCGCACAAGCCGTCGACGAGGAAGGCTGGCGCATCATCGCGTTGATGCGTCTTGGCGTGCCCCTGCCCGGAGCGGTTCAAAACTACCTGTTCGGCCTGACCAAGATTGACGTCGCGACCTATTCGATCTCGACCTTCGTTTTCACTGCGCCGCAGGTGTTCCTGTATTCCTTCCTGGGCGCGACCGGCCGAGCTTCCCTTCTCGATCAGAATCTCGGGACCTCGCTGATCGCGCTGGCGTTGATCATCGCGATCGTTGCCCTGATTGGATGGCGCGTGAGAGTCTTGCTCTCGCGGCGAGCGCCGTTGGCCTAGAGCCGGCCTTCGCGTTCATGCGTTGCCTAGAGAGACCTTGCTCGCGTCGAGGGCCCATCATACGCTGCAGCCTTTGAGTTCAAAGGTATCGCAAATTGATGTTTGTTAAGTTGAATTTGGCCGTTTTGATCGGCGCGTGCGCACTGGCCGTCATCCCGAACGTTGCGCAAGCTCAGCAATCTCCAAAACCTCCGCTCGGCGTCAAACAGGTTCATGACGTCGCAAATGCGGTCGTTGCAAGCCGAGGCGGCAATATCCGCTTGTCGCTCGACAGGTGCGATGACGCTGCGCTTGAAGCGACTTGCTACTATTCGGTCAGCGGCAATCCGGTGAAGATCACCGCCAAGTCGAGTTTCGGCGAGGACAAGCGCCTCGCCTACATCGATCTGGAGGCACCGGTCGACAAGGAAAATACCGACCGGTTGTATCGCTTGAGCACCTTGTTTGCGCTCACCATGTCGCCCGGGATTTCGGACGCTGACGTAACCGCGATCCGGGCCGATCTGAACAAGGCGCGGGACAATTTGTTTGGCGACGCTCGGAGTGAACGCGCCGGCCTCACATTCATGTTGCAGCTCGGGCTCGATAAGCCACGGGCATGGTGGGAGAGATGGTTTCTGAGCGCGCCCAAGAGCACGCTGAGAATCCTCGTCGAGAGCGCCTACAAATAGCGCCGGTCCGCCCGCACGAGTCGGCGAGCCCTTGAGCGCGCGTGCCGCGCCCTCAGCTTTCCGGGGCCGCCGTCGTCGCCGGCATGGTGAGCGGAGCCCCGCCAACCGATACAGGTCCGATCGGCTTCGACTGCCGAACCATCCGCTTGCGCATCGCCGCCGACAGACCATAGCGGGCGTTCGCTCGGCGAATGGAGGACGTGACGTCGGACATCATGACGTTCTGCAGCGAGTCGACTTTCGCCATGAGTGTGGAGAGTTGCGAAGAGACCTTCTTCACATCGACCCGCTCGTCCGTGATGCTCTGCCGCAGCGACAGCATCACCATCGAATCCTGCTGCTGCAGCGTCGCGTTCTGCTGCAACACGCGATTGGCTTCCAGCAGCGAAGCGGTGTGCTGCTGCTGCGCAGACTGGATCTCCTTCAAGGCCGCGACGACCGGATCCGGCTTTGGCGCGGGAGCCTCCAGGCGCGGAAGCAGCTCTGCCAGATGGCCGACATTCAGCGACTGAAAGTCGGACGGGAGCGTATAGATCGCCGCCGCACCATTGATGGCGATGGCGCATACCGACAAGGCCAGGATCGATTTCCGGCTGGACTGCCCGGTTGGCTCTGGAGCTTCAGTAGGTTCGGGCGCCGAGATGGCCAGCGCGAGCGCTGCGGGGTCGAATTCCTCGACGGGGGCTTGCACTTCCGATGACGTGGTCACGTGCGTTGACCTCAATGAGCGAGTAAAAGGAGGCCGTCGCCGGAACGTCGTCACGACGCCTCCTTTTACGCAGCACTCACTTACACAACTGTCGAAAATTGTGAGCTTTTTGGCTTAATTTCGGGTTAGCGACATGGCCGCCCAGCCTGCCCACACGACCCGGCTGAATACGGGGCCTGTCCGATGGAACCGGCCGTGGGGCGGCCAGCCTCGGAGCGCCACAAAGCTGCAGACAGCCCCCTCAAAAAGTGTAGGAT
>JAEWBW010000382.1 GCA_023390955.1 Pseudomonadota bacterium
GCCAAACAAGAAGCTTGTCCCCAAACGGCTGGTGGAACGGCGGGTCTGGCAGCCTGCCCTTGGGCAGCATACCGAGGCCTTGATAAATTCGTGCGATCGCGTTCCACCGCTCAGCCGTCTGGCTGCCGAGCTTGATGAGCCCGGGCTGTATGAGGGCTTCGGTTCGAACCGCTTCGAACATCAATGCTTCGCGCGACTTGATTGTGGGATAGTCGCGCAGGATCAGTTCGACCGTGCCCTGCTTGTCGGCCAGAGCCTGCTCCCAGCCCTTCAGGCTCGCCGCAAGAAACGCCTGGACCATCGCCGGGCTACGGCGCAACAGCGCTTCGCTGGTGCAGAGATTGTCTCCGTAGAAATCGAATCCGAAGGTCCTCGGTGTGAAGGAACGGAAGGGTACACCGTGCTGCTCGAATATGAATGGCTCGTTGGTGACGTACGAAACCATTGCATCCGCCTTGCCGTCGAGCAGGTCGAGCGGATTGCCCGTGTGCTGGACGCGCGGCAGCGCCGCGTAGTCCACGCCCTGCTGCTTGAGCATGGCGGCCAGGTCTTCGCTGCCCGAAGCGTCCATCAAGCGATGGCCGGTCAATTCCGACAACGCGCTGATGCGCGTACGGCTGGGGACGAGGATGTTCGCCGCGGAGTGCTGGAAGATCACGCCCAGCACGGTCGCCTTTGTCACTCCAGACTGCGGCAGAATTACACCGCTCGCGCAAACGCCGAAATCGGCCTTGCCCGATCCCACATCGACCATCGCGTCGATGAAAGGGCCGCCCTGACGAATTTCGACATCGAGCCCGGCGTCGCGGTAATAGCCCTTCTCCAGCGCGACGTAATATCCCGCAAACTGAAATTGATGCAGCCACTTGAGCTGTAGCGAAACCTTCTCCAGCGCCTGCACGTTCTCCGGAAGGAGCGTGATCGCGGAGATCAACAGGGTGAGCACGATCCGCGGGACGGCACGCGTGTGCTGCCGTGAGGCCCACCTATGTACACGTTGGCGAAGGGCTGGCAGACAGCGAGAAAGCATCGTCTTTGGGGCGATTTCTATGGCCGCCAAGTCGCGGGAGCGTCGTAACGCCATGGTCAGTGGCCGTCCAAGGTTGATCTGAGCCGATGTAGAGGCGGGTTGGCCGGGGGCAAAAGCGGACGCCGGCCCGGGATTCGGTCGTGTGGCATTATTGCTCCGGACGTTTCACTCCTGTTCCGTAGAGCGTGAGAAAGGCTCCCACCTGCTGGTCCGTGCCATAGAGGCGCAGGAGTCCCGATCGGTGAGCTTCGCCGATCGTCAGGGTTTCGTTGACGATCGCGCGGATCACCTCCTCGCCCGATATGATCACGAGCTCTCCGGCTTCCGGAGCGGACACGTGAACCCGTGTCTGCACGTCGCCTTGATCAGGCACGAAGCGGGTCCACAGCATGGGCTCGATGAGGAGGAGCGAGAATGCCGGTACCGGCATCTCGCTCGCCGCCTCCTGCAGGAGGTGCCCATATCGTTCGATGATGCGAACGGTGCCGTGATAAGCGAACATGTCCACCCCGCCGCCGGAAGCACGCACCGGCAACCGCCTCTCGGCGACCGCCCTGGAGATCGCTCCGATCACGTGCAGCGCATCGGGATAGGTCCAGTTCAGGACACCGCGCGCGATCGAGACATCGTCGTGATAGCCGCAAGCCGATGCGTGGAAAGGCGTCCAGACAGCGCACCAGCCAAGCAGAACGACTGCAGCCGTCCGGTGCTTTCGCATGACACCCTCCGTATCGGCCCCGCGCTACTTCGCCGGCGAGTACCAGATGGGCGACGTGTAGGCCCGCTCCGTGATCTTCATGGCGGTCCCGGGCAACGGCGTGACGCCGTAGCGCTTGGCGTCGTAGGCGGTCCAGCGCGGAGTCGGGATCTCGATGACCCGGCCGTAGTAGAACGCCGGCCGGCTCGGATCGAAGTCGGGATCCTTCCACACCGTGACGAGCTCGGGCGCGCCGATCGTATTGGTCCAGGTTGCATTGGCGACATCCACGGTGTCGCCGACCGACGGCACCTTGCCGTCGCTGCCGGGCTTGCGATCTCCCGACCAGGCGACGTCGAAGACCTTTTCCTGCACGTTGCCGTCCTTGTCGAGCCAGCCCTTGATGATCTGGTAGCGATCAAGGTTGGCACCGATCGGGTCCTTCAGCGCAGCGATGAGGAACGTCGGCACCTTTCCTTGCGGCGCGTCGCGCAGATCGCCGCCCATCGGCACGCCCTTGGTGTAGCCGACCTGGGCAGGCAGGCGATTGTCCGCATCCTGTGCAACGAAATCCCAACCACCGAAAAAGCGCACGACCATCCGGCTGCCCGTGGTGGAGTAAGTCTCCTTGCGCTGCATGGCATCCCAGATGGACTCACGGGTGTTCTCATTCGCCCACACGGCGGCATAGCCGGACGAGCCGACCTCCCAATCCATGATCTTCACGCCGGTCGTCTTGTTGTTGATGAAGGTCGCGCCCATTCGGTGCGGGCTCGGCTCCTGGGGAACGGTCTTGCCGAAGAAGTTGTTCTCCTCCATCGCGGAAAGGGCGGTGTGGGCATCGCTACCGCTGACGAGTCCGAACTTGTAGGGATTGACGCCGAGCCGCTGCTCGAGCTTGAGGCCGTTCTTGTAGGCCGAGCGGACATACTCGAACTCGAGCATCTCCTTCTTCTTGGCCACGCTGCCGTCGAGATTACCCTTGTCCCAGAGCTCGAACGCGGCGAACTCGTCGTTCGGCGACAGATACGGATGGGACTCGCCGGTGCCCTTGGTTTGCGTTGCCTCGTAGAGCCGTTCCCACTTGGCGCGCTGCTCCGCATAGTCGCGGTCTACCGCCTTGCCGAACGCTTCGACGACCGGGAACATCGTGCCGTTGCTCAGATTGCCGTTGTGGGCGATCGCCAGCACGCTGCCGCCGGTCTTCGCCTCATAGGCCTGCATCCATTTCCACAGATCGACCGGATTGTCGCTGCCGTAAGGCGGGTAGACGGTAAACGGCTCGACCTGGCTCGCCTTGTCACCCTTGTCGCGGTAGATGACGTTGCGATGGAGGTTGTTGCCGCCGGTGTTGGAGCTCCATTCGTAGGCGATGAAGGCGGTGAAGCGGCCGGGATCGTTGAACTGCTCGGCAGCTTCGATGGTCTGCTGCCACGCGCCCCGATAGGCGCGCGTTCCCGGGAAGTACATCAGGTCCTTCGGGAACTTGCCGTTCGAAAACGACACGATGATATCGATCGCGGCCTCGGCACCCTTGCCGGTCTTGATCATGTCGTACCATTTCTTGCCGGTCGGGTCGGCGAGCAGATCCGGCTTGCCCGCAAACAGGTCTGGAAAGAAACCCATGTTGTCGGAATGATCCGTCACCGCGAGCCAATCAAGCGGCCGGGAGAGCTTCACCGGCTGGCCGGTGTTGGAGGTAACCTGTTCTCCGCGGGCAAAGCGATAGGCTTCCTTCGGATCGAGCCGGGCACCGAAAGCGCCGGCATCCATCGAGAACGACGTGTGCAGGTGCGTGTCGCCGAAGTACGGCCGCGTGGGAAAGCCGCGATCGGCGTAGGGCGAATAAGGGGGTTTCTGCAAGGTTTGTTCGAGCTGTTCCTTGGCCGGCGCGCCAGCGTCCTGCGCGAACGCCGGCGAGATGAGACAGGCGACACTCAGTCCGGCGACAATCTGCAACTTTCGGGTCATGTGCTTGCTCCCCAAATTCGATGGCCCACGTCAAATGCAACGACACGTTCGATCACCCAGAACATGGCAACGCTGCCGATGGCATAGGCTGCCGTGATGCTCGCCCAGCGTGCTCCCGATCTGTGAAAACGCAGAAACAGGGCGGACAGGCTCAGCGCCGCTGCGATGAACAGTAGCTGGCCGATCTCGACGCCGACGTTGAAGAACAGCAGCGCCACCGGCACGTGTCCTTCCGGCAGCCCGACCTCGCTCAGCGCACCGGCAAAGCCGAACCCGTGCAACAGTCCGAAGGTGAATGCGACCAGCCAGGGCGCCCTTGCTGCCAGGCCTTCCTGTCCGCGCTGCTGGCGGACGATCTCCGCCGCCACGAACACGATGCTCAAGGCGATCGTCGCCTCGACCGGAGCCGACGGCACATGCACGTAACCGAGCGTCGCCAGCGCCAGCGTGATGCTGTGCGCGACCGTGAACGCGGTGACCGTCTTCACCAACAGCCAGGTCCCGCGGGTGATGATCAGCAGCGCCAGCACGAACAGCAGGTGGTCGACGCCGAACAGGATATGCTCGACACCCAGCTTGAGATAGAGACCGGCCACCGACCAGCCGCTTTGTTGTGCGGGTATCGCGGCCTGCGGCTCCTGAGGCGTGAGCCGGCGCACCCAGGTCGTGCCATCAGCGAATACGACGCGCACCAGGGCGTCCGTCATTGTGTTCTGGAGACCGTCGACGCGGACCGTCTGGCCACGCAGGGGATCGAGCGCGCGAAAGCGCCAGGTCTGCACCGCGGCATCGGCGGTGGCGCGTGTCGTCATCGGCGTGAGATCTTCAGCGCGGCCGGAGAAGGTCGCCGCCAGCGCAAGGCGTAGCTCTCCGCGCATCGGCGTCTTGAACAGCACGTCGAATTCGCCCGGCCGCTCTTCGCGCACCTCGAGATAGGACGGGCGCACCTCGTGGGCCGAGCCGGGCGCCGTCCATGCAAGGCCCCAGGCCGCAAGGATCGCAATCATCGCGAGCTTGAGGCAGCGGTGCAGGAGGGAGCGAAGCCTTCGTGGGCAGCGCGCTGTCATGGCTGCCTCGACGTGGCGGCCGCGACCGGTGTCATCAGCGGCTTGACGGCGTCATCGACGACGAGACGGTATTTCTTGCGGAGCTCCGCGAGATAAAGCGCCTTTGCCTTCCTCTCCTGCTCGCGTCTCCACTCCTCGACGACCCGCTCACGCTGTTCGGCGAAGGGAGGTAACCGGCCCTCCTGCCGCGTCGAGACGAGCACCAGGTGCAGGCCGTAGCCGGATTCGATCGGGCCGCTCCAGACACCGGGCTCGAGCGCGAATATCGCCCGCGCAAAGCCACCACCAAAAGCTGCGGACACCGACTGCTCGGTCTCGTCGCGGAAATTGGCTTCCAGCAACAGGCGATCGCCCAAGGTCGCCGTTGCCAGCTCACCCTCACCCCGGAGCCGCCCCAATGTTGCGATGGCGTCCGACTTCGCGTTGGCACGTTGCTGCGGGCTGAAATAGACCTGCTCGAACGATATGCGTGCATCCCTGCGGAAGCGCTCGGCATGAGCGGTGAAGAACTGTTGCAGTTCGGCATCCGAGGGTTCGGCCCGGCGCGCGGTATCCTCGATCAGGAAAGTCAGCTTCTGCGCCAGCCGCCTGCGCACGATCACGTCGTTGTCTTCGAGACCCAGGGCGCGCGCCTCGCGTGCGAGCAGCAGCTCATCGGCGTAATCTGTTACCAGCCCGCGCAGCTCTTCCGGGGTCGGCTGACGCCGCCACTGAGTGGTCCAGTTTTGCGTCAGCCACTCGATATCGCCGGCGCTAACCTGCAGTGACGGGGTTCGGTCCGCGTTCGGGTTTTCGGAGTCGCGATTCATCCAGGCGTAGGCGCCAAACAGGACGCCGCCCGCCAACAGAAAGTGAACCAAGGGTTCTTTGAGCGCATTCATCCCGCGTCAGGGAAACATGCGCCCGGTGTGGCGGATTGATTTAGATCAACCCTAATGCGACGTGCCGGCGCGTCTCGCCTTAGCGAATTGGGCAACGTCCGTTTGGGTCAGGAGCAGGCTCCAGTGGGCATCGACCAATCCTGCCCGCGAAAGAGCTTGATACAGATCAAGAGCTTTCGGCTGAGCAAAAGGAGTAATCAACGCGAAGCCCTCCACTTGGATGCCAGCGCATGAATCACGGAAGCCGAATTGGCGTGTACTCCGCGCCTCTCTCTTGCCGGTGCGCGTGAATGCGTAGCATCGAGCAAGACATCCATCCGGCGCTGGGCAAGGCGTTGCTTTTTGCCGCGATAACCGAGACGGTCACGGGGCTCGGATTGGTCATCGCCCCGTCATTCGTCGGACATTTGCTGCTCGGTCAGGACCTCGCCGGGATCGCCACGCCCGTCGGGCGTCTCACCGGCATTGCGCTCATCTCGCTCGGCATTGCCTGCTGGCCGGGCCCTGCTCTGCTCGGCATGTTCGCTTACAACGCGCTGGCCGGGCTGTATCTCGCCTATCTCGGTCTCGCGGGCGGCTTGACCGGTATCATTCTCTGGCCAGCAGTCGTGCTTCACCTGGTTCTGTCGGTCGTTCTCGGCCGCGCTTTCTGGGGATCGCCACGCGAGGCCGGGTCGCCTGGGTGACGAGCTGCTTCAGCGCGACGGACGAGCGGATCGAATACGCGTTCGGCGAGCGAAAGGCCGAGGTCGAGCCATCCTCGGCAGCTTTGCGCGCTACGTGGCGGCGAAGGGGACGTCGTAAGGCTCGGGCGCGGGCCGCAGGCCCGCTCCTCGCCCGCTGAGTGCTTCAGAATGCGATCCTGATGCCGCCTCTTCCTGTCAGCGTACGGCTGCTATCCGACATGCCGGTGAACTCGGTTGCCGCAAATATCGACAGGCCCTTGGCATGATGCCAGTCGATTCCGGCGCCGGCATAATAACCGATTAGGGAGCCCTCCCCCGGCGTCGCGAAAGCAAGGCTTTGCCCGAGCAGCACCGCGTTGACACCGCTGTCGCCGGCGCGTTGCAGGGAGACGAGGCCGGCCGTGCCGGTCATTTGCAGAACGCCGTGGGCAACGCCATCGAACCTGCGCGTCAGCGCGGTGCCGATGCGCTCCTCAAGGTAATGGGCGACCCTGCTGGCGACCGCCAGACCAGCCGCAGATCCGCTCTCCTGATAGCCCCCGAATCCGGCAGCGAGATAACGCAACCGGACCGCAGGCGTCAGGGTCATGCTGTTGCCGACCGGCCTGTCGAAGCCGAACGCAATTTCCGGACTGATGAACCATCCGGCATACTTCGCCTGGGCGTATTCGACTCCGCCCGGCGCCAGATTGTTCTCGATTCTGCGGCTCGAGCTGTTGTCGCTGCCGCCGCCCAGCAGCGAGACGTCGGCAAAGCCGCCGTTGAGCGCATACCGTCCGTAGACGCCCGCAAAGACGAGATTGCTGGTGGTCCGACCGGCGTTCAGGTCGAGGTCGGATTGCAGATTGCCACCACCGATGAATGCCCCGAGCCGCAGTCCCGGCTGCACCGTCCTGTCCGCGCCGATCGCTCCGCCGAAGAAATTATTGATCGAGCGCAAGGTTGAACTGTCTTCCGGACCGACGCGGCGACCGCCGAACCCCTGCGCCCAGACACTGGTGCCGTCCGCGGCAGTGAGGTTCGGATTGCCTGCCAGAATGCGATCCTGGCCGGCGATGGCGAGGGATGCAAAGGCATCGTCGATCATGTCGCGCGCCACATTGCCGGTTGGCGCAAAGCCGATGGCCACGCCATCGCTGCTGGGCGGTGCCGGGCTGGAAAGCCGCCCCGTCGCCAGCGCGCCGATCGCATGGACAAAATCGACCATGTTCCGGCTCGTGGCCGCGAACGACGACGGATCGACGATGACGACGGAATTGCCGCTGACGACGTAGGGCGCGTTGGTGACGTTGACGCGTGCTCCGGTATCGGCAAGGCCGAACGTACCGGTGCCGTCCCCGAAGGTCAGGATCGAAGACGTGCCGCGACCGCCCTGAATATTGATATTGGTCGGCACGTTTGCTGGATCAGCCTGGTCACCAGAGATCAATATGCGCCCCATCACGTGCGATCCCGCGAGCAGGTTGAGCGTCATCCGCGCACCCGGGCTCGTCAGGTCGATGGCGGCATACTCTCCACGACCGTCAATCAGCCCGGCATTGGTCAGGAAAGAGCCAGGACCTGCGGCACCGTTGTAGCTCGACGTGACCTGCACTGTACCGACGATGGAGCCGGAATTGATGATGGAGGCAGGGCCACTGTTCGAGGTCGCCGCCACCGTTCCACGGATCGAGCCCGAATTGGCAACAGATGCCGGACCGGTATCGCTCGATGCGGATACCGATCCAGCGAAGCCGGCATTGACGACGCCGGCGGCGCCGGCGCTTGCCACGCTCGCCAGATTGTTCGCGCGGCCCATATTGATCGTCATCGCCGTGCCGAACTGGCCGGCCGTCGTCGTGATATTGCCGGCAACCCCTGATGCCTGATTGGTCGTCGTCGCCATTCCGGAATTGGAGCGATCGGTCGTGGTTATATCGCCGCCGACGAACCCCGAATTGTCGGTAATTGCTTCTCCGCTAAGCGTCTGCGGTCCGACTGTATCGATCGTGCCGGTCACGATGCCGCTGTTGATGGTCTTGGCAGAACCCGTGCCGGAAAGCCCAAAGCCGTTTGTCGTGCTGATCGATACGACCTGCCCCGAATTGATGACGAGAGAGTTCGTCCCGCTCGCATTCGTCGCCGAAATGAAGCTGAGCGCTGTCCCCGAATTGATGACGACGGCATCACCGACGGCGTCATTTCGCGCCGTCAGGACCGTCGCAGTTCCCCTGTTCGAAATCCTGGCGGTCCCGAAGGCATCGATTCCGTTGATGGTGACGATGACCGATCCGGAGCTGTAGCCGTTGTTTTCCGCGATCGCGTCACCGCCATCATCGGTGCCGACGCGTATCCCGGCGGCCGTGCCATTGTTCACCACGGTCGCCGTTGCCCGGCTATGGACGACGAAGCTGCCCGCATTGCCTCGCAACGGCCCGGAGACCGCACCGTCGTTGATCAACATCAGGTTCCCGACGTCTGTCACGGCTCTCATCGACGTTGCGGTGCCGGTGACGGTGTTGATGCTCGTCAGGTTGGTGGCGCCGGTCACGGAATCGTCGATGATCCCCGCGGGACCCGAATTGGTGCAGACGACGTCGGTCGTCCCCGTACAGCTTTGCGCCGGCGCTTCGGCCGCCATCAAGACAAAGATCGCTGAAAGCAACACCCGGCGCGGAAAACCGGAACGCAAATCCGTAATCAATGAACGCACAACAACGCACTTCCCAATCGCATTTCAGAGAAAGCGTTAGCAGGCGACGCGCACGCAGACTGTGTCGGTATGGCCACAAAGCGCGCAATTGTCGCGACGCCTGAAAGTTCCACCACTGCTCTAAGTCACGAGCTGCTTCAGCGCAGCCGAGATCATCACCAGGCCGCCGATGATCACGGCGGCATCGAGGATCGCGGTGTGGATATGCACCGGCATCCGTTCGACGAAGGCTCTTGCGAGGAACGCGCCGGGGATCGCGATCCCGCCGATCAGGAGCGCAAGCGCCAGCACCTGCGCGGTCACGGCGCCGGCAAGGCCGAACACCGAGATCTTGATGAGGCCGGTGCCGAGCGAGATCATGGCGTCGGTCGCAATCACGGCCGCGCCTTCGAGGCCCGAGGCCATCAGCAGCGACAGCAGGATCACGCCGGAGCCCGAGGTGCCGCCGACCAGCACGCCATAGCCGACCGATCCGGCCGCAAGTCCGGCATCGCCGATCCGGACCGCGCGGCGGCGCAGCACGCGGCGCAGCGGCACGCTGAGGATCAGCATCGAGCCGATGACGAGCGCAGCACCGGCATTGGTGAGGCGCGTATAGCCGTAGGCGCCGAGCGCCGTCGTCAGCGCCGCGCAGGCGAGCACGATCAGCGCGCGGCGGCGGTCGACATAGCGCAGATAGGCGACGGCGCGACTTGAATTGGTGAAGATCGCCGAGATCGCGATGATCGGCACCACCGGCTCGGCGCCGACCAGCGGCACCAGCACGAGCGGCATCAAGGCGCCGGTGCCGTAACCGGCAAGGCCGCCGATGATCGAGGCGAACAGCGCCATCATCGCGACCAGCAATAGCTGCAGCAGCGAGATGTCGGCAAAGCCCGAGACGAGGCTCACGAGGCCTGATCGCGGTTGACGCGCGCCACGGCCTGATCGGCGATGGAGGCGAGCGTTGCCTCCTCCAGCGGGAAATCCGCCGCCAGCCAGGCGTCCTCGGCCAGTGTCAGCACGTGGCCGAGCGCAGGCCCCTCCGCCAGGCCGCGCGCGATGAAATCGGCGGCCTTGAGCGGAAACTTAGGCGGCGTCCAGCGCTGCGGCAGCTCGGCGAGCTCGCGCCAGCGCGTCGAATTCACATCGGCGCCGGTCCGCGCCCAGGCCAGCAGGACGCGATCGTGATAGGGCACGGCACCGAGCCGGTACAGCAGCCGCCGCGCAGTGGCGCCGTCCCGCGCCGTGAAGCGCCACCAGCGGTGGCCCATCGAATCCAGCGCCTTCGCCTCCGCATTGCTCAGCCGCAATCGCGCGGCGACGCGCTTGGCGTCCTCGGTGACGGCAACCGTCAGCGCGGCAAGGCGGCGCGGCGCATCGGCCGCGATGCCGAGCGCCTGCTCGATCGCGATCATCGTCGACAATGGTCCGGTATAGGCGACGCCGCCGATCAGCGATTGCAGCAGGCCGCCATCGGCCATGGCGAGTGCAGCGTCCGCAGCGCCAGTGGCGACCAGCAGCTTGAGCATCTCCATCCGCACCCGTTCGGCCGACAGCGATGCAAGCCCCGCACGGCCGCGGATGCAGGCGAGATAACCGTCACGGTCGGGCGCACCAGTGCCGAAGGCGGCATGGATGCGGAAGAAGCGCAGGATGCGCAAGTAATCTTCGGCGATGCGCTGATCGGGATCGCCGATGAAGCGCACGCGGCGGGCGCGCGCATCCGCAATGCCGCCGACATGATCGTGGACGACGCCGTTCGCATCAGCCGACAGGCCGTTCATGGTGAAATCGCGCCGCTCGGCATCCTTCACCCAGTCGCGGCCGAACGCGACCTAGGCCTTGCGGCCAAAGGTCTCGGTGTCCTCGCGCAGCGTCGTCACCTCGTACGGATGACCGTCGATCACCAGCGTGACGGTGCCGTGGTCGACGCCGGTCGGCACGGCCTTGATGCCGGCGCTTTTGGCACGGCGCATCACCTCTTCGGGCAATGCCGTGGTCGCGATGTCCATGTCGCCGGGAATCAGCCCGAGCAGAGCATTGCGCACGGCGCCGCCGACCACGCGCGCTTCCTCACCATCGGCATTCAGCAATTGCAGGACGCGCGCGGTCCCGCCCGCGGTCAGCCAGGTGGCATCGGCAAGCAAAGGCTCCGCACTCATCTGGCGGCCTTCATTTGTCGGTCCCCGGCACGAGCTTGCCGTTCTCGATATGGGCGGGAACGTAGGTCGAGTCGGGCGGAGCGCCGGTGAAGTGCACGAAGGCGAGCAGGCTTCCCATCACCAGCGCCAGCGCGGCCAGCAGGAGACGGGCGATGGTATAGACCGGCCACGACGCCTGCACGAACACGCCGGACCGTGTCGCGACCAGGAACAGGGCATAGATCGCGAACGGAACGAGGAAAATTCCGATCTCGGTCAGCACAGGCCGGATCATGGCAAATAGATCCGCTCATACAGCACACGCAATATCCCAGCCGTCGCGCCCCAGATGTATCGCTCGGCGAACGGCATCGCGTAATAGGACCGCTCCATGCCGCGGAATTCCTTGCTGTGCACCTGGTGGTTCGCCGGATTCATCAGGAAGGATAGCGGCACCTCGAAGGCGTCATCAACCTCGGACTCGTTGATCGTCAGCTCAAATCCCGGCCGGACCCTGGCAAGAGTCGGCAGGATGCGGAAGCCGAACGCGGTGCCGTAGAGATCGAGATAGCCGACCGGCTCGACGAAATCGCGCGATAGTCCAACTTCTTCCTCAGCCTCCCGCAGCGCGGCGTCGAGCGGCGAGGTGTCGGTCGCGTCGATCTTGCCGCCCGGAAACGAGATTTGGCCGGCATGGCTGCTGAGATTCGGCGAGCGCTGCGTCAGCAGCACGGTCGGCTCGGGACGGTCGATCACCGGGATCAGCACCGCGGCGGGCCGGACCGGCTGCTCCTGCGCGATGATCTCGAGCATCCGGTCGGTGCCGGCATCGCCCGAGATCGGGATGATGTTGGGGTCGAACAGGCCGGGCGGTACGTCGAAGCCGAGGCGCGCCCTGGAGCGGGCGAAGAACTCCGCCGCACCGACCGGAGCGGGCTTGTCTTTCACGATCGGCTTGGTCAATTCGCGGCCCTCACCTGCTCCGCATCGGCCATGGCGAAGAACTCACCGGACGATTCGACGCCGAACATCGGCAGGCCATCGACCATCCGCTCCTCGCCCATGTCAACCAGATCGTAATAGAGCGCGCGCGTCACCTTGGCCCACAGATCGGCGCGCACATGCAGATAGGGCGTCAGCCCGCCATCGGCGGCCTGTTCGAAGCGCAGCCGGTGCGCGCCGTCGCAGGTTACCCAGTCGTCGACATTGGTCCGGAAGCTCAGCACGCGATGATTGCCCTCGCCTTCCTTCTGCATCTCGACAGCCATAAAGGGCGCGTCATCGACGCGGATGCCGACCTTCTCCACCGGCGTCACGAGGAAGTGCTTGTCGCCCTCGCGCTTCAGGATGGTCGAGAACAGGCGCACCAGCGCCGGGCGGCCGATTGGCGTGCCCATGTAGAACCAAGTACCATCGGTCGCGATTCGGATGTCGAGGTCGCCGCAAAACGGCGGATTCCACAGATGGACCGGGGGCAGCCCCTTCTGGCGACCTCCCTTGCCCGCCGCGTCGCCAGCCTTTTGGGCGGCAGCAGTCAGCCCCTCGAGACCGGATTTCGCAAGGTCTGGACTGGTGTGCTGCCCTTGGTTCGCCATGGTTTGCCCTGACTGTCTTTGGCACGAATGGTGCAGGTCTACGTTGTATGGCGACGCGTTGTTCCATCCGGAATAGTCCGGGTGGAAAGTCGCCACTTCGTGATGCCGTACATATCCTTAAGCCGATAAGGTGGGGATAGTTTAATTCAGCGAATACATGGCTTTCCTGCAAGTCTAGCATGGAGCCATGACGCGACGACGCAACCAGGACGCGTAAAAGGCCGAGGAGCTGACGAATGGCTGACAGTGTCGAGAAACTCGAAGACGGAATCGTCCGCTCGGCCGAGCAGGTGTCGGCGCAGATCCGCGCCGCGAAGGATGCGATCGCGACCGTCATCTTCGGCCAGGACAGCGTCATCGAGAACACGCTGGTGACGATCCTGTCCGGCGGCCATGCGCTGCTGATCGGCGTGCCTGGTTTGGCCAAGACCAAGCTGGTCGAAACGCTCGGCACCACGCTCGGCCTCGACGCCAAGCGCATCCAGTTCACGCCCGACCTGATGCCTTCGGACATCCTCGGCGCCGAGGTGCTCGACGAGAGCACCGCCGGCAAGCGATCCTTCCGCTTCATCTCCGGCCCGGTGTTCGCGCAGCTCCTGATGGCCGACGAGATCAACCGCGCCAGCCCGCGCACGCAATCGGCGCTGCTGCAGGCGATGCAGGAGCAGCACATCACGGTCGCGGGCGCACGCCACGATCTGCCGAAGCCCTTCCACGTGCTGGCGACGCAGAACCCGCTGGAGCAGGAAGGCACCTACCCGCTGCCCGAAGCGCAGCTCGACCGCTTCCTGATGGAAATCGACGTCGACTATCCCGATCGCGATGCCGAGCGGCGCATCCTGTTCGAGACCACCGGCGCCGAAGAGACGCTGGCGAAGGGATCGATGACGTCGGAAGCGCTGATCACGGCGCAGCGGCTGGTCCGCCGTCTTCCGGTCGGCGATTCCGTGGTCGAGGCAATCCTGTCGCTGGTCCGCTCGGCCCGTCCGGGTCCGGAGAGCGGCGAAGCCGGCAAGTTCATCGCCTGGGGCCCCGGCCCGCGCGCCAGCCAATCATTGATGCTCGCCGTGCGCGCGCGTGCGCTGATCGACGGACGCCTTGCCCCGTCGATCGACGACGTGCTCGACCTCGCCGAGCCCGTGCTGAAGCACCGCATGGCATTGACGTTCCAGGCACGTGCCGAAGGCCGCACGATTCCGGACGTGATCAAGCAACTGAAGACACGGATCGGTTGATGGCCGGAGAGAACGGGCACGCGGCGAAGGAGACAGTCGCGATCCGACGTGCCGACGGCGAAAGCCGTACGCTCGCCGCGTCGCTGCCGCGCCTCGTGCTCGAAGCCCGCCGCATCGCCGCCAACGTCATCCACGGCCTGCACGGCCGCCGCCGCGCCGGCTCCGGCGAAAATTTCTGGCAATACCGCCGCTTCGTATCGGGCGAGCCGTCGCAGAATGTCGACTGGCGCCGCTCCGCGCGCGACGACCATCTCTATGTCCGCGAGCTCGAATGGGAAGCCTCGCACACGGTCTGGATCTGGCCCGACCGCTCGCCGTCGATGGCCTTTGCCTCGAAGACTGCGCGTGAGTCCAAGCTCGAGCGCACGCTGATCGTCGCCTTCGCGCTGGCCGAACTGCTGGTCGCGGGCGGCGAACGCGTCGGCATTCCCGGATTGATGGCGCCGACCGCGAGCCGCAGCGTCATCGACAAGATGGCGCAGGCGATGCTGCATGACGATGCCGAGCGGCCGAGCCTGCCGCCGTCCTTCGTTCCTGCCGCGCTGGCCGAGACGATCGTGCTGTCCGACTTCTGGTCGCCGATCCAGGAGATCAGGACCACGCTCGCAGGACTCTCCGGCACCGGCGCGCACGGGACCCTGGTGCAGGTGGTCGATCCCGCCGAGGAGAGCTTCCCTTATTCCGGCCGCGTCGAGTTCGTCGAGCCCGAGGGCTTTGGCGTGATCACCGCCGGCCGCGCCGAGACCTGGGCGGAAGATTACACCGCGCGCCTGGCGCTGCATCGCGACCAGATCCGCGCCGAGACCAACAAGCTCGACTGGCTGTTCACGACCCACGCGACCGACCGCTCGGCCGCCGAATTGCTGCTATTCCTCCATGCCGGCATGCAGGTCAGCAAGTCGGGTGCGCGCACCATTTCCGTCAAGGCGGGGCCTGCCGCATGATGGGATTGCCGCTCGCCTTCACCGAACCGCTGCTCCTGATCGGGCTCGTCAGCCTTCCGGTGCTGTGGTGGCTGCTGCGCGTGATGCCGCCGCGGCCGCGACGCATCGAGTTTCCGCCGACGCGGCTGCTGTTCGACATCGCCCCGAAGGAAGAGACGCCGTCGCGCACGCCGTGGTGGCTGACCGCGCTGCGCCTGCTCGCCGCCGCGCTGGTGATCTTCGCCGCCGCCGGTCCGGTCTGGAATCCGCAGACCGGTCTTGCCGGCAGCAAGGCGCCGCTGATGATCATGTTCGACGACGGCTGGAGCGCGGCCGCGAGCTGGGACTCCCGGATCCGGACGGCCGACGAGCTGATCGCCAATGCCGACAAGGACCGCCGCGCGATTGCGCTGGTGCCGCTTTCGGAGCCGAACCGCGACATCACCCTGATGCCGGCCGGCGCCGCCCGCGTTGCACTGCGGCAGATCACGCCAAAGCCATATTCCGTCGACCGCGTTGAAACTCTCGGCACCGTTGATCGTTTCCTCAAGTCAACCGGCGATTGCGAGATCGCCTGGCTGTCCGATGGTGTCGATACCGGCCGCGGCGAGGAATTCGTGAAAGCCCTGGGCAAGACGATCGGAGATCGCAGCCTGACGCTGTTCTCGGGCGGCACCTCGTCGCCGCTCGCGCTGGTCGCAGCCGAGAACGCCGCCGCCAAGATGGTGGTGAAGGTGCTGCGCACCGACAGCGGGCTCGCCGCCGGCACCGTGCGGGCACTGGACCAGAAGGGCTCGCCGATCGGCGAGGCCCGCTACACCTTCGCACCGCAGGACAGGGAGACCGAGGCGGCGTTCGACCTGCCGGTCGAGCTGCGCAATGACATCAACCGGCTCGAGATCACCGGCGAGCGCTCGGCCGGCGCCGTGCAACTGCTGGA
>JAEWBW010000421.1 GCA_023390955.1 Pseudomonadota bacterium
GGCAGGCTGTAGAGCATGCCGTCATGGCCCATGGCGATGCCGTCATCGACCGCGATGGTGTTGAACTCCTTGGCAACGCCGCCGGCCTGCTCGATCTCGCGGGCGACCAGCTGGCCCAGGTCCTTGAGGTGGACGTGGCCGGGCACGAACTGGGTGAAGGAGTTGACGACCGCGATGATCGGCTTGCCGAAATCGCCGTCCTTCATGCCCGTCGCGCGCCAGAGGCCGCGAGCGCCCGCCATATTGCGGCCGTGGGTGGTGGTGCGGGAGCGATAGGCTGGCATGGCGGTTTCCGTCCTCATTGGTTGGCCGGGCGGGCAATTTCTTCAAGCCGCCTCAGGCCTTTATGGCCGGATACCGCAGGGAACAGGCCGGTGCAACGGGAACTTGGCGCAACAGGGCGTCGCAGGGGGCTTCGCAGGCCTCCCCTGCTCCCGGCGCGGCCCTTACTGCAGGGTCGGATCGAGCTTGTCGCGCAGCCAGTCGCCGATCACGGAGACGGCGAGCGTGGTCACCACGATGGTGGTGGCCGGCGCCAGCATGATCCATGGCGCCCGGGTCAGGTACTCCCGGCCATAGCCGACCATGTTGCCGAAGCTGGTCATCGGCGGCTGCACCCCGAGGCCGAGGAAGGACAGGCCGGATTCGAGCAGGATCACCTCGGGGAATACCAGCGTGGTCGAGACGATCAGGGTCGAGGCGATGTTGGGAAGGATGTGCCGCAGGTAGATCCGGGGCGGCGTCGCGCCGAGCTGGCGCACGGCGGCGGCGTAGCCGTGCGGATTGGCGGAGAACGCAAGGCCCGGGGCGATGCGGGCATACCGCTCCCAGCCGAACAGGCCCATCAGCCCGATCAGCAACGGCAGCGAATTGCCGAAGAAGGCGAGCACGGCCAGCGCCATGATGAGGAACGGCATGCTGGCCTGGAAGTCGGTCAGCATCAGCACGAACTGTTCGACAAGTCCGCGGAAATGCGCGGCCATAAAGCCGAGCAAGGTGCCGACCACGGCGGAGATCGCGGTGGCGCCGAAGGCGATCAGCAGCGAGATGCGGATCGAGACCAACAGCCGGGACAGCACATCGCGCCCGAGCTCGTCGGTGCCGAGCCAATGCGCGGCATTGCCGGGCGCGGCCAGGCGGTTGCGCAGGTCGAGCTGGGTGAAACCGTAGGGCGCGATCTTCTCGGCGAAGGCCGCGATCAGCAGCATGGCGATGATCCATGCGGCTGCAAGCGCGACCGAGACCGGGATCGCCGGAAGGCGCCACTGCGAGCGCGCCGTATCCTTCAGCGTCGCGTCGGTCATGCGTGGGCTCCCTTGGCGCGCAGCCGCGGGTCGAGGAAGCCGTAGAGGAAGTCGACGATCAGGTTCGAGGTCACCATGGTCATCGCCACCAGCAACAGGATGCATTGCACGACGGCGAGATCGCGGTTGGCGACGGCGACCACAAGCAGACGCCCCACGCCCGGCCAGGCGAACACGCTCTCGACCACGACGGCGCCCGCAATCAGCGTGCCCACCATAAAACCCAAAATGGTCACGGTCGGAATTGCCGCGTTCGGCAGTGCGTGCGACGTCACCACCTTGCGCCAGGGCACGCCCTTGGCCGAGGCGGTGCGGATATAGGGCTGGCCCAGCACTTCCAGCATCGCGCTGCGGGTGAAGCGCGCCAGCACGGCGGCGCCGCCGAGGCTGAGCGTTGTGATCGGCAGGATCGCATGGCGCCAGCTGTCCTGTCCGCCCGACGGCAGCCAGCCGAGTTGCACGGCAAAGACAAGGACGAGCAGCAGCGCCAGCACGAAGCTCGGCACGGTAAAGCCCGCGACCGCCGTCATCATCACGGCGCGGTCGATCGCCGATCCCCGATGCAGGGCCGCGTAGATGCCGGCGGGAACGCCGAGGCCGATCTTGAAGGCGAAGGCCGGCAAGGTCAGTGCCAGCGTTGCCGGGATGCGCTCCAGCACCAGCTGGATCGCCGGCCGGCCGTCGCGCATGGAGCGGCCGAGCTCGCCCTGGGCGATCGCGCCAAAGTAATCGAAATACTGGTGCCAGAGCGGAGCATCGAGGCCCCAAGCTTTGCGGAAAGCCGCGAGCACCTCAGGCGGCGCCTCAGGTCCCAAAATCATCAACGCGGGATCGCCCGACAGCCGCAGCACGATGAAGGCGAAGGTGACGACGAGGACGATCGTCAATGCCGCGCGTCCGATACGGATCGCAAAATAGCGCGCCATCACGCGGCATCCCGGTTCTGTGCCGGCGCGCCGGTCACGAGATGGCAGGCGACCTGCCGATCGCCGGCAATCGACGAGAGTTGCGGCACGTCGGTCGCGCAGCGCGCGATCGCGCGTGGACAGCGCGGATGGAACGCGCAGCCCGAGGGCCGTGCGGCCGGATTGGGCGGATCGCCGGCGAGGACGATGCGGCCGGCGCTGCGGCGGCCCGGCGCCGGCGAGGCAGACACCAGCGCCTGCGTGTAGGGATGCTCGGGGCGAACGAAAAGATCGTCGGCGCTGCCATATTCGACGATCCGGCCGAGATACATCACGGCGACGAAATTGCTGATCTGCCGGACGACGCGCAGATCATGGCTGATGAACAGCATGGTGAGCGCGAGCTGCGACTGGAGATCACACAGCAGGTTGACGACCTGCGCCTGGATCGAGACGTCAAGCGCGCTGACGGGTTCGTCGCAGACAAGGAAGTCTGGCTTGGTGGCAAGCGCCCTAGCCAGCACAACGCGCTGGCGTTGTCCGCCCGAGAGCGCGCCGGGATAGCGCTTGCCGTGTTGGCTGTTGAGTTCGACCGCGCGCAGCAGCTCCTGCACCCTCGCCTCACGTTCGGCAGTCGTACCGAGACCGTGAATGTCCAGTGGCTCGCGGATCTGCTCGGCGACCGGAAGGCGGCGATCGAGTGCGCCCAAGGGATCCTGAAAGATCATCTGCATCTGTGCGCGCTGCGCACGCCATGCCGGCGTTCCAGGTGCAGCCATTGCAGCGCCGCCGAAGCGGACCGCGCCGCCGTCAGGCGGCTCGAGCCCGAGGACGATGCGCCCGGTCGTAGATTTGCCGGAGCCGGATTCACCGACGAGACCAAGTGTCTCCCCCTTGCGGATGGAGAGCGAGACACCGTCGACGGCGTGCACGGCAGTGCTGCGGCCGAACATGCCGGAACGCATGGTGTAGGTGCGCGAGATCGCAGTGACCTCGACAAGCGGAGGGTTCATTCGGCAGCGATCCCGAGCAGCGCATGGCGCGCTTCTTCGGCGCGCACGCACGCGACGGCGCGATCTTCGCCGAGCGGCGCAAGGCTTGGTGCCGCGACCTGACAAGGCTGCTGCGCCAAGCCGCAACGCGGAGCAAAGGCGCAGCCACTGGGCATGTTGGAGGGATCGGGAACTGTGCCGGGGATCGCCGTCAGCCGGCGGCGCGGACCGTCGAGCGGCGGCAGCGCGCCGATCAACCCTTGCGCATAGGGGTGCCAGGGATCGCTGAACAGGTGCGCAGCCGGCGCCTGCTCGACGATGCGGCCGGCATACATCACGGCGACGCGGTCGCAATTCTCGGCCACGACGCCGAGGTCGTGGCTGATCAGCACCATCGCCATGCCGAACTCGCGGCGGACCGACGATAGCAGCTCCAGGATTTGCGCCTGGATGGTGGCATCGAGCGCCGTGGTCGGCTCGTCCGCGACCAGCAGGTCGGGCTTCCCGGCCAACGCCATGGCGATCATGATCCGCTGCACCTGCCCGCCCGAAAACTCATGCGGATAGGCCGACAGCCGCCGCGCCGCGTCGGGAATGCCGACGAGATCGAGCAGCCGCCGTGCCTCGGCCTTGATCGCTTCGCCCGAGAACTCGCGATGCAGCGCCAGTGCTTCCGACAGTTGCTTGCGGATGGTCAGCACCGGATTGAGCGCGCTGGCCGGATCCTGGAAGATCATGGCCACGCGCCCGCCCCTCACCTGGTCGAGCACCTCGCCCGGCGCGCCGAGGATTTCACGGCCGTCCAGACGGACCGAGCCGGAGACCTTTGCGCTCCGCGGCAGCAGCCCGAGGGCTGCCAGCCACGTCACCGACTTGCCGGAGCCGGACTCGCCGACGAGGCCGATGGCCTCGCCCTTGCGAAGTGCGAGATCGACGCCGTGCAGGACCGGCACGCCGTTGAACGCGACCGTGAGCCGTTCGATGCTGACCAGTGGCGACACCGGTTACGCCTCGTAATTGCCGGCGCGGAAGTCCATCGCGAAGGCGGGCGCCGCCTTCCACTTGATCGACTTCGGCTTGGCAGTGAACGTGGCATTCTGGTGCAGCACCGTGTAGGCGGGATCCTCGCGCTCGGCGATTTCCAGCATCCGGCGGAACGCCTTCTTGCGCGCCGCGCGGTCGGTCGAGGTCTCCAGGAACTCGGAGAGCTTGTTCAGCTCGACATTGGTCCACTCGCCGATCTGCTGCTGCTGGCCGTTCGGGCCGTGCTGGGCGACCAGCGACGACACCGGATCGCTGAAAGCGGCCGAGTTCGACCAGTCGCGCACCGCACGGGTCGGTGCGCGCTCCATGATCTGCGACCAGTTTTCCTTGGTCTCGATCTGGACGTTGAGGCCGACCGACTTCCACATCTCGACCAGGATCTGCGCGGTCGCGACCTGGTTGGTGTAGTAGTTGTTGAGCAGGCGATACGGGATCGGGTCGCCCTTGTAGTTGGCCTGCTTCAGCAGGTCCTGCGCCAGCTTGGGATCGAAGGCTGGCACGCTCCAGTCGGCGTTGAACATGTCGCCGTAGAACTCCCACTGCAGGCCCTTCGGCACGCGGGTGCGGCCGGCCCACAGGCTGTCGACGATGGCCTGACGGTCGATCGCATGGGTGAAGGCGCGGCGCACCAGCGGATTGGCGAGCACGGCGTGGTTCTTGTCGAACACGGTCAGGCGGTGATTGAGGATGGTGCCGCCCTGCACTTCAAACGCTGCGTTCTTCTCGATGCCGGCGATCTGGTCCGGCGGGATGTCGCAGGCGAACTGATACTCGCCCGAGAGCAGACCGTTGATGCGGCTTGCCACTTCCGGCACTTCGAGAAAGCGGATGCGCTTGAGCGGCGGGCGGCCGCCCCAATATTCGTCGTGCGCTTCCAGCGTCAGCGACACGTCGGGACGGAGCTCGACGACCCGGTAGGGTCCGGTCGTGACGGGCTTGCGCGCCCAGTCGAGATAGCTTGCGGATTCTTCCCAGGCGCGGCGGTTCATGATGTCGGAACCGTAGCGCTGCAGCCGGCCCTCGATCGTGACGTCGGGCGTCGCGTTGTAGAAACGGACGGTGTACTTGTCGACGGCGTCGACGCGCACGAGGTCGGGCCAGATGCGGCGGGCGACGGCCGGAACGTCCGGCGGCAGTTCCTTGCCCGGACGCGGCGTCGGGATCTTCTCGAAAGCCTGGATGGTCGAGCGGCTCTTGGCCTCGGTCTCTCCGAACATGCGCTCGCGGCTGAAGGTGAAGAC
>JAEWBW010000471.1 GCA_023390955.1 Pseudomonadota bacterium
CATCAGGACCGGGCGATCCAGTATTCCAGAGGCGGCTGTGATTGAGCCGAGAAGCCGCGGCGTACTGGGTCGCCCGGGCAAGCCGGGCGCCCACAGGGTGCCAAAACCGCAAGATCGGTCGAGCGCACCAGCGCCATCACCGGCTAACTGCACCCGCCACGGCGGAGGAACGATGAAGGCGGCGCTGCAAAACTATTCTGACCGAATGCGGCGGGTGCTGGCGCATATCGACCGGCATCTCGACGACGATCTGGACCTGGATACGCTGAGCGGCATTGCGGCCTTCTCAAAGTTTCATTTCCACCGGCAGTTTTCGGCGACCCTGGGGTTGTCGGTGCATCGCTATGTCCAGCTCGCCCGCCTGAAGCGCGCTTCCTATCAGCTCGCCTATACGGACGCCGCGAGTGTCACGGACGTCGCGATGGATGCCGGTTACGACGCGCCGGATGCCTTTGCCCGCGCCTTTCGGCAACGGCTCGGGCAATCGCCGTCGTCGTTCCAAAAATCTCCCGATTGGGAGCCGTGGCTTGCGGCCTTCGGGCCTCTCGATATCGCGAGGAGCAAGCTCATGAAGACTTTCAACAGTGACGACGTGACGATCCGCGAGGTGCCCACGACACGGGTGGCAATCATGGAGCATCGCGGGAGCCCCGCGACGCTCGGCGCCACCATTCAGAGGTTCATTGCCTGGCGGAAGGCCCGCGGTCTGCACCCCAGGACAAGCCCGACTTTCAATGTCTGGCGTTCCGAGCGCAATCCTGCGTCGTCGGCCGATTACAGCACGGACCTATGTGTCGGCACCGACCAGCCGATCGATGCCAATGACCAGGCGATCAAGGCCGGCGAAATTCCCGGTGGACGCTGCGCCGTGCTCCGCGTCGTCGGCTATACCGACAATCTGGAGCCGGCAGCGCTCTATCTCTATCGCGACTGGCTTCCCGCCAGCGGTGAGGAAGCTCGTGACTTCCCGATCTATTGCCAGCGGCTGAGCTTCTTCCCGGAGGTGCCGGAGCACGAGGCGGTCGCGGAGCTGTTCCTGCCGCTGAAATAGCGGTGCCGGAACCATGAATATTAGAGTTGACTTATATTAGTGATGACCGATATTCCTCCTCGCAGGGAAACGCGGAGGATTGCAATGGAGATCGACGTCGCCAGGGTGTTGGGGCTCGTGATGCGCTCGGTGCGCAATTTCGAGAAGGACGGCAGGCCCGCCAGCGCGGTGACGCTGAGCCGGCTTTACGACACCAGCGTCGACGATCTCTGGGACGCCGTCACCAGCGCGCAGCGCATTCCGCGCTGGTTCCTGCCGGTCGAAGGCGACCTCCAGCTCGGCGGCAAATACCAGCTCAAGGGCAATGCGGGCGGCACCATCACCGCGTGCACGCCGCCGACCCATTTTGCGGCGACGTGGGAATTCGGCGGCGCGACGACATGGATCGACGTCAAGCTGGCCGCGGAGCGAGACCAGGCGCGCCTGACGCTGGAGCACACTGCGATCATCGAAGATCACTGGGATCAGTTCGGTCCGGGCGCGGTCGGGATCGGCTGGGACCTCGCCATCGCGGGACTTGAGCGCTATCTTGCGACCGGCGCTTCGGTCGACCATGAGACCGCCGAGGCTTGGATGGTGTCGGCTGCGGGCAAGGAGTTTATGGCGACAAGCGGCGAATATTGGCGCGCGGCGCACGTCGCGAGCGGGGTCGACCCGGTCTCGGCGAAGCAGCGCTCGGATCGCACCATCGCCTTCTATCGCGGCGAGATGCCGCCTGATGCCGCCCATCCCGGTACAGGAAGCTGATGCACGCCTTCGAGGTCCTCGCCGATCCCGTGCGCCGCCGCATCCTCGAGCTGCTCGGCCCGAAGGAAATGGCATCCGGCGAGGTCGTCGAGGTGATCGGGGCCGAGTTCGGCATCACGCAGGCCGCCGTGTCGCAGCATCTCAAGGTGCTGCGCGAGAGCGGCTTTGCGAGCGTCCGGGCGGATGCGCAACGGCGCATCTATTCGGTCGACGTTGCAGGCCTCCGCGCGGTGGATACCTGGATCGGCCAGTTCAGGACCTTCTGGGAACCGAAGCTCGACGCGCTCGCCACCGAGATCGCGCGCGGCAAGCGCGAGCGTCGCAACGCGCCGATCACCAAGCGGGGCGGGAAGCGGGCGTGAAGCAGCGCGCGACGTCGCGAGATCGCTTCATGCTCAAGGATTGATCAATCGGCGCAGTTTGCGACCTATCGCCACGCTGCATTTGCGGTGTTGTCGTTCTTTCTCGAAAGAACATGCGCGCATCAGAACGCGCTCCGTCCACGCCTCCATCATGGTCTGCCTCGCTTGTTTTGGAAGGGAGACCACTCGTGAACGAAAATCAAAAGGACGACGCGCTGGATCAGGATCGCCGCGACATGCTTCGTGTCACTGGGGCTGCGATGATGACCGGCCTTGCGGCTGCGGGCAGCGTGCTTGCGGCGCCAGCATCCGCGCAGGCCAATGCGCCGGTGTCCGCAGCCGCCCGCAACACCGGGCCGCTCGGCGCGCGGCTGCAGGGCGTCCAGCATTTCGGGCTGACCGTCCAGAACATGGAGCGCGCCTTCGAGTTCTACACCCAGGTGCTGGGTGGCACGGAGGTGTTCCGTCACGGCGACTTCCAGGGCGATGCCGTGCAGAACACGTTGCTCGCCGACCAGGAGATCCGCGCGAAGGAGCTGGCGGTCAACCCGCGCACCATCGGCGTGCCTGACTTGCGCGGTGGCGCGCAGCGGCTCGATGTCCGCTTCGTCCAGTTCGACAACGTCGTGATCGAGCTCTTGCAATATCGCGACGCGGATCAGCCGATGGGCGGTCCCAACGCCTTCGCCGAGCCGCTGCAGAATATGAGCCCGGCATTCCCGCGCATGATGCACATCTGCTTCCACATCCGCGACGATGTCGACTTCAACAAGTTCATCACCGACCTCGAGGCCGAATCCGCGCGCCGCGGCATGACCCAGGTCCGCGCCAACCGCATCATCCGCGTCACCACGGAGCAGGAGCGCAAGGCAGCCCCCGAAAGCACCAACACCAACAAGGTGACGGTGGCTCCATCGGACGGCTGGGAGCTGATCTATTGCAAGGGGCCCGAGGGCGAGCAGCTTGAGTTCGTCAAGGCGATCGGCCCGGTCAAGCAGCGCTTTGCAGAAGCGGTCTCGGCGCGCCAGCGCGCGATGGGTGGCGGGCAATAGCGCAGAGGGCCGGAGTGAAGAGAATGCGAACCAGGATCGTTGTTGCATCGCTGTTGCTTGCTGCAGGCGGCATGCTCGCTTCGGTGTCTCCCGCGATGGCGCAGGAATCGACCGGAATCCGCTACGGACAAATCTCCGGCGGCGCCTATTCGATCGTCGCCGAGGTCCGGGCCAAGCCGGGGAAGGAGGCGGCGCTGCGGGCCGTCACACTTCCGCTGGTCGCCCTGGTCCGGAGCGATCCAAAAAACCTCGTCTACTTCCTGCAGGAGGACCGCGAGGCGCCCGGGCATTTCATCTTCTACGAGGTCTTCGCCAACAAGGCAGACTTCGAAGCCCACAACGCCATGCCTTACGTCAAGGCATGGCTCGCCGGTCTGGCCGAGCTGGCGGACGGCGGGGTGAAGGTGATGCGCATGGAAGTGCTGGGCCACCCGCCGCCGTAGTCCGGCATCCCATCCGTGGTCTGCGTGTTGTCGTGCCCTCTCCCCTTGCGGGAGAGGGCAGCACCGGCGGAAGACGCGGGCGCGCTCGGGTGAGGGGTTGTCTCCACACATTCTTCCGTGGTTGCGGAGAAAACCCCTCATCCGGCGCTTCGCGCCACCTTCTCCCGCAGGGGGAGAAGGAAGGGCCTACAGTCGCGACAGCTTCTCGTACTTCTTCACCAGCCGGTCCCGCTTCAGCCGCGACAGCCGCTGGATCCAGAATAGGCCGTTGAGCTGGTCGATCTCGTGCTGGTGACAGACGGCGCGCAAGCCATCGGACTCCTCGGTCTGCATATTGCCGTCGAGGTCCTGAAAACTGATCCGCACGCGGGCGTGGCGTTGCACGTCGTCATTGACGCCGGGCATGGAGACGCTGCCTTCGCGGTGCTCGATCATCTCGGGCGAGGCCCATTCGATCTCGGGATTGACGTAGGTCCGCACGCCATCCCTGGCGTCGAGCTCGAGCACGACGACGCGCTGGAACACGCCGATATGCGGCGCCGTGATCCCGATCCCGGGCGCCGCGCGCACGGTGTCGAGCAGGTCCTGCGCCAGTTCGCGCAGCGCGTCGTCGAAAATGGTCACGGGCCTTGCCATGATCGCAAGACGAGGGTCGGGGTAGCGGACGAGCGAGCGAATGGTCATGATGCGTTTTGCCCAAATCGCATCAACGCGGCAAGGAGGTCCCATGAAGATCGTCGTCATCGGCGGCACTGGCCTGATCGGCTCAAAAGTTGTCGCCATTTTGCGCCAGGCCGGCCACGAGGTCGTGGCCGCATCGTCCAAGAGCGGCGTCAACATCATCAGCGGCGAGGGGCTGAAGGAAGCGATGACCGGCGCGCATGTGGTGGTCGACCTCGCCAATTCGCCGTCATTCGAGGACAAGGCCGTGCTGGAGTTCTTCCAGACGGCGGGGCGCAACATTCACGCCGCGGAGGCCGCAACCGGCGTCCGGCACCATGTCGCGCTCTCCATCGTCGGCACCGACCGCACGCCCGAGAACGGTTATTTCCGCGCAAAGGTCGCCCAGGAGAAGCTGATCGAGGCGTCCGGCATTCCCTACACGATCGTCCGCGCCACGCAATTTATGGAATTCATCGGCGCGATCGCCGGTTCGAGCGCGCAGGGCGACACGATCCGGATGTCGCCCGGTCCGTTCCAGCCG
>JAEWBW010000472.1 GCA_023390955.1 Pseudomonadota bacterium
ATCGCAGAGATAGGCGCAGTCGCGGCCGTCGGCCAGCACGCGGCCGACGCCGACCAGACGGCCGGACTCGAAGGCAAAGGCGCGAAACATGCTGTTGCCGAACACCAGTGCGAGATCAGCCGGCAGCTTGTTGCCGAGCGGCGCGATCCGGTAGAGCTCGGACAATTCATTCCAGTCGATCGCGGTGAGATCGTCACTCCAGGCAATCGGCATCGGCAACTTCCCTTATGCCGCAAGCTGCGGTCGCATCGCTTCGATGCCCGCGATCCAGCCCGCAACGGACCGGCCGATGGCGTCGGCGTGATCTTCCTGCAGATAATGAAGGCCCGGCCCAAGCTTCACTAGCGCGCAATGTTTCAGCGAGGCCGCGAAGCTTTCGGCGAATTGCGGCGAGACGAGCGCGCCGGGCTCGCCCGAAAACAGCAACTTCGGATAGGACGCGGCCGCGAGCGCGCGGTGCGCTTCTTCGAGCGCCGCGTGAACGTCGGCCGGCTCGCCTTCGATCGGGAGATCGCGGGGTAGCGCGAGAATTGGACGGCGGCTTTCCGGCGTCGTGAACGGCGCGCGATAGGGCGCCATCTCCTCCTCGCTCAGCTTGCGCAGGATCGAGCCGGGCAGCACGCGCTCGATGAACGCATTGCCTTCCAGGATCATGGCTTCGCCGGCGCCTTGCGTCCTGAACTTGCGAAAGGTTTCGCGCGCTGCGTCCGACTGGTGAAAGTCCTGCCAGGTCGGCATCGGGCGGATGAACTCCATGAAGGCAAGGCCGCGCACGACATCCGGCCGGCGCGCGGCGAGATGAAAGGCGAGCGCCGTGCCCCAGTCCTGCGCGACCAGATAGGCCGATGAGATGCCGAGCTCGTCGATGAAGGCGTCGAGATAGCGGGCCTGATCGAAGAAGCGGTAGGCGATGTCGGGCTTGCCCGACTGGCCGAAGCCGATCAGGTCGGGCGCGATGCAGTGCGCGACCGGCGCGACCAGCGGCAGGATGTTGCGCCAGATATGCGAGGAAGTCGGATTGCCGTGCAGGAAGAGTGCTACGGGCGCATCGTCATTGCCCATCTCGCGATAGGCCATGGTCGATCCCAGGACGGCAGCGTTGCGGATCTCGGTCGGCTTGCTCATGACGGCTCCCTGAATACGGTTTGAAATGCGATGGTCTTGAAACGTTCGAGCGCTTTGGGATTGCGGTCGACCTTCATGCGCAGGATCGCGCCCTGCCACGAGGCCAGCAGGAAATCGGCCAGCTCATCCGGCTCGAAATCACCGGCGATCTCTCCGAGATTCTGCGCGTCCGCGATGCACGCTGCGAACGGCGCGCGCCATTCGGCGAAGATGTTGGCAAGCTGAGCGCGCAGCATCTCGCTGCTGCCGGACGCCTCGAGGCTGAGGTCGCCGATCAGGCAACCGCGCCCAAAACCGTCGGCCTCGAGCTTGTCGGTGATGATGTCGAGATAGCGTCGCAGCCGCGCCCGCGGCGTCAGCGAGCTGTCCTCCAGCGCCTCGGCGACCAGGCCGCGCGTGTGGTCGAAATAGCGGCCCAGCACCTCCGAGGCGAAGGCCTCCTTGGAGCGGAAATGGTTGGTGAAAGAACCCTGCGGCGCGCCTGCAGCCGAGGTGACATCACGCACGCTGGTGCCGTGATAGCCGGTGCGGAACATGGCCGTGAGGCCGGCATCGAGGATGTTGTCTTTAAGCGATGGCTTTGGCATGAGCGAAATAATACGTACGTACGTATTATTGTCAAGCGCTGCGCGCCGAGCCCAAAAACCCAGCAATAAGTCAGAGTGTTAGGACGTCAGGCCTCAAGCCACCGGCGCGCTGCGCGAGACGACCCAATAGCGCAGGTAAGCGCCAATGGTGCAGCCGACGAGATAGCAGCCGAAGATCATCAGGCCGAGGTCGAGCCAGTAGCCGAAACGACCGGGCACGATGCGGGCCAGCGACGCACCGACGAGGGCCGCGACCAGCACCGCCAGACAGCGCGCCACGATCTTCGAGGTGCCGGTACCGCGCTGGACCACGGAGATCCAGCCCATCAAGAAGCCGAGCAGCAGCGATCCGGCCAGCCAACCCCAATGGAACGAGACGAGATAGGCCATCGTCACCTCACCAGAAATTCGATGCGGCGGTTCTGCGCCTTGCCGTTGTCGGTGTCGTTGCCGGCGACCGGCTGCGTGGCGCCGTAGCCGATCGCGGTGAAGCGATCGGCCGCGAGCCCCGCCTTGACGAGATAGTCGATCACGGCCTGCGCCCGCTTCTCCGACAGAGCCTGGTTGAAGGAGTCTTCTCCGTCTGCATCGGTGTGTCCGGCGACCTCGACTTTAGCGTTCGGGCAGCGCAGCGCGGTCTCGATGAGATGATCGAGAATGGACGTGGAGTCGGGGTCAAGGGTGGCGCGCTTCGCCTCGAAGCGGATTTTTCCCTTGCTCAGCAGTTCGGTAAAGAGTTGCTGGCACACCGTTCCGTCAACCGGGCCCGCGGCTGGTTTGACCGTGACCTCGGGCTTGTACTGCCAGGCCTTCGGAAAGTCCTTGCCGAGCCCGGCGCGGATGTCGGCGGCCGCGCCCTCGTAGAGCACATCGCCTGACAGCTTCACCTCGCGGTCCGTCACCACCAACGTCCCGGTCGACAACCGCGACAGTGCGCCCAGGGCCGCGACCACCGAGCCGCTGAAAGAGCCGGGCGCGCCGACGCTGGTCTTGAGATTATCGACGATCTTCTCGCGGAAGAATTTGCGCGAGGCTGCGGTTGCGATGATCTTGTGCACGGCCTCGTCGGGGACGTAGCCGGTCAGCGTCACGGTTGCTGCGACCGGATCCTTGTTGGCCTGGAAGATGTAAGGCGGCGCCTTGACGTCATTGGCGGCGACCGAAAAACCTTCCGGAAGATTCTTCAGGGCGGTGGCAATGGCCTCGCGACCGCCGAGGTCGCGCGCCATGCCTGCGAGGCTGACCTTGGTGTCGGAGATCGTGATCTTGCCGTCCTTGAGCTTGCCGACCTGATTGAGCAGCAACGCAGCCGCCTCCTCGAACTTCGGCGGGGCGCCGCGCGCCAGACCCATCTGGTCGGCGACCTCGACACCCCCAAGATCCTTGCGGGCGGCCTCCGCGAGCCGGCCTTTCACGCCCGGCAGCGGCGCGCTGCCCGACAGCGTCACCCGCACCACGTCGCGTTCGGCATTCCAGACAAAGGGCTTTGCCTCCTGAACGAGGCGCGTCTGGTCGTCCACCAGGCGTACACCGGCCACGTTTTCGACGTCGGTGACCGCATCGCGGCGGCCCGCCTCGGAGAAGGCCTCCGCGGCAAGACTGACGTCGCGGCCGGCGGCCGTGATCCGGGTCTTGTCGAGAACTGTATTTTTCAACGCAGCGGCCGAGCGGGCCGTCAGGTCGGCCTCGACAGGCACGGTGTTATTCCAGGCCGCAAATCCCCACATGACGGCCAAGGGGATGAGCCCTGGCCACCATTTGCTGGCCCACCTGAAAAGTTGCTGCATTCGACGACCCGAACTCTGGAACCGGAGACAAAACAAACCCTTGGCAGACTGTCAAACCGGAAATGAGGCAGCCTCCCCGTCCCGGCCCAGAGCCTTGGAATACCTTCGAATACCCTTGGACTAACAGTTTCTTCAGCGGTTCCCCACTAGGTTGAGGACGGAATGCCTGGGTCCTCGAAGCCGGTAATGAAACAACTTCGTAACAACGCCATCCGCTTCGGTCTGGAAGCCCTGTATTTCAGTGGCGCACACCATTTGCTGCGGCCGCTTCTCGCCGGCGTTGGCGCCATCTTCATGCTGCACCAGGTGCGGCCTGCCCGCGACGACGAGTTCCAGCCTAACCACCATCTCGAAGTCACGCCCGACTTCCTGCGCGCAACGCTGCAGCATCTGCGCTCGCACGACATCGACATCATCTCGATGGACGAGGTGCAGGAGCGGCTGGCCCAGGGCCGGCACGACGGCCGCTTTGGCCGCCGCTTCGCTGCCTTCACCTTTGACGACGGCTATCGCGACAACCGGGATTTTGCACTCCCGGTGCTGCGCGAATTCGATGCGCCGGCCACCATCTATGTCGCGAGCGATTTCGCCGACGGCGAGGGACGGCTGTGGTGGATCGCGCTCGAAGAGGTCATCGCCAGGACCGACCATGTCGATGTGACGATCGGCCAGTCCGCGCTGCGCCTCGACGCCACGACGTCGCAGGCCAAGCAGGCGACGTTCGACCGCCTGCATGACTGGCTGCGGGCACTGCCCGGCGAGCATGATCTGCAGCGCGAGATCACTGCGCTCTGCACCCGATATGACGTCGACCTCGCCGCGCTGTGCCGTGCGCAGTGCATGTCCTGGGACGAGCTGAAGGCACTCCGCGACGAGCCGCTGCTCACGATCGGCGCCCACACGCTGTCCCATTGCAATCTCGCCAAGCAGAGCGAGGCGACCGCCACGCTGGAAATGGCGGAGAGCCGTGCGCGGATCGAGCAGGCACTCGGGCGCCCCGTGCTGCATTTCGCCTATCCCTATGGCGACCGCTGCGCCGCCGACAACCGCGAATTCGCGCTCGCAGCCAGCGCCGGTTTCAAGACCGCCGTGACGACGCGGCCGGGGATGCTGTTTGCTGAGAATGCGAGCCATCTCACCGCCCTGCCCCGCGTCTCGCTCAACGGCAATTACCAGGACGCCCGCATCCTGCCGGTGCTGACCTCGGGCGCCGCGACCGCGATGTGGAACGGCTTTCGGCGGATCGCGGCGGCTTGAGCCCCGCCGTTGCACCACCTCTCGCTTCGCTTTCTTGACTCCCCTCCCCCTCGCGCTCACAACGAACGCAAATTCAGGGAGGCGTCATGTTCAACGATCTGTTCTCGCTCAAGGGCCGCATCGCACTGGTGACCGGCGGTTCGCGCGGCATCGGCAAGATGATCGCGGCAGGCTTCCTCGCGCAGGGCGCGGCGAAGGTCTACATCACCGCGCGCAAGGTGGGGCCGTGCGAAGCGACCGCCAAGGAGCTGTCGGCGCAATATGACGGCGAGTGCATCGCGCTGCCGATCGACATGTCGACGCTCACAGGCGTCGAGCTGCTCGCAAGCGAGATCAGGAAGCGCGAGCCAAAACTCGACATCCTCGTCAACAATGCGGGCGCGGCGTGGGGCGCCGAGTTTGAGGAGTTTCCTGAGAGCGGCTGGGACAAGGTGATGAACCTCAACGTCAAGTCGCCGTTCTTCCTGACCAAGGCGCTGGCGCCGAACCTGCGCGCTGCCGCCAGCGCGGAGCGGCCGGCCAAGGTGATCAACATCGCCTCGATCGACGGTATCTTCGTCAATCCGGGCGAGACGTATTCCTATGCGGCGAGCAAGGCTGGATTGATCCACCTGACACGGCGCATGGCGGTGAAGCTGATCCCCGATCACATCGTGGTCACGGCGATCGCACCCGGCCCGTTCAAATCCGACATGAACCGCGCCGCGCGCGACCATGCCGACGAGGTCGCAACGCGCGTGCCCGCCGGCCGGATCGGCACCGACGAGGACATGGCGGGCGCCGCGATCTACCTCGCCTCGCGCGCGGGCGATTACGTCGTGGGCGCGACCATCGCCGTGGACGGCGGCATCGTCTATGCGAATGCGGGGATCAAGGGGAGCGGGTGGGATACGGATTGAGGGCGCAGGCTCGCGCCTCAAACTCCGCTGTCATGCCCCGGCTTGACCGGGGCATCCAGTACGCCGCGGCTTCTCGATAAAACCACAACTGCCTCTGGAATACTGGATCACCCGCCCCAGTGCGCAATTGCGCACAAGGCGGGTGATGACAGTCTTCGTATGGCGCGGGCGTCGCGTCTCGCGAGTAGCCGTTACGACTCGATCTTCACATACTCGAAATCGCCGGGCTTGTTGTCGATGCCGACCTTCGGTGGCGAGATCCAGGAGGCGAACTGGCCGGTCTCGGTGACGGGCTGCATCAGCGAGCTGATGAAGTCGCCGTCGGCGGACGAGGGCAGCCAGTCGTCGCGGCGCTTCGCCCAGGTCGCCTCGTCGATCAACAGGCCATCCGGGGTCGCCTTGATGTTCTTGAACTCGCCGATATTGCGGTGGAAGGCGACGTTCGGCAGCGTGAGCTGGAAGTCGTAGCCGGCCGTCGAGATCACCTTGTTCCAGCGCAGCATGCCCTTGACGCAGTCCTGGCTGTAGTCGTCGCGCAGCCGCATGTTGAGCGCGGTCAGCGCCGGCTCGTCGACCAGCTTGATCTCGCCGTCGATGAACTTGAGCACCGGATAGGTGGCGTTCTTGAGCTGGTGATCGTCGTCGATCTGGGTCTCGTGATAGCGGCCCTTGATGCCGGTGTTGAAGGCATTGGCCGCGTTGGTCGAGACTTCGGAGCCGAACAGGTCGAGCGACAGCGTGTAGTGCAGGTTCAGCTTCTTCTGGATCGTCGGCAGGTCGATCACGCCGAGCGCGCGCACCTTTGCAATGTCCGAGGGATCGGTGATCCCGGCTTCGCGCATGGCATCGCAGGTGCGCTGCACGACGCGGGTGATGCCGGTTTCGCCGACGAACATGTGGTGCGCTTCTTCCGTCAGCATGAAGCGGCAGGTGCGCGACAGCGGATCGAAGCCCGACTGCGCGAGGCTGTGCAGCTGCATCTTGCCGTCACGGTCGGTGAAGTAGGTGAACATGAAGAAGGACAGCCAGTCCGGGGTCGCCTCGTTGAAGGCACCCAGCATGCGCGGCGCATCGGCATCGCCCGAGCGGCGGCGGAGCAAATCATCGGCTTCCTCGCGACCGTCGCGGCCAAAGTATTTCTGCAGCAGGTACACCATCGCCCAGAGGTGGCGGCCTTCCTCGACATTGACCTGGAACAGGTTGCGCATGTCGTAGAGCGAGGGCGCGGTCTTGCCGAGATGGCGCTGCTGTTCGACCGAGGCGGGTTCGGTGTCGCCCTGGATCACGATCAGGCGGCGCAGCATGGCACGGTATTCGCCCGGGACTTCCTGCCAGGCCGGCTCGCCATAATGCTCACCGAACGGCACCACGCGGTTTTCTTCCTGCGGCGCAAGCAAAATGCCCCAGCGATAGTCGGGCATGCGGACATAGTCGAACTTGGCCCAGCCGCGCGGATCGACCGAATAGGCGGTGCGCAAATAGACCAGCGACTCCTGGAAGCCTTCCGGCCCCATGTCGCTCCACCAGTCCATGTAGCCGGGATGCCAGCCTTCCAGTGCCTTCAGCACCTGGCGGTCTTCGGCGAGATTCACATTGTTGGGAATCTTGGTCGAGTAGTCGACGTTCATGATGTTCATGTTCATGGCCGTGCTCCTTGCGATCTCTTTCCGTCATGCCCGGCCTTGTGCCGGGCATCCACGTTCTTGCTTCCTCGAGCGAAGTACGTGGATGGCCGGGACAAGCCCGGCCATGACGCAGTGACTGTGGCTACACCCGAGTCATATCGAATTTGGGCTTCTGGCCGCTGCCGTAGCGGCGCAGCGCACCTTCCTCGCCGACGGCGTTGGGGCGCTGGAAGATCCAGTTCTGCCACGCGGTCAGGCGCGAGAAGATTTTTGATTCCATGGTCTCGGGGCCGACGAAGCGCAGGCTCGCTTCCATGCCGGTAAGGCTGTCGGGCGAGAAACTGGCGCGCTCTTCGAGGAACACGCGGACCTCGTCGTCCCAGTCGATGTCGTCGAGCGCGAAGGTGACGAGGCCGAGCTCTTCCGCCTCCTCGGCGTCCAGGCTGGTGCCGACCGTTGCTTCCGCGCGCTCCACATCGGAGGGATCGGCCTGGAAGCGCGACTGCAGCCGGGTCAGACCATGGCTCATCGGATAGGGGCCAAAGTTCATGGCCGACAGCTCGATCGCCGGCGGCGGACGGTTGTCGCCTTGGCGCGTGCCGATCAGCATGTAGGAGCGGTCGGCGGCGAACACGAGCTCGGCGAGCGTGCCGGCGAAACAGGAGCCGGGTTCGACCAGCGTCACCAGCGTCCGCGAGGTGACGTCGATGCGCTTGAGCACACGCTTCCAGTAATGGCGGATCTCGTTGACCAACCAGTGCGCCTTGTTGGCTTCGAGGAATGCGTCGGACGCCAGCACATTGGCGCGGTCGCCATGGCTCTTGAACACGAGCATGGCGATCTCGAGCTCGTTGATGCGCAGATGCAGGATCGCGTCGTCGAGCTCGCGTGCGGCCTGGAGCGGCCAGAACGCGGCGCCCTGCGCCAGCATGCCCTCGACATCGGCGGGCGGCGCGGTATCCGGCGCCTTGATCGAGATGGTGGCGATGCGCGCGTTGCGGTCGATCTCGACGCTGACGAAGCCGTAGCGGATGCTGGTGTCGTCGATGACGCGCTTGAGCGGCGTGAGCGCGACGCCCTTGCCGCTGCCCTTGCGCTTGGAGCTACCGGCGAATTCCTTGGCACGCTCGGCGATCTTGGCTTCCAGCTTCGAGTTCGGCGCGATCTCGTCGACCAGGCGCCACTGCACGGCGCGCTTGCCCTTCACGCCTTCCTCGATGGTGCAGAAGAAGTCGGCATGGTCGCGGCGCACTTTTCGCTTGTCGACGACGCGCGTCAGCCCACCGGTGCCCGGCAGCACCGCGAGCAGCGGCACCTCAGGCAGCGCGACGGCAGACGCGCCGTCATCGGCGAGGATGATGTGGTCGGTCGCAAGCGCCAGTTCATAGCCTCCGCCGGCGGCGGAGCCGTTCACCACGGTGATGTAGCGCTGGCCGGAATTCTCGGACGAATCCTCCATGCCGTTGCGGGTCTCGTTGGTGAACTTGCAGAAATTGACCTTGTGGGCGTGGGTGGAGCCCGCGAGCATGCGGATGTTGGCGCCGGCACAGAACACGCGGTTCTTGGCCGAGCGCATCACCACGACCTTCACCTCGGGATGCTCGAAGCGCAGCCGCTGGACCACGTCCGCGAGCTCGATGTCGACGCCGAGATCGTAGGAATTGAGCTTGAGCTGATAGCCTTCGAACAGGCCGCCATTCTCATCGACGTCCATGGTCAGCGTCGCGACGTCGCCCTCGACCGCCAGCTTCCAGTGCTTGTAGCGGGACGGCGTGGTCTGGAAATCTATGAATTTTGCACCGCCTGCGAGGCGCCGATCTTCCCCGGCCATGTGCCACCCTTGTGCTGGATTATGAGCTTCGGCCTAAACCGTTATATGCACAATAATGCATCTTTTGGAGCGCGTCTACACCTCAACTGCACTCGCATGCATTTTGTTTCATGCAGGGCTTTGGGTCGAGGTCACGGTCCCGAGGGCGATCCAGTCAGCCTTGGACAGGGTTGGCCGGGCGATCCTGGCCTGCAGCAGCGCGGTCAGAGGTGCCGCTGGAAAACCGTCGGCAAAGCCATCGCCGGCCGCCGGCACTTTGCGGGTCCTGAGCGTCCGCAGCTCGTTGAGCGCGTCGCCGAACAGGCGCACGGCTGAATGTGGCCGCCCCATGCGCAGCCGCAGATTCGCGTGCGTGATGTGGATGCAGGCGCGCAGCAGGATGCGCTCGCGGCCGCTCTGAGGTGCGGCGGCGAACACCACCTCCAGCACCTCCTGCGATTCCCAGAAATAGCCGCGGTCGTTCAGCGCGAGGCCATAGCGCAGCGCCGGATGCCGCGCCGGCACGTAGCCGCGAAATGCCGATGGCACCAGCGCCTTGGCCATCGCGAGCGTCTCGTAATCGGCATCCGCCGCGTTGGCCTCGCCCGGCTCATAAGCCCATTGCGGCCACGGCAAATTCGCGTCCGGCGATCGCACGTTCATGAAAATAACGCCCCCGAAATATCATGCGGCGCGCTCGTCGAGACCCTTGTCGTCGCGCAGGGCGGCCGCAGCAAATTGAACAATCGCGTCAAGCGTCGCCCCCGGCGCTTCACGATGCGGGGAATGCCCCGCGGCTGAAATGACTTTCAAATCTACCGGACAGTAACACTCTTCTTGCGCAATTTCGACCTGCCGCATTGTCCCATATTGATCGTCCACCCCTTGCAGGAGGGCGATAGGGACCCGGACATAGGCGAGGTACTCGGAAATATCCCATTGGCGGAATTTCCTGTCGAGCCAGGCGCCGTTCCAGCCGTAGAAGGCGTTGTCGACGTCCTTGTGCCAGCGCGCCAGCTTGGCTTTCAGATCAGTCGTCTCATAGGTTGTCTTGATCTCGGCGATCGACTTCACCGAGATATCCTCGACGATGAAGTGCGGCGCGATCAGCACCAGGCCCTGCAGCCGGTGATCCTGATGTGCGCCGGCATAGATCGCCGCGATCGAGGCGCCATCGGAATGGCCGAGCAACAGCCCGCGCTTGAAACCGATCGCCTCGAGCAGCTTCGGCAGCATGTCCAGCGCCTCGCGATGCATGTAGTCGAGCGGCCGCGGCAGGGTCACCGGGCTCGACTGGCCGTAGCCGGCGCGGGAATAGAGGAAGATGCCGGCGCCGGTGGCCTGCTGCAGCTTTTCCGGAAAGTCGCCCCAGAGGCCGACCGAGCCGAGGCCTTCATGCAGCATGACGATGGTCGGCGCATCGGCCGACGACGGCGCCAGCCATTTGTATTCGAGGCGGGCCGTGCCGATGCTGAGGAAGCCGGTGGGGGTGAGGGTCATGTGCATTCTTCCATTCGACGTACGAGACGCGGCCACTTGCTCGGTCGTTCCCTCCCCCCTTGCGGGGGAGGGCTAGGGAGAGGGGTGCCACACGGCACGTCCTCTCGATTTGATCTCAGGCAACACGTGGCGTGTGACGATCGCGAGACCTTTTGCTGGGCTACCCCTCTCCCCTGCCCTCCCCCGCAAGGGGGGAGGGAGCGCAACGGAGTTCGCCGCAAGCGCGTCGGTTAAGCCACGCTTCAGTTCGCGCCCTCGCGCAGCTTGAAGCGCTGGATCTTTCCGGTCGCGGTCTTCGGCAGCGAGTCCACCACGTCGATCCAGCGCGGATATTTCCAGGGACCGATCTTCTGCTTGACGTGCTCCTTCAGCATCTCCTGCAGGTCGCTCGTCTTCGCGTCGGGGCGCAGCACCACGAACGCCTTCGGTTTCAGCAGGCCTTCCGGATCGGCCTCGGGCACGACGGCGGCTTCCAGCACCGAAGGATGCGTGATCAGCGCGCTCTCGACCTCGAAGGGCGAGACCCAGATGCCGGAGACCTTGAACATGTCGTCGCTGCGACCGCAGAAGGTGTAACGGCCATCAGTGTCACGGATGTATTTGTCGCCGGTGCGGGTCCACGGTCCCTCGAACGTGCGGCGGCTCTTGTGGCGCTGATTCCAGTAGCCCTCGCCAGCCGAGGGCGCATCGACCAGGAGCTCGCCGACCTCGCCGTCCGGCACGTCCTGACCGGCCTCGTTGACCAGCCGCACCGCATAGCCCGGCACCGGCTTGCCGGACGAGCCATACTTGATGTCGCCGGGCGCATTCGAGAGGAAGATATGCAGCAGCTCGGTCGAGCCGACGCCGTCGAGGATGTCGACGCCAAAGCGTGACTTCCAGCTGTTGCCGACGGATTCCGGCAGCGCCTCACCGGCCGAGGTGCAGATGCGCAAGCTCTTGCCGCCGCGCTCGGCCTTCATGCTCTCGTCATTCAGCATCGCGGCGAACAGCGTCGGCACGCCGAAGAAGATCGAGGGGTTGTAGCGGTTCATCAGGTCGAACATGCGCGCCGGCGTCGGACGCTCACTGTTCAAAACCACCGTCGCCCCGACCGACATCGGAAAGGTCAGCGCATTGCCGAGGCCATAGGCGAAGAACAGCTTTGCTGCCGAGAGACACACATCGTTCTCGCGGATGCCGAGGACTTGCTTGGCGTAGGTGTCGGCAGTCGCCTGCAAATTCGAATGGATGTGGCGCACGCCCTTGGGCATGCCGGTCGAACCTGACGAATAGAGCCAGAAAGCCGGCTCGTCGGGATGCGTCGCTGCCGTGGTGAACTGGTCGCTCTCGCCGGAGATCTCCTCCTTGAGCTGCTTATGACCGTTCTGCTTGGCGCCGGACACGACGACATGCTCGAGATCGGGCATGCGGCCGACGACGTCCTTGATGACGGGATAGAGCGCCTCCGACACGAACAGCACGCGCGCACGGCAGTCGGCGAGGATGTAGGCGTATTGCTCCGCGGTCAGCAGCGTGTTGAGCGGCACCGGCACGATGCCCGCGCGGATCGCGCCCAGGAACACGACCGGGAAGTCGACCGTATCAAGCATGATCATCGCCACGCGCTCTTCGCGGCGGACGCCGAGACGGCGGAGCATGTTGGCGGCGCGGCGGGTCTGCTGCTGCAGCTCGCCATAGGTGAGACGGGAGACGGTGTCGTCGAAGACGAGCTTGTTGCCCCTGCCCTCCGCGACGTTGCGATCGAGCAGCCAGGTCACCGCGTTGTAGGATGCCTCGCTCACGGACTTCTCCCCGACTTTTAGAATTATAATTCATAGAAAGACACCGAGCGCGCTTGCTGTCAATGCCAGCAGGCATTATGTTTCCATGAACTGCGCCGCCGGACCTCCTTGCAAGCAGGCATATGACCGACAGTCCCGACGCCGAATCCCATTTCCTGGAACAGCTCGGCCAGCGCGTGCGCACCATGCGCGCGTTGCGCGGCATGTCGCGAAAAGTGCTCGCCAAGGTATCGGGAATTTCCGAGCGCTACATCGCGCAGCTCGAAAGCGGCAAGGGCAACGTCTCCATCGTGCTGCTGCGTCGCGTCTCCAACGCGATGGGCGCGCATCTCGAAGATCTGCTGCCAACCGCTGATCCCACGCCGGACTGGCAGATGTTTCGCGACCTCCTGCGCAAGGCGACCGCGAGCCAGATCGCACAGGCCAAGGAAGTGCTCGCCGGCGGTAGCGCATCGGCCCCACGGCGCGCCCCGTTCTGCGGCATCGCG
>JAEWBW010000665.1 GCA_023390955.1 Pseudomonadota bacterium
GCATGGGCCCCGGCTCTGCAGCGCACCGCACTCGACGATGCTTCGCATCGCGAGGGAAGCGCTGCGCTGCGTCCGGGGCACGAGATCAATCCTGGATCTTCGAGAAATCCGCGACCGCCCGCGTCGCGCTGCGGATCTCGTTGAGAAGCTTCAGCCGGTTCTCGCGCACCTTCGCATCGTCGTCGTTGACGCGGACCTTGTCGAAGAACGCATCCACCGGCGGACGCAGCTTGGCCATCACGGTCATGGCGGCGGCGAAGTCTTCCTTGGCGACCGCAGCGCTTGCCTCCGCCGTCACCTCGCCGATCGCCTTCGCCAACGCCTTCTCTTCAGCAAGGCTGTAGAGCGCAGCATCAGGCGCGCCGTCGAACGTGCGCTTGTCCTTCTTCTCCTCAATGGAGAGAATGTTGCTGGCGCGCTTGGTGCCTGCCAGCAGGTTCTTGCCGTCGTCTGACTCAAGGAACTTGCCGAGCGCTTCGACGCGGCGGACGATCATCAGGAGGTCATCCTGGCCGCCAAGCGCGAACACGGCGTCAACGAGATCGTGCCGCGCGCCCTGCTCACGGAGCTGGACTTTCAGGCGGTCAGCGAAGAAGGCGAGCAAGTCGCTCGGAAGCTTTTGTGCGTCGGCGGCTTTCACCGACAACCCGGAGAGTGCGGATGCTGCCACCTTGGTGAGCGATAAACGCAAATTGTTCTCCACGATCAGCCTGATCACACCCAGCGCCGCGCGACGCAGCGCATAGGGGTCCTTCGACCCCGTCGGCTTCTCGTCGATCGCCCAGAATCCGACCAGCGTGTCGAGCTTATCCGCGAGCGCCACCGCGACGCTGACGGGATCGGTCGGCACGCGATCAGTCGGGCCTTGCGGCTTGTAGTGTTCTTCGCAGGCCGCGGCGACGGAGGCATCCTCGTTCTGGGCAAGCGCATAATACTTGCCCATCAACCCCTGCACTTCTGGGAATTCGCCGACGACTTCGCTCAGCAGATCCGCCTTCGCCAGATGTGCGGCGCGCTTTGCCTTCGCAACGTCGGCGCCGACCAGCGGCGCGATCTCGGCGGCAAGCTTCTCGATGCGAGCAACGCGTGCGGCCTGCGTGCCGAGCTTCTCGTGAAACACGATCTGATCGAATTTCTTGAGCCGGTCCTCGAGCTTGGTCTTGAGGTCAGTCTCGTAGAAGAACTTCGCATCACTCAGGCGCGCGCGGATGACGCGCTCGTTGCCGGCGATGATGGTCTTGCCGCCATCGGTGGCCTCGATGTTTGCGACCAGGATGAACTTGTTGGCGAGTTTTCCGGTTTTGGGATCGCGGACCACAAAACACTTCTGGTTATTGCGGATAGTGGCGCGGATGACTTCGTCGGGAGTCTTCAGGAACTCCTGCTCGAACGAGCCCATCAGCACGACCGGCCATTCGACGAGGCCGGCGACTTCGTCCAGCAGGTTCTGGTCCTCGACCAGCTCAAAACCCTGCGCGAACGCCAACTGCTTGGCGTCGGCGAGGATCGAATCCTTGCGTCGCTCGGGGTCAAGCACGACCTTCGCGTTCAGCAGCTTGGCTTCGTAGTCCTCGAAGCGGCGGACCTGGATCGCGGCGGGCGCGAGGAAGCGGTGGCCGTAGGTGGTCTGGCCCGTTTCGATTCCCTCGACCGAGAACTTCACGACGTCAGGCTCTTCTGTCTCGGGCCCGAATGTCGCGATGATCGTGTGCAGCGGACGCACCCAGCTCAGCGAGCCCGGCTTGCCCGAGCGTGCGCCCCAGCGCATAGATTTCGGCCAGGGGAAGGTGCGGATGATCACGGGCAGAATTTCGGCGAGCACCTCGATTGCGTCGCGGCCGGGCTTTTCGATCAGCGCGATATAGAAGTCGCCCTTCGGATCGCGCTGGATCTTGGCTTCGTCGAGCGAGTTCAGACCCGTCGCCTTCAGAAAGCCCTGCACGGCCGCGTCGGGCGCGCCCATCTTCGGGCCGCGGCGCTCGGTCTTGAGATCGGGCTGGCGCGCGGGGATGCCGTGCACGGTCAGCGCGAGACGACGCGGCGTCGCGAACGCCTTGGCGCCTTCATAGACGAGGCCTTCGGCGACGAGCTTGTCGGTGACCATGCGGCGCAGATCGTCGGCCGCCTTGGCCTGCATGCGCGCGGGAATTTCTTCCGAGAAAAGTTCAAGCAAAAGATCGGGCATCAGGCCGCTCCGCCCGCTTCAGTATGGATCCAGGCCTCGCCGCAGGCTTTTGCCAGCTCGCGCACGCGAAGAATGTAGCTCTGCCGCTCCGTCACCGAGATCACGCCGCGCGCATCCAGAAGGTTGAATACGTGGCTCGCCTTGATGCACTGGTCATAGGCCGGCAGCGCCATCAGGTGCGCCTCGCGCTTGCCATCCTTCCAACCCGCGTCGAGATATTTCTTGCAGGCGGCTTCCGCCATCTTGAACTGCTCGAACAGCATCGCGGTGTCGGCATACTCAAAATTGTGCCGCGAATATTCCTGCTCGGCCTGCAGGAAGACGTCGCCATAGGTCACCTTCTCGGCGCCGTCACGGCCGTTGAAGTTGAGGTCGTAGACGCGGTCGACGCCCTGCACATACATCGCAAGGCGCTCGAGACCGTAGGTGAGCTCGCCCGCGACCGGCGCGCATTCGAAGCCCGCGACCTGCTGGAAGTAGGTGAACTGGCTCACCTCCATGCCGTCGCACCAGCACTCCCAGCCGAGGCCCCAGGCGCCCAGCGTCGGGCTCTCCCAATCGTCCTCGACGAAGCGGATGTCGTGCACGGCGGAATCGATGCCGATCGCCGCCAGCGACTTCAGGTACAGCTCCTGAAGGTTTTGCGGCGACGGCTTCATGATCACCTGGAACTGGTAGTAGTGCTGCATCCGGTTCGGATTCTCGCCGTAGCGGCCGTCCTTGGGCCGGCGCGACGGCTGCACGTACGCCGCGTTCCACGGCTTCGGCCCCAGCGCCCGCAGCGTGGTCGCCGGATGGAAGGTACCCGCGCCCATCTCCATGTCGTAGGGCTGCAGGATCACGCAGCCCTGCTCCGCCCAGAACCGCTGGAGCGCGAGGATGAATCCCTGGAACGAGCGTTCCGGGCGCATATGGGCGGGCAATGAGGCGTCCATCGTCAGATCGGGCTTTCGCGGGGGTTTGAATCGCGCGGGACCGTATCGACGGGAGCGGTGGGAATCAAGGCAAAGGGGCCGTTTCGAGCCTGTCATTCCGGGGCGCCCAAAGGGCGAACCCGGAATCTCGAGATTCCGGGTTCGGTCCTTGCGGACCGCCCCGGAATGACGGCGTGTGAATAGCGCAGCTAGCCCGGCCGGTAAGCGCCGGTAATCGGGTCGCGCTTCAGTGTCTGGATATCCCCCATGCGGGCGGAATCGGCGGAGCGCGACAGGCGCATCTCCTCCAGTTCCTGGTTGACCCGGACAGCGGTCTTGTAGGCCCAGCGGACCACGGCAAGCCCACCCAGGACGCCCGCGAATGCAACGAACGGCGGCATCGGTCGATCCTTGTTCAATGCTCAGCCCCCACGTGCATTCTCGCGCAGACTTGGCTGCGCCGCAATTGGCCTGCTTCGGACCAAATGGCGCGGGCCGGTCGCTCCTAGAACCCGAATTTCGCCCAAATCGCCCTGGTTTCGACCGCCGAGATCAGCTCATCCGGCAGGCCCGCGGCCGAATCCAGCAGCGAAAGCTGGCCGGCACCGGGCGATTTGCGGCCCAAGAGACCCGACAGCAGCCCGGTTGGCTGCGCGATCACGGGGGTGAGAACCTTCTCGCCATAGCGGGCACGAAGTGTTGAGCGGAGATCGCCGATGCCGTCGGCAAGCCCGAGCGCAATCGCGCTGTCGCCGGCCCAGTATTCACCGCTGAACAGAGTGTCCTCGGAGCCCTTGAGACGCCCGGCCCGGCTCTCCTTCACCAGCGCGATGAAGATCGCGTGGATCTCGCGCTGGATCTTCTTCAGCCGCGCCACATCGTCGGGGTCTTCGGGCAGGAACGGATCGAGCATCGCCTTGTGCTCGCCCGCCGTATAGAGCCGGCGCTCGATGCCGAGCTTCTTGATCGCCTCCTGGAAACCAAAGCTGCCGCCGACCACACCGATCGAGCCGACGATCGAGGACGGATCGCACAGGATCTCGTCACCGGCACAGGCGATCATGTAGCCACCGGAAGCCGCGACGTCCTCGACGAACACCAGCACCGGCAGCTTCTTCTCCGCCGCAAGTTGCTTGATGCGCAGATAGATCTGGCGCGACTGCACGGGTGAGCCGCCGGGGGAGTTGATCACCAGCGCGACAGCCTTTGCGTTCCGGTACGAAAATGCCCGCTCCAGAATCCGCGCCACGCCCGCAAGCGTCATGCCCGGACGCAGCGGCGTCACCGCGCCGATCACGCCGGACAGCCGTACTACCGGCACCACCGCTGTGCCCGGGCGGAACCGCGCCGGAAGATACTGCATCAGTCTGTTGGCCAGGCCAGAGTTACCGCGATCGTTCAATTGCTCGGCCATGCCGTTACCTCACATTAACCATTTCTTATCACGCGAGTGTCATTGGAAGTGCCCGGAACGTGCTTTGCCAAGTCCCCGTTGAGTGGCTGCAATAGGGCAGCGGAGAGTGACATGAAGATCTACCTGCTGGTGATGCTGATCGGCGCGCTGTTCACGGCGATCCACTTCACGACTGCGCAGGAAAAGCGCCCGAACTCGCTTCCGCAATAGGCCTTCACGATACGGCCAGCGGCAGTACCGCCCTCCCCGTCAAAACATCCCGCACTTCATTTTCAGGCTGGCCTGACGCATTGAGCATCAGGCCCGGCAGGATGCGCGTCGGCGCCTTGCCGCCCTTGATCGCGCGCACCAGCACGCGGATCGCAGGTCGCCCCGCCTCGCCATGAACCGGCAGGATGGCGAGACTGCCGAAACCGCGCGACAGCGCCGCCAGCACGTCCGCAATCCCGTCCGCACGCCAGATCAGTGTCAGCGCACCGCCGGACTTGAGAATGCGCCGCGCGGCGTGGACCCAGGCCTGCAGCGTCTCCTCACGTGCGACATGGGCGACGTGACGCGCATCATCCGGAGAGCCGCGGTGACGTGCCGGATCGTTGAAGGGCGGGTTCGTCAGCACCACGTCGACACTGTCGGGCGGCAGGCCGGCATCGGCGAAGGCTTGCGCATCCGCGGTCACGTCGAGCACGACCGCCTCGGCGGGGAGCGCATTCGCCGCGGCATTCGCGCGCGCGAGCGCCGCAAGCTCAGGATCGATCTCGACCAGCGTGAGAGTGATGCCGCCCACGCGGCACGCCAGCGCAAGCCCGGCCGTGCCGACGCCGGCGCCGAGATCGACGACGCGGTCGCCAGCCGCGGCCGCGGTCGCCGCCGCCAGCAGGATCGCGTCGTGACCGGCGCGGTGGCCTGAGCGCTTCTGCGTCAGGCGCAGCTGCCCGCCGAGAAAGGTGTCCTCGGTGACCTCGTCGTCCCCAAGGTTCCGGGCGGGATCACTCATCGCCGCGCAATTCGTGACTCAGGCCCGCCTCGGTCAAAAGCTCACGGGCGGCGTGGGCGTCGTCCTCGTGGACCAGGATCCGCCGGGGCAGGATGCCGAGCGACCCCTCGATGATGCTCATGTTCTGGTCCAGCACCAAATGATGGATATTCGCGCCGTCGAGCAGCGCGCCGATCGCCGACACCAGCACGATGTCGTTGGTCCGAACCAGTTCACGCAAACGTGCCTCCTGCCTGACGCAAGTGCCCTGACGACGGGCGGTTAGAAAAGTCAATGGTTCCACGGCCCTTGCCGCATCCGCCGCCAGTTTCTATTGTCAGTGCTGAGAATAGCCCGTTCCGGGCGAATATTGGAGACCGGCGTGGCCGTAATCGTACCTTTCGAAACTCCCGGCGCGTCGATCGAAGAGCTGGTTACCCTTGTCGCCCCCGACATGGAGCGTGTCAACGCGACCATCCTGTCGCGGACCGGCTCCGACGTGACCATGATTCCTGAGGTCGCCAACCATCTGATCTCCTCCGGGGGAAAGCGTCTGCGTCCAATGCTGACGCTCGCAATGGCCAATTTGTCCGGCTACACCGGCGACGGCCACATCAAGCTGGCGGCATCCGTCGAGTTCATGCACACCGCGCCCCTGCTGCACGACGACGTCGTCGACGAAAGCGAGATGCGGCGCGGCAAGCTCTCGGCCCGCATGCTCTGGGGCAACGAGGCCAGCGTGCTGGTCGGCGACTTCCTGCTCGGCCAGGCCTTCCGCATGATGGTCGAGGTCGGCTCGCTGCGCGCGCTCGACATCCTCTCGGCTGCGGCCGCCACCATCGCCGAGGGCGAGGTGATGCAGCTCGCCGCCGCCAAGAACACCGCCACCACCGAGGACGAATATCTCGCGGTGATCCGCGCCAAGACCGCCGAGCTGTTCGCGGCGGCCTGCGAGGTCGGCCCCGTCATCGCCAACCGCCCGAAGGCCGAACAGACCGCGTGCCGCTCGGTCGGCATGAATCTCGGCATCGCCTTCCAGCTCGTCGATGACGTGCTCGACTATGGTGGCAAGAGTGCAAAGCTCGGCAAGAACACCGGTGACGATTTCCGCGAAGGCAAGATCACCCTGCCCGTGGTGCTCGCCTTCCGCCGCGGCAACGACACCGAGCGCGCCTTCTGGATACGGGCGCTGGAGCGCGGAGAGATCGGCGATACCGATCTCGATCACGCCATCGGACTGATGAACAAGCATCGCGCGCTGGAAGACACCCTCGTCCGCGCCCAGCATTACGGCGCCATGGCCGTCGACGCGCTGGCGCTGTTCCCGCCTTCGCCGATGAAGGGCGCGCTCGAGCAGGTCGTGGCGTTCTGCCTGGCGCGATCGCACTAGTCGCGTGATCGGCGATACAAACTTCTGGCTGTTCCTGGCGGCCGCGCTCGTCATCGCGGCCGTGCCCGGCCCCGGCATCTTCTACGTCGCGGCACGGACGCTGACCGATGGACGCGGCGCCGGCTACGCATCGACCGCAGGCACAGCGCTGGGCGGCCTCGTTCATGTCGTCGCCGGTGGCCTCGGCATCTCCGCGATCATCCTTGCCAGCGCAAATCTGTTCGCCGCCGTGAAATTCGCCGGCGCGATCTACCTGGTCTGGCTCGGCATCAAGACATTTCGCAGCGCCGGCCGACCGCTGCCGGCGTTCGAATCCACCGGCGGAAGGCACGCCTTCCGTGACGGCGTATTGGTCGAAGCCCTCAATCCCAAGACGGCGGCATTCTTCCTCGCCTTCATCCCGCAGTTCCTCGATCCAGCCGCGAGCAGTCCCACGCTGCAATTCATCCTGTTAGGGGCGATCTCGGTGACGCTGAACACGCTCGCCGATGTCATCGTCGTGCTGCTCGCCTCCGCGACACGCACGCAGCTGGTCGGTCGGCTGCAACTGATGCGACGTCTCACCCAGGGCTCCGGCGTGTTCATCGCCGGCCTCGGCCTCTCGCTCGCGCTGGCGCGGCGGCCGGGCGCCACGGCACCGTAGCTACGGACGGGCTTCCCCGATCCCCATCTCCTTCGCAAAAATGCGCACGGAGTTCTGCACCTCGTCCTCGCGCAGATCGCCGAATGAGAACTGACTGATGAAGTAGTTGGTCCCGCCGTCTTCAGTCAGTCGCGCGATCTTGTCGCGGATGGTGCCGGGCGATCCCGTGATCGCGCCGCCGCTCTCGACCATCGTGTCAAAGTCCTCGGGCAGGCGGATGTTGCGCGGCTGGGTGCCGTGCAGCTTCCAGAGCTTCATGAAGCTGCGGTAGAACACCGGCCAGGCCCGGCGGCCGAGCGCCATGGCCTCGTGATCGCTGTCGGCGGCGAGCACGAAGCGGTTGAGACCGAGCAGCGGCAACCGGTCGGCGGGACGCCCCGACGCAGCCCATTCGGCGCGATAGCGATCGGTGATCTCGCGGACGCGTGACAGAGGTCCGCCGCAGACGACGTTGATGCCTTGCTGCGCCGGCCAGACTGCCCCCTCCGGCACCGGCACGGCGTACCACAGTGGCGGATGCGGCTGCTGGTACGGCTTGAGGTCGACCGGCACGTTTGCGAAGCGATAGTGCTTGCCTGAGAAATTCACCTCGGCCTGCGTCAGCGCCTGCATGATGACGGTGTAGGCCTCGACATACATCGCCTGCGCAGCATCGGGGTCGACCCCGAAATATTGCAGCTCGTGCGGCGAGGCACCACGACCGATGCCGACTTCGACGCGACCGCGGCTCAAATGGTCGAGCATGCAGATTTCCTCGGCAAGCCGCAGCGGATGATGCGTCGGCAGCACATAGACCAACGCACCGAAGCGCAGCCGCCTGGTGCGCTGGGCGATGGCGGCGAGGAAAACGCTCGGCGAGCACGCGAGGTTGAGCGGTGTCGCATGATGCTCGCTCATGTGATAGGTGCGAAAGCCAAGTTCGTCGTAGAGCTCGACCAGCCGCAGCCGCGCTTCATACTGCTCTGCGAGTGGATAAGGGCCGTGATCGTTCTGGTCGAAGATGCCGAATTGCAGGCCATCGAGTGCGGCCATCGCGATCCCTCCCCCGGCGCCGTCATCGGCGCATCTTGTCGTTTGCAAAATGGTGCCCCGTTTGTGCACCTCCGCGCAAGAGCCGTGCGCGCGCGTGTGCCACCCGTGTCTTGGGCGCATGGCCCTTCGCCCTTGCTTGTGCCATGACTGGGGTCACGCCACGACAACCACATTCCGCGAGATGAAAAAGGATCACCGCACGATGCTCGCCCCGCAAAGCCGGTTCTACGAGTCCCACGGTCTGCGGCTGCATTATGCGGACTGGGGCAATGAAGGCGCGCCGGTCGTCATCCTCGTTCATGGCGGCCGCGATCATTGCCGAAGCTGGGACGTGATCGCTCGCTCGTTGCAGCCGCATTTTCACGTGGTGACGCCCGATCTGCGCGGACACGGCGATTCCGACTGGACCCGAGGCGGCAGCTACGCGCTGACCGAATACGTCTACGACCTGAGCCGGCTGATCCGCACGCTCGCGGCGCCGCAGGTTACGCTCATCGGCCATTCCATGGGCGGCATGGTCAGCCTGATCTATTCCGGATCGTTTCCCGAGCAGGTGACGAAGCTCGTCGTGCTCGACGGCGTGACGGTGCTGCCGGACTCGCCGAAAGCGCCGGTGCAGGAGCGCGTGAAAAAATGGGTCGACCAACTCGACCGGCTGCACGACCGCACGCCGCGCCGCTATGCGAACCTTCAAGACGCAGCCGCGCAGATGATCGCCCACAACAAGCGGCTGTCCCCTGAGCTGGCGTTGCATCTTGCCACCCACGGCGCGCGGCAGAACGAGGACGGCACGTTCAGCTGGAAGTTCGATCCGGCCCAGCGCGTAAGCGCGCCGCACCGTCTTTGGTCGGACGATCACGTCGCATTGTGGTCGCGCATCGCCTGTCCGACGCTGCTGCTGAATGCCGGAGAGAGTTTTCTCGCCGGCACCAGGGCGGCGGGCCTGGAGCGCTACTTCCCGCAGGCGCGGATCGAAACCGTCGCTGGAGCCGGGCACTGGTTGCAGCACGACCGGCCGGATGAAGTGCTCGGCGCGATCCGAGGCTTTCTGGGACTGCCCGAGGACCGCAGCCAGCAGGCGTGACTGCACTTGAATGCGCAGACGATATGCCCATAATCGCCGCGCTCGCCAAGCGTGCATATGACGGACTGATCGCCCGAGTTTACCGGAGCGTATCTCGCGATGCTTCCGCTGAACGATCCGCTCTGGAGAAAGCTCGACGACGCCCCTCGCGATCAGTGCTTAGCTCAGCGTCCCCGCATGCACCCACCAGCCGGGCTGGTTGCGACGGATGGTTTCAGCGGCTGTCTGCGCGTCAGCGGCTGCGCCGAAGATCGCAAAGCAGGTCGCGCCGGAGCCTGACATGCGTGCAAGCTTGACGCCGCCGGACGCGCGAAGCGCCTCAAGCACCTCGCCGATCACCGGCTCGATACGCAACGCAGGCGCTTCGAGATCGTTCGGGACGGTTTCGAGCACGTCGACCCAATCGGTGATCGTGCCGTCAGCCTCGGGCCAGGCCGCGGCCTCGATCACGTCGGTCGCGCCGACCAAAAGCTCGCCATTGCGCAGGCCGAGCTCCTGAAACACGTCCTTGGTCGCGACCGGCACGCGCGGATTGACCATCACGCAGGGCATGTCCGGGAGCTTGAGCGGAAGCAACTGCTCGCCGACGCCGGTCATGTCGCAGGCTTGGGATGCAAGGCACACCGGCACGTCGGCGCCGGTCGCGAGCGCGACATCCTGAAGGCGGGAATCGTCGAGCGAGAGATTGTTGAGACGCGCGAGCAGCCTGAGCGCAGCCGCCGCATCGGCCGAGCCGCCGCCGATACCGGCCGCGACCGGCAGCACCTTCTCCAGCGCGAAAGCGCCGTGCTTCAAGCCCGGCACAGCCTCGCCCAAGAGCCTTGCGGCCTTGAGCACGAGATTATCGGCGGTAACGCCACAGGCGTCCGCAAGCGGCCCCGTGGTCGTGAGCGTGAGCTCCGCGCCCGGCTCGAGCGTGAGACGATCGGCGCAGTCGGCGAACGCAACGACGCTTTCGAGATCATGATAGCCGTCTGTGCGACGACCGATGACGCGAAGGCTCAAATTGACCTTCGCGCGCCCCTGTTCAATCAACGCCGGCATCGGCGACCAACCCCCAAACCAATTCCTTGCGCATGATCTCCGGGCAAACGCGTTCCGCGTTTGTCGCGCGGAAAACCGCTACACACTTTTCCGGATCACGCGGCTTAGCCGCCCTTGTCGTCGTCCTTCTTCTTCTCGGCCTGCGCCGCGGAAGGATTGGCATCGTCGGACAACCCGTTGGCGATCTTGGCCTCGATCTTCGGCAGCTCTTCCGCCTCGGGCTTGAGATCGCGGGCATGGGCCCACTGGAATTTCGCTTCCAGCGTACGGCCGACGCGCCAATAGGCATCGCCCAGATGGTCGTTGATGGTGGGATCCTCGGGCTTCAGATCGATGGCGCGCTCGAGGTTCTTCACCGCCTCTTCGTAATTGCCGATGCGGTAGTAAGCCCAGCCGAGGGAATCGACGATGTAGCCGTCGTCGGGACGCTGCTCGACGGCGCGCTTGATCATCTTCATGCCTTCGTCGAGGTTGACGCCCTGGTCGATCCAGGAATAGCCGAGATAGTTCAGCACGTGCGACTGGTCGGGCTGGAGCTCGAGCGCCTTCTTCATGTCGGCTTCGGCCTTGGCCCACTGCTTGGAACGCTCCTCGCAGATGCCGCGATAATAGTACCAGATGCTGTTGGCCTTATCGGCGCCCGTCGGCGGCAGCACCTCGATGCCCTTCGAATAGGTCGCGCCGCAATCGCCGAACTTCTTGCGGCCGCGCTCGATGTTGCCGAGCGCCATGATGGCTTCGAGATCCTTGGGATCCTCGGTAATGACACCCTTGAGGATCTTGATCGCCTCGTCGGTGCGGTCGGCGGAATCGAGATCGACCGAGAGCTGGATCTGCGCGTTGCGCTTGAGCGGCGAGCTCGCCGGCACGCGCTCATAGACCTTGATCGCCATCTGCGGTCGCTTCACCGATTCGTAGAGGTCGGCGAGCGAGAGCAGTGCGAGCGGATGGGTCGGCTGGAGATAGAGCGAGAGCTGGAGATAGACCAGCGCAAGGTCCTCACCACCGCGGCGGGTCAGCGTGGCGCCGATGCCGTAGAGCGCCTCGGCGGCGCCGGCTTGCGCGGAATCGACCAGCGGCGGCATCTTCTTGCCGGCCCTGGTTTCGCGCAGGCCTTCCTGGATCAGCGGATGGCGGGCGAGCTTCTTGTCGAACGCCTCATACAACCCGGTCGCGGAGGCCGCGTCCTTGTTGCGGGACATCCAGCGCGCATAGGCTTCGGTGATGCGCAGCATGGAATTGTCGAGCTTGTAGGCGCGCTCGTAACGGGTGCCGGCGTCCTTCTCCTTGCCGGAGAGCTCCAGGATCATGCCGGCGTGGAGGTCCTTGAACAGCGGGTACCAGTCCGGACCGGTCAGCTTGTCGATGGTGGCAACGCCGCCCTTGGCGTCACCGGCGCCGTAAGCCGCCCAGCCCGACAGCAGGGTCGCGACCAGATCGGTGATCGGTCCGCGCACCGACTGGCTGATATTGGTCTGCGCGGCTTGGTATTTCTTCAGCTTCAAATCGTGCACGCCGACCACCAGCCGCGCGACGCGGTTCGACTTGTCGATGGTCAGGATACGCTCGGCAAGCTTGACCGCCTCCTCGATGTCGCCGTCGGCGACCGAGGAAATGAAGGCGCGGTCCAGCAATTCGTTGTTCTTGGGATCGGTGCGCAGCGCGGAGCGGTAGAAGGCGGCCGCCGACGAGGCGTCGCGCTCGACGCTGGCATGGCGGGCGGCGAGATAGCTGCCGGCCCCCGTGAGCGACTTCAGATCATTGCGGGTGGGAAACTGTGCCGCCGTACCGGCCGGATGATCGGGCGTCTGCGCCAAAACTCCACCGGGGACGGCCACGATCGCAGAACCGGCAAGGGCGATGGCAGCAGCAGTCCAGCGGTTGAAACGATTTGAAAACATCAGGGCTCGCCTTGGGTTTGGCCTTGGGTTTAGGACTAGAGGGTCGTCTCGCATGCGAACGCGACCGGTGGCACGGACCCGGAACCGTCAGGGCCGGACAATGCCGCGTTTGGCGTCGCACCGCAAGGATTCGGCGGTGCGACCAACGATCCGGCCGCCCCCGCCCGGTTCGGCTGTTTCAGCCCCAAAACGCTGCCAGTGTGGCCTAATCGTGGCCGCAGCCGCGGCCGCCCCTCACACCATCGTGCGCCGGAATCGGTCCGGACCTTACATGGCCTCGTAGTTCGGGCCGCCGCCGCCCTCCGGGGGAACCCAGGTAATGTTGCCGTTGGGATCCTTCACGTCGCAGGTTTTGCAATGGACGCAATTCTGGGCGTTGATCTGGAAGCGCGGAGCATTGCCCTCCTCGACCCATTCGTAGACGCCGGCCGGGCAATAACGGTTCGAAGGACCAGCGAAGACGTCGTGCTCCGAGGTCTTCTGCAGGTTCATGTCGGCGACCTTGAGGTGGATCGGCTGATCCTCCTCGTGATTGGTGTTGGACATGAACACCGACGACAGCTTGTCGAAGGAGATCTTGCCATCCGGCTTCGGATAGTTCTTCGGCGCATGCTGTTTCGCCGGATCGAGCGTGGCGCGATCGGGCTTTGCGTGCGACTGCGTGCCGAACAGCGAGCCGCCGAACAGCGTGTTGCACCACATGTCGAAGCCGCCAAGCGCGACACCGAGCACGGTGCCGAACTTCGACCACAACGGCTTGACGTTGCGGACCAGGAACAAATCCTTGCCGACCGACGAGGAGCGCCAGGCATTCTCGTAGTCGATGAGTTCGTCATTGGCGCGATCGGCCGCGAGCGCCGCGGCGACGTGCTCGGCCGCGAGCATTCCGGTGCCCATCGCGTTGTGCACGCCCTTGATGCGGGGAACGTTGACGAAGCCGGCCGCGCAGCCGACCAGCGCACCGCCGGGGAAGCTCAGTTTCGGCACCGACTGGTAGCCGCCTTCGGTGATCGCGCGCGCGCCATAGGCGAGACGCTTGCCGCCCTCGAACACGCCGCGGATCGACGGGTGGGTCTTGAAGCGCTGGAACTCATCGAACGGCGACAGATAGGGATCGTCGTAGTTGAGATGCACGACGAAGCCGACGGCAACGAGGTTGTCGTCATAATGATAGAGGAACGAACCACCGCCGGTCTTCAGATCGAGCGGCCATCCGAACGAATGCTGGATCAGGCCCTTCTTGTGCTTGGCCGGATCGATCTGCCAGACTTCCTTGAGGCCGATGCCGAACTTGCCCGGCTCGCTGTTGGCATCCAATTTGAACTTCGCGATCAGCTGCTTGGTCAACGAGCCACGGGCGCCTTCGGCGAACAGCGTGTACTTGCCGAGCAATTCCATGCCGCGGGTAAAGGAGTCCTTCGGCTTGCCGTCCCGGCCGATGCCCATGTCGCCGGTGGCGATGCCCCGCACCGCGCCCTGTTCGTCATAGAGAACTTCCGCGGCCGCAAAGCCCGGATAGATCTCGACGCCAAGCGCTTCTGCCTTCCGCGCCAGCCAGCGGCAGACATTGCCGAGCGAGCCGATATAGCAGTGATGGTTGTGCATCAGCGGCGGCATGATGAAGCTCGGCAGCTTGATCGCGCCGCCCGCCGTGGTCCAGTAGAAGTGGTCGTCCTTGACCTGTGTCTTCAGCGAGCAGTCGGGATCATTCCGCCAGTCGGGAATCAGCTTGTCGAGGCCGGCGGGATCGATCACGGCGCCCGAGAGAATATGCGCACCGACCTCGGAACCCTTCTCCACGACGACGACGTTGAGATCGGCGTTGAGCTGCTTCAGCCGGATCGCCGCGGCCAGGCCAGAGGGGCCGGCGCCGACGATGACGACGTCGAATTCCATGGATTCGCGCGGGGGAAGTTCTTCGGTGCTCATCTGATCTCAGCCCTTGAGACGTTCTAAGGTCGTTTGCCCCCTTGTTTCCGATTTTTCCGGGCAGGACAACCACGGAAATGCACTTCGCTGGGATGCAAGGCGGCCCAAACTGATATAAAAGTCAGACTTTCCAATGATCACCGAACCCGCCCCCACCGTCCGAGAACTTTTGGCCTTCTATCTGGAGGCGGGTGTCGAC
>JAEWBW010000024.1 GCA_023390955.1 Pseudomonadota bacterium
CGCCAGACAGGATCGCAAGCCCGCCGCTCGCGCCGGCCTTGCCCGAAGAATTGCGCCGGAGTGCGCCGCCTCAATCGGCTCCCGCGGATCGAAGCATATTCCAAAAGCCGCCGTCATTACCGCCCGCCGAACCCGTCAAGCTGCGCTGCGTCGGCATCCAGCCGCGATTGATCTCGCTGCTCGAACTCGGTCCCCGCGACTGCCGCTATCCCTATGGCGGCGACGAGGAGGGGGAGGCGATCGCCTTTTGCGGTCATCTCCGGCAGCGGGGGTCGAGTTATTGCGCGCCACACGCCCGCCTGACCCGCGATCCGGGCTTCGTCTCCGGTCGGGCAGGTCCGGTGGTGCTGACGCTGGTCAAGGTCGCCTGATCAGCGCGGCGACGGCCTCCGTTCGCATCTGATTGTTTCGCATTCCAGGGAGCATGCAAGTGGCACGCGCCAAACGCAGCAAAACCTATCGGCTCACCGACGCCCACGACCGGCGGTCGCACGATCTGCCCCGTCATGCCGAGGTGGCGGCGGTCGAGATCGATAATCCGTTGGGGCTCGAGGCCGGTGAGAAGATCCTCGCGCTTCGCTCGATCCACAGGGACCCGCTCGGCCGCCTGCATGCGCATCATCAGATCGACGAGGCGCAGTACCGCGGCGGTCGTGCGTTCCAGGGGGACTGGGAGCGGGCCGAGCGCGGGCTGCAGGCGGTCGATACGACCAGGGAATATGTCGACGGCACGCGGAGCCGCGAGCCCGTGACCGAGAGCCAGCGACAGGCCGTGCTGCGACTCAATCGCGTCGATCGCGAGCTCGGCACCGACGGTGCGGCCCTCGTCCACGACGTTCTCGTGCTGGGCCTGACGATGGAGCAGATTGGAGAACGCCGTGCCGTGCGCAGCAAGCGCTGGAACGACTATTTCTCCAAGCGGCTTCAGGAGTGCCTCGATCGGCTCGCGCTGGTCTACGGTTTTGCGACGGAGGGCCGGAGCAAATCCGGTCCGCCGCACCGTTAGGGATGCGGCACGACCTGATATGGGGTCGTGTAGGGCTCGACACGCAGTGAGGCGTTGGCCAGCAGCCCAATTTTTGCGGTCGGCGCCTGCTGCAGTTCACCATTCTGGCCACGGTGAACGTTGTACTGCCAGACCGTGAGATCGCCCTTTTGCGCAAGCGCATGCGCGACCGCGCTGGCGTCGGTGCCGCCCAGCGCCTTGAGCTCTTCGGACGTCAGGCCAATGATGATCTCGTCCTTGACGGTGACAACCTTGAACAGATTCATCTTGGCCTCCTGCGCCCGCGCGCCGTGTGATGAAAGGGTGAGGAGCGCGAGCGCGGCGCCCTTGATGAAATCGCTCCGAGACAGCATGCGGTCGTCCTCTGGTGCCCGGGCGCGCGCCCGAATCGAAAGTGCCGGCCAGGGCGCGCCCGTGTCTGCCTGGCCATGTCGCACTGGGCTTGGTCGCGGGCGTTCGAACGGCGGTTCACGAAAACGAAAATTTGTTTCGATTGCGGGGGCGCGATGCGCGGTACCGACTTAAGGCTAGGTGGGTGCGCCATTCGGGCCGAAAAGGCTGGTCAATTCAGGCTCGCGGCAATTGCGCGCATGGCCGCCCCGGTATTGGACCGGGTCCAAACGCCGCGCGCCGCAGGTTGGCTGTTCATATGCGGAAACAGAATGCCGGTTGACGTTGTATGGCTCTTCCGGGCCTAGATGCGCCCGCCGCATATCGTTTTTCGGCAAGCGATGATGCGGCCTGTCATTCAGAATTGCCGAGGCGCGATGTCGGCAGAGCAACCCTGGCGGTTCGGTTTGGCTTGCGGGAAAAGTTGTTCCTTGACATAATTGCAACCTCGTCGGGTCGGCATCATCCGCTTGGGCAAGCGGTCCCGCGTTTTGCCCGGTCGCCTGTTCGAGGCTCGCTCGCGTCAGCGCGCGGGTCTCGTGCGAAAGCTGCACCCTGAGACGCCGTTGCTGGCATAGGTACGAGATGAAGAACCTCAACTTCGCGACCGAACTGCACCTGAAGCTCGGAGCGCCTGCCAGCCCAACCGTCGAAAGCCTTCGTCTGCTGCGATCGTTCCTCAAGCTCGCGCCCCAGCAACGCTTCGAAGTCATCAAGATGGTCGAGGACCTCGCCAGCGAAGAGCTTGCCGAACGTCCGCTGTCCTGAGGCGCTGAGCCAGCCCGATATCTTCTGACAGTCATTCCGACAGTCGTTTCGACGGTCCTGGACGCCCGCCGGGCCGCTGGGACGTGCCCTGCGAGATGTGGTATTCAGTTGGGGGACAACGGAGGACAGCGTTATGATCGAACCGAAAATCGAGGTTCCTGCCGAGGTGCGCGATCTGGCCGAGAAGACCATCGACCAGGCAGAGAAGGCCTTCGGGATGTTTTTCGAGGCTGCGACCAAGTCCATGTCAGCGGTGCCCGGCACCGGCGCTGACGTCTCCAAGCAGGCCCTGGCCTTCACCGAGCAGAATATGAAGTCGGCGTTCGAGCACGCGCGCAAGCTGGTTCATGCCACCGACCTTCAGGAAGCGATGCGCATCCAGTCCGAATTCCTGCGAAGCCAGTTCACCAGCGCCGGTGAGCACATGCGGCAGATGACCGGCAGCCTGATGCAGCCCGGCAAGGGCAAGTCCTGATCCAAGCGCGAGGCGGCCAGGCAGGTCAACCGCAGCACGATCCCGGAAACTGCGACAGGTCGATCCGCGCGAGGATCGACCGCAAGAGCCTGCGAGCGGCGCAGTAGAGACGGCGCACGGCGCCGGGGACGTGCGCGCCCGGTAATTTCAGGCTCTCGGCGTGATGCGACAATCGGGTTCTCCGGCGCCGAGTGTCGCGCGTCCGGGCTGGCGGCGCCTTGATCTGCCGCAAAGCGTCCCGGCTAATAGTCCGCTGGGTTCATGATCATCGGGCTCGTGGTGTCGGCCGGGGCGAGCTCGCTGCTGGCGCTGCTGCGCAGGAACTGGTCGAGCGTTGCCTGGATCCGCTCCTTCACGGACGCCGGACCGCGGTCGCTGAGCTCGGTGTGCTGGGCGCCGGTGTTGACGATGTCGATGCCGCGCGCCTTGGCCTGCTCCGGCGTCGGCAGCACGCCGGGATCGGTCACGAAGTGCGGATCGTCCGAGCGGAAGGACAGGATCTTCATGTGGCCGCTCAGGACGAAGGGCACGCGCAGATTGTCCAGCGTGATCACCTTCGAGACCAGCTCCGGATGCTGGTGCGCGACATACATGGAGACGTCGCCTCCGTTGGAGTGACCGACCAGGGTGATCTGGTCGAAATTGGCGTTGGCGTGGCGCTTCTTCAACTCGCGCAGCACGAAGAGGATGTTGGCCTCGCAGCGGATGTAGACGTCGCGTCGCCCGACATAGGGTTCGCCGACCTTCGTCATCAGCGGTGGATCGCTCGGCAGGTCCTGCTGGATGCTGGCAACCAGATAGCCGCGCGTGGCGAGCACGTTGGCCAGGAAGGAATATTCGGTGGCCTTGACCGTGTTGCCGTTGCTGATGATGGCCAGCGGAAGCTTCCAGAGGCCGAGATTGGCCTTGGTCTCGTAATCGCGGCGCACGGCGATGTCGACCGTGATCGGGCGCTGGCGCGCGGCGTCGAACAAGGTCAGCGTGTCGTGACGGATCGCGAACTTGCTTGCGACAAGATATTCGCCGGCGGCCAGCAGGCACAGGAAGGCCAGAATGGCAAAGGCCCGTTTCATCGTTTCCACCCGATCACGTTTTACTTGAGGTGGTAACGGGAAGCCCCGGGATCGAGCGATCGTGAGTGCTGAGCGGGATTAAATTTACGCAAGCTTGCTGCGGAAACCGCGCAGCTTGCGCTGGTGCGTTGCGAAATGACGCGAGCGCCCTAGAGGCAGTGACCCTTAGAGGCAGTGACTCTTGCCGCGTTCAGGGCAGAGCCTGAGCGCGCTCGACAGCGTGAACAGGAAGCGCGGGCTGCGCCGCTCATTGTCCGGGGCGCGGTAGCTGAGGGGCACGGCGACGCCGAAATCTGCCTGAAGGTCGTCCCACAGGAACAGGCGGACGCCGCCGCCGGCCGATGTCAATGCAAGGCCGTCGCCAAGGCGATAACCGTCGTTCCAGACCGCGCCGGCGTCGGCGAAACCGTAGAGCTGGTAGCCGCTCCAGTAGCGGAAGTTGACCTGCTGGTCGAAGCGGAGCTCGAACGAGCCGGCGAGGCCATTGTCGCCGCTGATCTCGGCTGCGCCATAGCCCCGGCCGAAGGCGGCCCCGCCGAGATAGAATTGCTGCGAGGTGAACAGCGGCCGGGATGCCGTCTGGCTTGCGGCCGACAGTTTTATCGACAGGCTGTCGGTGAGCGTCTGGTAGCGCGCGAACCAGAAGTTCAGCACGGAGAAGTTCGACGAGGCGCCTTCGCGCGACAGCAGGTCGTCGTAGAAGTGCGAGGCGCCGAAGATATCGATGCCGTGCCGGTAGCTCAGCGTCGCATAATTGGTGCCGCCGAAGTTGTCCTGCAGGCGATAGTCGGCGGTCAGGCTCGCGGTCCGGATGTGGTCGTTGTACCAGGGACCGAAATCGTCCTTTTCCGAGACGTTGCTGACGGTCGCCGCCGCGGTGAGCGTGAGCGAGGACTTCTGCGACTGGATCGGCGCGATGCTTGCCCGGAGTTCGAACCCTTCGGTCTTGGTGATGTCGTTGACGAGGCGCCGTGCATCGCCCGGCCGGACCTCGCTGTACAGCACGGAGGCGCCGACGCGCACGCTGTCGATGCCGATCGGCGCGTCATAGGACAGCCGTCCGAAGCGCAGCTCGCGCGGATCGTTCGCGACCGTCGACAGATTGACCGTGAGCGCATCGCCCGGCAGCAGATAGGAGTTGAACGCGCCCGTCGCGTAAGTCTGCCACGGACCGACCGACGACGATCCGAGATTGTCGAGGCCGAACGACGTGAAGATGTGCCAGGCCTTCACATAGACGATGATGCGGAAGCGGCCGGTGGCGTTGCCGATCTCTTCGAGTGCGGTATCCGTGACCCGGACGCCGGGCCGGCCGTTGATCAGGAACAACTGGCGCTCGAGCGTCGCCAGGCGCGAAGGATGCTCGGCAAGCACGGGCGCGAGCATCGGCCTGATGCCGAACTGCTCGGCGCCTTCGCCGCGGAGTTCCGCCTCGACGATCGCGCCCTCAATGATCTGGACGCGCACGCGTCCGTCCTGAATGTCCTGCGGCGGGATGATCGCGCGGCTCAGATGGAAACCCGCCGACCGGTAGGCATCGCTGATCGCACCCGCGATGGCCGCGAGATCGGCCTGCGAGACCTTCTTGCCGAGATAGGGTTCATAGATCGCGGTGAGACGATCGCGCGGCAGCGCGGCGGCTCCGCTGATGCCGATGGCGCGAAGCACGAAGAGCGGCTTTGTATCGCCGCCGACGTCGGGGCGGCCGACCGCGGCCGGCAGCTTGATGTCGCTGCGCGCACGGATCTGCTCATCGGACAGATTGTCGAAGTACTTCTCGGTCTGGCGCGGGTCGAAGCCGGGCGAGTTCGCCTGCTGCGCGAAGGCTTGCGGGATTCCCGTAAAAGCAGGTGCCAGCAGGCTCAAGGCGACAGCGTATCGCCTGCATCTGCGGCCCCACGGCACCCCACTCCCGTAGTTCGACGGAGGAACTGTCCTGATCTGGTAAGAAGTCGTTAGCCGCATGATTTTTCATACTTTTTTATGGTCAATTTCCGGTTAATGCGGCTGCAAAATCAGGGGTGGGTCGAGCTAATCCTATGTTGAAACATTTCCGATAAATCTCAGCTCAGGCTCCACGCAGACTGAGGCTGATCATGCTGGGCAGGGATGGAATGCGGCGCGTGCTGATGGCAGCGCTGGTACTTGGAACGACCTCGAGCGCATTCGCTGGCGATGGCGGCACGTGGTCGGTCAGCAAATCGTCGGGCGAGGTCTGGCTCGCCACCGATGGCGCCCAACAGGTCTCGCTGACCCAGGAAGGTACGCTGAAGCCGGGCGACACCATTCGCACCGGCCGCAACGGTCGCGTCCTCCTCGTCCGCGGCGAAGAGACGATGCTGATCTCGCCCAACTCGGTGGTGGGATTGCCGACCGAGAAGAAGGACGGGCTCTCGACCACGATCGTGCAGCAGGCCGGATCGATCCTGCTCGAGGTCGAGAAGCGTAACGTCAAGCATTTCGAAGTCGAAACGCCCTATCTGGCCGCGGTGGTGAAGGGCACGCAGTTCAGCGTCACCGTGAACGCCGGCAGCACCAAGGTCGGCGTCGTGCGTGGCCAGGTCGAAGTTTCCGATTTCAAGACCGGACAGATCGCCCAGGTGATGCCGGGCCAGGCTGCCGTTGCGTTCGAGCACGGCAAGCCCGGTCTCACCCTCAGCGGCTCCGGCAATTTCAATCCGATCGAGCAGGGCAAGCCCCGCGCATCGACGATCGAGCGGGTCCCCGTGCCGAAATCGGGCCTCACGGCGCCGCGCAATGCCTCGAACGGCCATGCGATCCACGCGCTCGGTCCCGTCAACAAGCAGGCGCAGCAGCCTTCCCAATCGCGCCAGGCAGCGGCCGAACCCCGGCATCACAACAAGCCGGGCGTGGTGCGCATCTCGAGCACGCTCGGTGAGGTCAAGCTGAACGTGCACAAGGCCACCCACGGCCTCGCGCATGACGCGACCATGGCCGGCACGACGCGGCGCGGGACGGTCTGGAGCGAACCCAAGGCAAGCACGGTGACGACCGCTTCAAACAGCGCCTCGGACAGCGCCGTCGCGACAGCCGGCAGCGTGACGAACGGGGCTGCGACGTCAGTCGCGGCAGCCGTTGCGACCACGGCAGGTTCGGTGATCGACTCCGGTGGAGGCTCCGGCAATTCCGGCAACGGTGGCGGCAACGGCAACGGCGGAGGTAACGGCAATGGTGGCGGCAACGGAAACGGTGGCGGCAACAACGGCGCGACCGGCAATGGCCGCAACGGCAATGGCAACAACGGCAACGGCAATAACGGCAACGGGAACGGAAATAACGGCAACAACGGCAACCACTACGGCTGGTCGAAGAAATAGACCGTAGGCGGGCCAGGGGAGCACATCCGGGCGAAACCGGGTGTGCAGGGGGACAACGTGAAACGCTATCGGCCGCATATTCTGGTTGTGACCGCGCTCGCGATCGTGCTGTCCACGGGATGGCACGGTGCGCTGCGTAACGATCTCACCGATCTGCGCTTCAGCTGGCAACCGCGCGAGGCAAGCGGCGAGATCGTGGTCGTCGGGATCGATGCGCCTTCGATCGAACAGGTCGGCGTTTGGCCATGGCCGCGCAGTCTGCACGCCAAACTGCTGCACCAGCTTGAACGCGCCGGTGTCAAGGACGTCGCCTTCGACGTCGACTTCAGCACGCGGTCCGATGACGCCTCCGATGAGGCTTTCCTGCAGGCACTGAAGGATGTCGGTGGCTCGACCATCCTGCCATCCTTCAAGCAGCCAGTCGCGGGCCGGGAGGATTTCATCAATGAACCGCTCAAGCAGTTCAAGACCCAATCCTGGCCGTCCGTCGTCAACGTCAAGGTCGAACCCGACGGTCTGGTGCGACGCTATCCCTTCGGCGAGCAACTGGACAAGCACTTCCTGCCATCAATGTCCTCGGTTCTGGCGGGTGAATACACCGAGCGGGCCGCGCCCTTCCTGATCGATTTCAGCATCCGCGCGGCCTCCATCCCCCGAGTGTCGTACGCAGACGTGTTGTACGGCAAGGACAAGGTCCTGGCTTTCCTAAAGGACAAGAGGGTCATCGTTGGGGCCACCGCGCTTGAGCTTGGCGACCGCGTCAGTATTCCCAATGGCGGCATCGCGTCCGGTCCGCTGCTCCAGGCGATCGCGGCGGAATCCATTCTTCAGCACCGTACGCTGCGCCGGTCTTCCGACGTCGGTATGTTGATCATCCTCGGCGCGATGGCATTGTTGATGATGTTCTCGTGGCGTCGGGTCGGTCCGGGCGTTCGCGTCATGATCCTGGTGGGGGCCTCGGCGGCGGTCGAGCTGGTTGCCGTTCTCGTGCAGTCGAGATGGCCGCTGGTGATCGACACCTCCCTGTTCCACATCGTCACGATCGCCTATCTTACCGCGATCGCGCTCGACGAGATCGACTTCCGAAGCCTGTTGGGCCGCATCGCGGAGAGCCGTTTCCACCGTATCGCGATGTCGCTGGGCGACGGTCTGGTCTGCACCGACGAGAAGCACATGATCACGGTGTGGAATCCCGGCGCGAGTGCGATCTTCGGATACATGCCGGCCGAAATGATCGGACGTCCCTTCGACGCATTGTGTGCGCCGGGCGACGGCCGCGGGGCCGCGATGCATGATGTCGCGCGCCAGGCCCTGCTGGTGCCGGGCGGCGCCGTCGTCGTCGAATTCGAGGGGCGTCGCAAGAACGGCGAAGTGTTCCCGGTCGAGGCCAGCTTCTCCGGCTGGCAAGGCACCAACGGTTTCCAGTACGGTGCGATCCTGCGTGACATCTCGGTGCGCAAGCGCGAAGCGGCACGCGTCAAATATCTTGCCGAATACGACACGCTCACGGGCCTTGCCAACCGCAATACGCTGCACGCCGAGCTCCTCGGCATGATTGCGGCCGCAGAGCGGGACTCGCGCGAAGTCGCGCTCCTGGTGCTCGGGCTCGACAGCTTCCAGCAGATCAACGACATGCTCGGGCACTCCGCCGGCGATCTCGTGCTGCGCGCCGTGGCCGAGCGCCTGCGTGCCGAAGCGGGCGAGAAGCCAATCGTCGCGCGCCTCAGCGGCGACGAGTTTGCCGTCGCCTTCGCCAGCGCCGATATCGATGAGCCGGTGACATCATTCGCCCAGCGGATCACGCGCGCCTTCGAGCAGCCGCTGTCAGCCGGCAGCCGGCAGCATCGCGTCCGGATCAGCGCGGGCGTCGCCACCTATCCGGAAGGCGGGCGCAACGCGGATGACCTCCTGAGCAACAGCCATCTCGCGCTGTGCCGGGCCAAGACCGCCAAGCGCGGCGCCTTCGTGGTCTTCGAGAGCACGATCCGGCAGGAGCTGGAGAAGCGGCTGACGCTGGAAAGCGAACTCGCGCAGGCTGCGGACCGTGGCGAGTTCGAATTGTTCTATCAGCCCCAGATCCGTCTGGTCGACGGCGCGCTCCTCGGCGCCGAAGCGCTGATCCGCTGGAAACATCCGGTGCGTGGGTATGTCTCGCCCGGCGAGTTCATGCCGGTTGTCAACACCTCGGCGCTCTCCGAGCGGATCGGGAGCTGGGTCATGACGACGGCCTGTGAGCAGGCGCGCGACTGGGAATTGTCCGGCCACAACGTCCGGGTCGCGATCAACCTGTCTCCGTCGCAGATGCATTCGGGGGATCTGGCGCATGTCGTCTCCGACATGCTCGCGGCCACGGGCCTCTCTCCCGCCTTGCTCGAACTCGAGGTGACCGAGGATATCCTGCTGCTGGACGAGGCGCGCGTGCTCGACATCTTCAAGCGCATTCAGGAGCTCGGTGTCCGCGTCCTGTTCGATGATTTCGGCACGGGCTATGCGAGCCTCAGCTATCTCAAGAAGTTTCCGCTGGACGGACTCAAGATCGACAGGTCCTTCGTGCTCGATCTGCTCTCCGATTCCGACGATGCCGCGATCGTCGGCTCGACCATCGGGCTGAGCAAGCAGCTCGGACTGACCGTCATTGCCGAGGGTATCGAAAACCGCGCCACGGCCGACTTCCTGGTCAGCATGGGATGCGAGGAAGGGCAGGGCTATTTCTTCGGCCGCCCGATGCCGGCTGACGCGTTTGAACGTCAGTTCCTGACGCCGCCGGTCACGTCAGTGCAGGAAACGGCGGCAGTCGCCTAGCGCCGCCGCCCGATCGCCATGCCGAACATGAAGGCGATGAGAAGCCCTGCGAGCGGAGCTTCGCGCGTCATCGCCGCGACCGTCGCCAACGGCTTGCCCGGTTTGCGGGCGTCGTCGATGACCTGGGTGAGGCGGTCGACAGCGGCGTGAAGGCCGCCCGTGACTTCGCCTATCGTTCGCGAGACATCCGCTGCGGTATCGATGGCGCGCTCGGCCATGCCCGGCTGCAGAGGCTGTTGTGGTATTTCCGTGCTCACGCGCGCGTCTCCACTTTGATCGATTGGTCGAAGACTTTTGTGATCGAAGGCTCTTGGCTATCCGCGGCCGCGCTGTCACCACGCGGCCGCCTTGCATCAAAAATGCGGCGTGCCGGATTTGGTTCCAGAGCGAGAAAAGCAAGCGGCGCGAAGCGATGTCACCCCGGGAAACGACGGGTGCGAATCTCTGTTAGCCTGATGCGGCAGGGGCGTAACCCGATCAACCCGGGAGATGGTCGTGAGCGATCGTACGACATCGGAGCAGGTCAAGCGCATCGCGCTGCTCGGGGCGCCCATTGATATGGGGGCGTCTCAACGCGGGACTTTGATGGGACCAGCGGCGTTGCGAACGGCGGGGCTGGCGATGGTCCTCGAGGCACTGGATTTCGAGGTGCATGATTACGGCGATCTCTCCATCGCCGAGATCGCCGAACCGACCGACAGGCCTCCCCAGAACGCCAATCACTATCGGGACATCCAGCGCTGGACCCGGATCCTGAGCCGCCGCGCCTACGAGGTCGCCGCCAGCGGTGCGATCCCGATCTTCCTCGGCGGCGATCACACGCTGTCGATGGGATCTGTCAACGCGATGGCGCGCTACTCGCAAGAGCGAGGCCGCAAGCTGTTCGTGCTCTGGCTCGATGCGCATGCCGACTACAACACGCCGGCGACGACAATCACCGCCAATATGCACGGCATGTCCGCCGCCTTCCTGTGCGGCGAGCCGGGGCTCGACGGCCTGCTCGGCGAGGAGCCGCGGGCCTCCATCGATCCCGGACAACTCGACCTGTTCGGCATCCGCTCGGTCGACAAGCTCGAGAAGGAGCTGATGCGTGCCCGACGCATCAGGGTGGCCGACATGCGCCAAATCGACGAGTTCGGCGTTGCCGTGCTCATTCGGCGTGTCATCGATCGCGTGAGAGAGAGTGACGGCGTGCTGCATGTCAGCTTCGACGTCGATTTTCTAGATCCCTGCGCGGCCCCCGGTGTCGGCACGACGGTGCCGGGCGGCGCCACCTATCGCGAGGCGCACCTGATCATGGAGTTGCTGCACGATTCCGGGCTTGTCGGGTCGGTCGATATCGTCGAGCTCAATCCGTTCCTCGACGAGCGCGGGCGCACCGCGCGGACCGCGGTCGAACTGATCGGCAGCCTGTTCGGACAGCAGATCGCAGATCGTCCAACGCCGAGCAATGCGATTGCGCCGGGTGAATAGCCAATCGGGCAATGGAACCTGAACGTATCGGCAGGGAACTGCTCGGGGTGGAATTGAGTTGTCTTCAAGAGATAACAATCATCGGTGATCCATGGCCCAGCGCCGCACTGCAGAAGTTCACGGGTTCAAGGCGGCATTCCGCCATCCCGGCATGATTGCGTTGATCGTCGCCGGCGTGACCATCGCGGTGATGCTGCTCGTCGACCATGGCCCCTGGAGCCGGGCGAAGGTGCAGCCGGCCCATGTCGCGATGTATCACACCACCGGTGAGGCAGCGCGCGCCGTCGGCGCCAAGGTGCTGCCGACCGATCCGAAGTCGCCGGTCGAGCCGGCACGACCAAAGACGTCGCCGGCCGTCAATCCCGTGCAGCCTTGAGTCGTCCTTGGGGTGGATCGCAAGCCCGGCGCCAGCCTCGCTTGCAAAGCTGAGCACAGACCATCGTGAAGCCCGGCCGGGCGTTCTCTGGTGAAAAACCCCGTAGAATCCGGTGGGGATAGCCATGATCTTTCCCGGGTTCGTCCCGAAATTGGACCAGCCTCTGACGTTTTTGGCCACATTCGGAACCGAAATATCCGGCCATGAACATCTTGGCCATGATCTCGATTTTGGCGCTGCTCACCGTCGGTGGCGCCGCCGTTTCCGATGCATTTCTGACGGCCGATCAGCACGTCGTGCAGCAGGTGGACTAGGCACGGCAGGCAAGGGCGCTTTGTCTTTGGGGGATAATTGATGCTTTCGGTAGACCAGTTCTTGCGATTCATAGCCGTGCCCGCTCTCTTTGCGGCGTTCGTCATTGCATCACAGATCTCGGCGGCGTTGACGCCGGTCTGACACGCCTCAGCCCCAGGCCGAGGAGCCAAGCAGGGCGATCACGGCAAGCGCCATCAGCGCGGTGCCGAGCCAGCCAAGCACGACCAGCCGCTTGCGCGCCTTGAAGCGGCCCATCAGTTTTCCGTTTGATACGATGACCATCATCATAGCCATGATGGGAACGGCGACGATGCCGTTGAGCACGGCGCTCCACACCAGCATATGAATTGAATCGATCCCGGTGAAGCCGAGGCCGAAGCCGACCACGGTCGCCGCTGCGATGATCGTATAAAAGCCCACCGCCTCGCCGGGCTTGGCCTCGAGCGTGGCGCGCCAATCAAAAATCTCCGACACGCCGTAAGCCGCCGAGCCGGCCAGCACCGGGATCGCCAGCATGCCGGTCCCGATGATGCCGAGTGCAAACAGCGCGAAGGTGAAATCGCCGGCGAGCGGCCGCAGTGCCCCGGCGGCTTCCGTCGCCGAGTTGATATTGGTGACGCCATTGGCGTTTAACACCGTCGCAGTCGTCAGGATGATGAAGAAGGCGACGGTGTTCGAGAGCAGCATCCCTACGCTCGTGTCGATCTTGATACGCCTGAGCTCGCCGCGGCTCCGCGCCTCCTCGCGCAGCGGCCGGTTGCGCGTCCCCTGATTCATCTCCTCGACCTCCTGCGAGGCTTGCCAGAAGAACAGATACGGGCTGATGGTGGTGCCGAGCACGGCGACGACCATCAGGAAGTAGTCGGAGCCGATATTCACCTTCGGCCACACTGCGGCGAGCAGCGCCGTGCCCCAGGGGATTTTGACGGTGAAGGCGGTTGCGACATAGGCAAACAGCGTCAGCGTCAGGAATTTCAGCACAGGCGCGTAGCGACGATAGGGCACGAAGACCTGGAGCAGGGTCGAGGCCGCCGCGAAGATGAGCGCATGCTCGTGATTGAGCCCGCCGATGACCAGGGATAGCGCTTCCGCCATCGCCGCGAAGTCGGCTGCGATGTTGAATGTGTTGGCGATGACGAGCAGTGTCACCAAACCCACGACCACCCCGCGCGGCGCGATCTGCATGACGTTGGCGGCGAGCCCCTTGCCGGTGACGCGACCGATCTGCGCGCTGACGAGCTGGATCGCGATCATGAACGGCAGAGTTAGAAAAACGGTCCAGAGCAAGCCGTAGCCGAATTGCGCTCCAGCCTGGGAGTAGGTGGCGATGCCCGATGGATCATCGTCGGCGGCACCCGTGATCAGGCCCGGCCCGAGTCTTTGCAACAGCGCCGGCGCAGATTTCGAAGGTCGTACGCTGTCGCTCATGAGGAAAGCAGATAGGCTTCCTGTGTCACGGCCCCAATGCGAGGTCGGAACAAAAGTTCCCAGAACGCCCGATGCCAGCGATGTCTTGATTGCGTCGGGCGAAGAAGCCGGGCGGTCCGCCTCAGGACGAGGGCGACAGATGCAGATAGCGACCGTCAAATTGCGCGAGCTGCTGCAGCTTGTTCTCGTTGAGGATTCTCACGGTCCCGCGCTGGAGCTCCAGGACACCCTGGATCCTCAGCTCGCGCAGGATGCGATTGGTGTGAACGCTGGTGACCCCCATTGCTTCGCCCAGTTGCTCCTGCGTCAGCGGTATGGCAAAGGTCTCGCCGATCGCCCGCCCGACCAGGCGAAGTCGCTCGCGCAGCTCGACGATCAGATGCGCGAGGCGGCTGTCGGCCGCGCGCAGGCCGATATTGACGATCCATTCCCTGGAGATGGCGGCGTCGACCAGCGTATCGCGCCAGAACATGACGCCGACGGACGGGCGCTCGCGGATCAGATCGTTCAGCGCCTTGTAGCCAACGAAGGCGACGGTGCAGTCGGACAACGCGATGAGGTCGTGGTCGATTGCCGGAAAGTGCAGGTTCTGCAGATTGGGCAGATCGCCGGGAATGTGGATCGAGAGGATCTGGCGCTTGCCGTCCGCGATCATCTTGGAACGGATGCAGAAGCCGTCGGTGATGAGGCCGCATTCGCTCGGCTTGGCGCCGTCGCGCAGCATGGTCTGGTTTTCGCGGTAATTGCGCAGGGTGAACGGCAATGCTGCCAGCGCTTGCAGGTCCTCCTCTTCGGCGCCGGTCGTCGTCTTCAGGCGCTGAAACAGCGGCGCCCAGATCTTGTCGTTCATCACGTCACTTCATCCCCCACGCCTGAGCGTGCGAGAGGTCAAAAAGCACAAACCCGCCGTTGTTGTTGATAACAAAGGTTTAGTTCGTGCGCGGCGAAACCGCTTGATTGTGGACAGCGCGTCGGCGAGTGCCGGGCCCACAAATGTTAGGAGGTCCGGCGCCGCGCGCCTTAACATTTGTCAAGTTGAACGCTGCGGCGGCGCTGGGAACACCGCCCGGACTGCCAAGTTATCCCGATGTTGAAGAGGGATAATCAAGGAGGTGGACAAATGCCCGTACTCATTCTCTGGGCCGTTCCGGCTGTGCTGGTTCTTGGCGGCGGAATCTATCTGATCGGCCATATGCACTGAAGGACAAGCCGGCGCCCGGGCCCATTGCTCAACGGCGCCGGCTCCTGCAAACAATCGCGGAACATCTTTTCGTTTGCCACGTTTTCCCGATGCCTGTTCCCCATAGGCACCAGCACCACCACAGACCTCAGCTCTTTCCCCGGAGAGCTGGGGTCTTTTCTTGTTTGAATTCGCGGACGCGCCGCTTGTCCTCGCGCCGCGTGCACATTGCCACGCTCAGCATGCGCCCGGGAACGGCGGGGTCCGCTGCCGCGTTTGCCGAAGAGGTGACGAGGAGACCGAGATGGACAGTCTCACGAAGCGCGAGCAGCCCGACCGCAGCAAGATCAACATGCATGAGCCGTTCGAGGTGAAGTACTGGACCCATGCGCTCAAGGTGACGCGGGAGCAGCTTCAGCGGGCCGTGGACAAGGTCGGCAATTCGGCCGCGACCGTGCGCAAGGAATTGGGGCTGGAGCAGTAGGCGCTGCAGTCGCTTCAGGTCCGCTCTTCGCCGGGAAGCCTTGAGGGGGACCGTGCGGGAAGGGAGCGCGCGCGCTCGTATTTGTCGGCGAGTGCGACCAGGCGTCGCCGGATGAACGGGTCCGCCTTCGTCGCGAGTTCGCGGATGTCTCTGATGCGTCCCTCGATGAATTTTTCGTCCATCATCCAAACCCTCGACTGCGACGACAGGATGCCGGCTTTCGCCGGCTCCGGCTCTATCCTTTGTTAGGCAGGGATGCGGATCGCAGACGTCGGCGCAAGCGGCGTGATGCCGCGCTGCTCACCTCACGCTGACGAACATGCCCCAGGCTGCCGCGAGCGCCGCGCCCGAGAACACGATCATCGGGTTGTTGCAGAAGGCGCTGCCATAGGTGCACATGGTGACGCCGAATGAGCCGATCTCGTGATGGCTCGCCGAATAGAACAGTCCCGACAGCACGAGCAAGGCGGCGGCGACGATATACATCAGAAGCTCCCGGTGACCTCCCTCCCGCGGTCAGATCGTGGCGGCCAGGGCAGGCGATGATCACAGCCTGCGCCGGACAGCTTTCATTCCGCCGAATCCGCAATGCCGCATTTGAATCGAGTTTGAGCGGTGTCGGAAGCGAGCCCCTTCGCGCCGCGACATGCTTCGCTGCAGCGCAGGAATAGTCAGAAAGACTGTCTTAAAAAGGCTAAGCCGGGGCTGGTCAGTTTGGCGCGGATTGTTGCGCCCGGGATACACAATCTGGGGGCGTGGCGACGTAGGATGCAGGCTGGGAATGGGGAAATTCACTGCCGAGCAATCCTGCAACAACGGTGTTAGCGGTCGCTGCGTCTTCCGGGTCTGAGAGATGTAAGCGGCGGGATGGAGAGATGCAATGAAAAAGATTTTGATGGCCTTGGTTGGTGTCGCAGCACTGGGGACGGCTGCTCCGGCATCGGCGGCCGACATGGCGGCTCGCCCCATGAAGGCGCCGCCGCCGATCGTTGCTCCTATCTATAATTGGGGTGGCTTCTATATCGGTGCGAATGGCGGCTATGGCTGGGGCCGTCGCTGCCTCGACGTGACCGTCGGCATCATCGGCACCGAAGGCTGCAGCGATGCGGGTGGCGGCGTCGCCGGTGGTCAGATCGGATATCGCTGGCAGAGCACCAACTGGGTGTTCGGCCTGGAAGCGCAGGGCGATTGGGCCAACATTCGCAACTCGAACGTCAGCCTGCTCTTCCCGGGCAACACCTGGAGCACGAAGACCAACGCCCTCGGCCTGTTCACCGGTCAGGTCGGCTATGCCTGGAATAACGTCCTCTGGTACGTGAAGGGCGGCGCCGCGGTCACCAACCAGCGCTGGGATCTCTTCAACACCGCCACCGGCGTCGGCATCTTCCAGGCGTCGCGGACGCGTTGGGGTGGCACGGTCGGGACCGGCCTCGAATACGGCTTCACGCCGAACTGGTCGGCCGCGATCGAATACGACTATCTGTTCAGGGTCAGCGACAGCTCCAACTTCCTGTTTCCCATCGTGGGCGGGCCGATCGTCGGCGTCACCGCCAACACGCGGCAGGATATCCACCTGATCACGGCGCGCATCAACTACCGCTTCGGCGGTCCGGTGGTGGCGAAGTACTGATCCTTCGCTACGCCAACGACATCAAAGCCCCGGCATCGTCCGGGGCTTTTTTGTTGGCGCGGTCGGTACGACCTCAGGGAGGTCACGACGCCTGTTCGCGGGGAGATCGGATGAAAGCGGCAGGTATGGTGTTTACTGTAGTGACCAGACTGAAAATGCCATGGTTTGGTCGAGCCTCACTTTGCCCCGGTGCGACCTCAGACGCGCCGGGGTCTTTCTCGTATGAATCACGAGGGGCCGCCTTTCGGCGGCCCCTGCCGGTCGCAATCTTGTTCGTGATGAAATGCCAGCCCCGGCATCCATCATCGTAAGCGAGCGTAACCGACTGCGCCAACCCAGTAGCATTACTGTGCGCAATGCTGACCTATCTGAAAGGTCTCCGACAAGATCACTAGGATTAGCGGAAGTATGAAGTAGCCGGCGAACCCCAGGTCGAATTCGATCCGGCCATCGTGGTCAGCCCGCGCCGCGCGGGTTGACGACCGTATACCCGCGTAGCGAACGGGCGTGCATCCGCGTCGAGCGTCCGCCCGAGTTGGCGTCATATGCCATCCACACGTCGCCTCCGAGATGCTGTTCGAGGACGAAGACGTGTCCGCGTCGTGCCGCGACCATTCCGGGCGCGGGCGATGTGCGCGGAAAGCGGAGCCAGTTGGCGGCGAGGTTCAATTCAGGCACGATGCGACCAAACACCCGCAGCGCAGCGCCACACCCGCAGAATGAAGAAGGGCAGCCGGCCGGTCGACCACCGAGAATCCGGGTGTCTGCGGGCACACTGACCCCCGCCATACTGCCGGCCGTGACAGCCAGTTGGAGTTGTCTCGAACGATGTCCTCGCAACGGGACTTTCGAAACTCGTTCGACTTGCGCCCGCGCGGACGAGAAGTCACACGGCATGGTGACATTGCATTCGGGGGCGTGATTGATGCGATAGGGTCGTGCTTCCAAAGAGATCGAACTGATGCCGAAGACGAGACACGCAGAAAATACTTGCTTGAACATTGCAGGACTCCGAACTGAGGTCCTGCCCCGGGAACCGAACAACGGATAATAACGTGACTGATTGAGGTTCAAATCGCGGCCGAAATGGCAGCGCCGTCGTCCCTAAATATGGCGACGCCGGACATCGAAAGTGGTCACCGAGTATAGCCGGAGCGCAACGATTCATGCGTCTTGGGACGCGAGCATCCGGACGTCTCGCTTCGCACTGCCAAACTAGAATATTTCGAGAGTCGGGAAAAAGTGGGAATTTGGACGCGATCCCGTCTCTTTCCAAATGCACGATTGGCAGCACAAGGGAGCATTGCAGCCAACGACCCAATGATGGGGACTTCGATGCCAAGGCTTACGAAGATACATGATTGCGAATGGGGGGGTGTCGAGGGCGTCTTTTCCGCGGTCTTTGTCGGCAGGGATGCAGAGTGCAGAGAAGTGCGCATCGCAGTGCCGGCAGCGGCGGTGATGACCACCATCGCCAGCGACGCCCGGCGGCGACTTGCTGCCCGCATAAAGCTCGGAAGTTATGACAGCGTCCCCGGCGCCTGGAATCAGGTCGGGTTTCTGCGGGCCGACACGGTCGAGCTCGGCGTGACGGTCGACGACAACGTGGGGCTGGTGCTCGATCCCGGCGCAGAGACCGAGTTCGCCCTGTCAATCGATGCGGAGCTGGCGCGCGCATTGGGTGAGAAGCTGATCGAGACAGCGAACCTCGTCATCGGCAAACAGGCTTCGACCGCAAACTAGCTCCCTTGAGAAATTGCGACGAAAGAACAGGCGGAACGCGCGAAGCCGTCGATCGCGCGCTCAGCGCGAGGACTGCTTCACCCGGTCGCGCTCGCGCTCGACCTCCTCGGCGTCCTTCTCGTCGACATCCATCAGGGAGTCCTTGGCATCCTCATGGACCTTCAGGAGCTCGTCGAGCTTGGCATGGAGCGCCTGGGTGTCGCGATGCTCGGCGCGCTGGATGAACAGCGTCATCGCCCATGTCGCCAGCGTCGCCACCGAATGCCAGTCGAGCTCCTTGCCGAATGTCAGCCAGGCGATCACGTAAGCGAGGAAGACGAGGAAGGCTGCCGGCCGCGCGGTTGCGACGCCCAGCCAGGTCAGCCATTCGCGCGGGTCGGCGTAGGACATGGCGGCACAACGCCGGTCGCGCCGCGGTGTTCCCGGCCGCGGCCGCGATCGAACCCGGGCGCCAGCGTGCGAGACCCATGTACGCCGATATGATCGGCCAGGAATGAAGGAAGGTGTCTCCATGCGCATGCCGGGATCGACATTGGTGGGATTGGCCATCGCTGCGGCGCTGGGTGTTCTGGCGCTGAGCGTGCCGGGCGAGGCCGGCGCGCAAACGGTCAGGTGGAAGGACTATCTGCATCCGGAGAAGCCGAGCATGAGGCAGCTCAACGAGATCTATCTCGCCGGCGTCAGGGACGGATTGATCGCCTACAGCGTCGCCACGCACGACAAGACCACGATGTGCCTGCCGCAAAATTCCGTGCTGACGAACGAGCAACTCGACGGCATCATGAAGCGCTGGGCCGAGAAGCAGGCCGCCAACCCCAATCTCGAAATCATGCCGATCGGCCTGGTTGCGATCAATGCGCTGAGGAAGGAATATCCCTGTCCATGAAGGCCGAGCAGGTCGCGATCAGGCGCGCCACGGCGGACGATGCGGCGGCCGTCCGCGACATCGTCTTGCGGGGGCTGCGCGAAACCAATGCGCGGGACTATCCGGCGTCGGTGATCGATCGCCTGGTCCAGACGTTGCCGGACAAGGTCGCCTCGAGCCTGACGATCTGGCACGCCTTCGTCGCCATCGTCGACGCGCGGGTCGTCGGGACCGCAAGCCTCAGCGGCGATACCGTCAAATCTGTCTTCGTCCACCCGGACCATCAGCGCGCCGGCGTCGCGACGAGGCTCATGGACGCGCTCGAAAGCGCCGCGCGCGCCGAGGCCATCCACGTGCTAAATTTGCAGTCGTCGATCACGGCGCAGCCGCTCTATGCGAGGTGCGGTTTCGACGTCGTTCGCGAAGAGTTTTATGGCGAGGAGCGGACGATCGTGATGTCGAAAGATATTTCGGGTCCGCCGGAGTGACTCAACCCATGGCAAGACGACGATCCATCGGTCTTCCGGCCCATGCGCGAAGCGGATACCTGCCTGTGCCTAGGCATGTCGGCTAAGGGCCATCAGCGGACTAAGTGGTCCTTCGGTATCAGTACGAGACCGAGCACCGGATCGCTCTGAAGATTGCCAAGAATGATGCCGTGCCCGCCGCTCGCGCGAGGACAGCCCTTGTTCAAGAGTATCTTCACAGTATCCGTCTTGATTGATCCTTTGATCACCCGATCAACGCGCGCGTTCAACATCTCCCCTTGCAGACCTCGCGCGCCGCTAGCCTGCGTACGATCATAAATGGTTGCTTCGATGACCTCGGACGCATCGATGTCGGCCGGGACCTGCTCGAACATGATGCTTCGTCCTACCAAGATGGCGCAGGCGGTCGCGCCGGTGCAAGCCATGCAATAGATCGCCAATGTGAGCAACCATGTACGTATGTGGGCAGGCAGGTCGTTGAACATTGTACAACAGTGCCAACTCTCCGCGAGGTCCGCAACGGGTCACAAGCAGACATGAGCGCTGAGGCCCCCTCAGGCCGCACGGCGGCATGACTGGCCTCCATTGACAAATTTTTGGCGCGGGAAGCCAAGACGCGAAATCGCCCTGTCGACATTGGTGTCCCCGGACGAGGCCCGTTTCTCGATCAGGACCGATGACCCACCAATCACCCATGCGCGTGTTCTTCTCCTGCCTGTTCTGCGGCGCGCTTCACAGCGCGATGCAGATCAAGCGGCCTGTCGTGGGGAACGGCCGGTTCGACTGCCAGGCGTGCAAGCGGTCGCTGCATCGCTGGTGGACCGGATATGATTTTACGGATTGGATGGGGCCGCTCGACCCCAAGGGCAAGACCTGAGCAACACCTGAGCCGGTCAGCGGTTGAGGAGAAGGACGGCGACCACGATCACCGTGAAGATGCCGCCCGCGACGACCAACGCACGCACAAAAGTCTCTTTCCCCATGCGAGTGGACCTAGCACGGCCGGCCGCGGCGGGACGCTGGGAAAAATACGGGTATGGTTCGCATTGACGCCCGCCCGGCCCGGGGTCTCGGGATCGCCGGCCGATCGGGATGGGCGGGTGGGGTGAGCCATGGCCCAGGCGGCCCGCTACGCAATTGCCGTGATGCTCGCTGCGCTGCTGGCGGTCGCCGGCGCCATCGGCATCAAGATGGCCTTCATTCCCGGCTTCGAGGCATGGGCGTTGTGGCCCTTTATCGCGCTGATCCTGTTCGCGCCGCTCTGTGGGATTCTGGTCTGGCGCACCAGAATGAGCCGTCGCCGCTGAGCGGAGATCGCCGGCTCAGCGTTTCTTCCGCGGAAACAGCCGATCGCAGATGTAGCGTGACGTCGGCGTGAGGCGCACGTCCCTCGGCTTCTGCCAGGTGGCGCGGTCGAGCTCGTCCTTGTCGCCGATGGTCAGCCGTCCCTTTGCGCGCGCGGCGAGGAAGATCGCATCGCTCATCTTGCGGCCGCTCTTCTTGTTCCGGCACGTCACCTCTTTCCAGAGGCTGAGCCGGCCGAGCTTCAGCTTCGGCAGCTCCTCGCCGATCTCGCGGCGCAGGCACGCCTTCGCGCTCTCGCGGTCGCGCTTGCGGCCGCCGGGGAACATCCACAGCCCGTCCGACCTGCGCCGGACCAGCAGCACCTTGCCGCCCTTTGCGGCCACGAGTTTTGAGGATCTAGCCATGTCGACCCGCCGATCGATGCGCGATTCACCCTGAAAGATAATGCGTTCGGGCGCCGCGCGCATGTCCGCATGATTACGTGGGCGACGAAACCGTCCTGAAACAAAGCTGAAACCCGATTGCCCTGAACGCCCCTGCGGCCCGCCCCGACCAATCTGTGAAAAGGAGATCATCATGGCTCAGCTTGGAATTCAGGTCGGCTCGAAGGAAGAGATCGCGTTGCTGCTGATGTTGTTCGGGACCCACACCCAGCCCGTGCGCAAGCCGGCTTCGAAGTCGCGCGGCTGATCGTCTCGTCATGACGGGACTTCACCCGAAACTCGCCATGTGCCAGAGCGTGCTGCGCCGGCTGATCGCCGCCGGCGATCCGCTTGCCATTCCCCTGGCCGAGCGCACCATCAACGATTACATCGACGTCACCACCGGCTGCGCCCGCAGGCAGGGCCTGCGCCGCCTGCAGCAGGACGCCTGGGACCAGCACTCCACGGTCGTCGGTGTGCAGCGCTCGTTCGCCGAGACGGTGAACGCCTATATCGAGCGGAAGCTGGCGGAAGAATAGCCGCCGCCGTTCGAGTGGGATGATTTCGCTCAGCCACGTATCATCGACACGCGGGAGCGGGACCTATTTTCGCGGTTCGACCACGGTCTTTGTCGATCCCTCGGGCGCGGCCTGCATCCCCGGCGGGCTCTGGCCTTGCGGGCTTTCCGCCGGCGCGCCACCTGATTTGGTTTCGATCGGTCCGGTCCAGCCCTGCGGCTGCAGCTGGCCCTTATCCTCGGGCGCCGAGCGCCCGGTCGGCGCGCTCGCATCCTTCTTCGCATCGGCCTGCGCTGTCGCAAACCCGCACGACAACGCCCAGCCGATCGCCGTAATCACGATCATCCGCATTGCGACCTCCGCTTGCCTTGGCGGCCAAGGCTTGGCCGTCAAGGCTTGGCCGTCAACCGGGTGGGGCAGCTTCGGTTCCGTGGGGCAGGGCGTGCCGGGGAGAGCCCCGGCCGGAGCGTCAGAAGAAATTTCGCTATTCCAGAATTGGCGCTTGACGCGTCGGGCAAAACACCTGTATATTGCCATCATCGAAAAGTTTGCGGCCCGCGCGGAAAACCATCCGCCGCGGGTTTTTTCATGCCTGTCCGGGATCGGATAACGGCGGCGCGTCGCGCGGATCTTCGGCCTAGTTGGCCGCGAAAGACCTGAGAACGGTGAGAATGCCGAGCGCGCCGAGACCATAGATGAGTGCATTCACGGCCCAGGCGATCGCGATGCCCGCGAAGGGGGAGCCGCCCGTCGATCCCCAGAACAGATACGCAGCCGAGATGCCGGGCATCTCCAGCGAGAGCAACGCGTAGCCGGTGAGCGGCTCCAGCACGATGAGCGTCAACGAGATGAGCGCGCCGATGGCCAGGGCGATGATGAGATTGAATTTCATGATTGCGTCAAAAGCCGAGCAGGCCGGCGAGAACCGGAATGAGGATATAAGCGGCGAGCCCGAGCAGGCCTCCGAGGACGAAGCGTGAAGCGCGGTCGTGAATCTTGGTATCGAGCCACGTGCAAATGGCCACGGCGACCTTTCTCAGCCAGTTGCCGATGAGGGTAACGACCAGATCCAACAGCAGTTCTGCAAAGAAGTGCGCCATGGCTTTTAGTCGCACTCGTGCGGAAGGGAGTTCAACTGTGAGGCGTTTGAAAGGTATCTCCTGACTCTCAGGTGCCTGAGCGGCATCAAGTGAAAATTTCGTATTACCGAATCTCCATTCTATCCCTTCTAGGTCGGGCATTGGGGCCGCCCGTTCTTTCGTGCCCAATCCTACGGCCGCCTCTTTTAGATAGACTTGATCGAGTTCTTGATTTGTTCTAGATCTAATACAGCCTTTGGTAGCATCCTGATCGGAGGACCGCGGCTCAGCGTCTCGCGGGCGCAGGTCTTTCGCTGCTCAGCCGACATTGAACCCGGAGTTTGACGCTCAATGAGTAGCTCACCTCTCGCTTTGGTGCTTCTGGACAATCCAGCAACGCCTGACATGGTCGCGCTCTCCAAGGCTCTTGCAGCGCGCCACCCTGACCTGGCGGTGGAGGCTGTGGCTGACAGCAGTGGAAGTGCGGCGGGTTCGCCGCTCATCCGCTGCGGCGGCAAATTCGTTGCGGTCATGTCGATGCCGGCGCGCATTCCGGATGATGCGGGTCTGTGGTCTCGTGCGGAAATGTCATGGCCTGAGGGAAAGTCGGTCGCCGCGCGGCATTGCGGTCATCTGATCGTGTCAATGGTCGGTGAAGGCGAGTCGCCATTGTCAGCTGCGCGTCTGATCACATCTGTCGTCGGCGCCCTCATTGCGACTGTTCCGGGATGTTCAGCGGTCGTGTGGAACACGAAGGTTGCGAAGCCGGCTGCACTTTGGCAGGACATGGCGCGAGCGTCGTTCGCGCCATTTCCCGACTATCCCTTCATGCTCTGGATCGACATCCTCCCATTCCGCTCCGACACAGGGATCGGTGCTTTCACGATGGGATTGTCGGTGTTGGCCGGACGCGAGATCGAGTTCGAGACCGACAGGCTAGACTTGCCAACGTTGATCGACAAGGTCGCTCAGCTTGGTGTCTATCTGATCGAGCATGGGGCGAGGGTGAAGGACGGCGATACATTTGGCGAAAGCGAGCAAGAGCGCTTCATAGTCCGACACAGGACTTCGGAACGTTTCGCTGGTTTGCCCGTGTTCTTCTGTGCCGACGAATAGACATGTAGCCAGGCTTCAGGCGAGCTTCCACACGCTGTAAGCGCGTCCAGATAGAGAGATAGAAGTAGAAGACCCTCGAATCCGATTGTTTATATCCAACCATAGTTTGCACTCAGGCCGTCAAGGATGCATGCCACGACGTGGGCCTCGAGCGAATTAGCGTGACGGACGCAGTGAAATTTTGAAGCTCTCGAGTCGCGTCTAACGTTCAAAGACCGGCCGATGAAGATGTCCTAAGATCACGAGCCACGAGCGCAAGCTGGCTCGCATTCTCGACCGCTGCCGACGAATGGTTCACCAAGTGGGTCAGGCCGTTCATCCAGCAGGATCGAACGGAGTGAATGAGGGCGGTGCGGGATCCAGGGATTATGCGGGTCACCGGCGCAACATAGATTCGATATTGCCGAAATGGCGCTTGACGCGTCGGGCAAAACACCTGTATATTGCCATCATCGAAAACTTCGTATCGCCCGCGCGGAAATCTCCGTCGCGGGTTTTTTCATGTGCATTCGAGATCGGACGGCGGCGGCGCTTCGCGGCCTCGCCCTCGTTGAAACGCGTTCATTGAGCGCCGATCAGCGCGCCGCCGTCTGAACCTTTCAGGTTTGATCGACGCAATATTGGCCGCGCACGCGCGAACGTGCCGGCCCGCGGCCGCGGGCGTGTGCCCGCGCCGTCGCGGTCCCGGGAGGGATAGGGTTCGCGCCCGAAACGATCGCGTGTCGTCGCGATCTGCCGCACATCTTTCTTTGCATGGAGGGCATATGACCGCTTATCTGATATCGCTTGCGCTCGCGGGCCTGGTCGCGATCGCCTTGTGGGAGGCATTTTCTTGAGCGAAGACGAATGTGATCTAGAGCGGGACTCGGTACGCTTGCCCGTGACAAGAAAGACGTCCACCGCGAGGAACCTGACCGAAATTCGCTCGTTCGCGCGCAGTCACACCAGGACGGCTATCAGGGTGCTCGTCGGTATCATGCGCAGCGAAGATGCGACGCCGGCTGCCCGCGTGTCTGCGGCGAATGCCATCCTCGATCGCGGCTGGGGTAAGGCCGCGCAGCCGATCGGCGGCGCTGACGATGGAGTGCATGAGCCAATCGAGCGGATTGATCGCATCATCGTGTATCCGGATCGCCTGGTTGCTATCGCGGTCCCCGATGCCTTGTATCAACCGAAGTCCTGATCAGAAGTTTCGCTTCCTGGTTCTCCGGCCAATTTAGTCTGCACGCTGGCCTGCCATTGTCCAGCAAGGGCGCGCTGTACCTGATCGCTGCAATGGATCGATGGGTCAGTTCTTCTTGTTGTTTTCCCGATACATGCGCTGTTGCTCGTCCGGACAATAGGCCATCCGACCTCCAGGCCGCGTGAACTTTCCTTCCTGGGTTTCGCGAACAAAGATCGTCTTCTCGTCGATCTTCTTCAGAAGCATGATCTCCTTGTAGTTCTCTTCACCTCTCTCGGCAGAAAAGCAGACGACATCAAGCCTGATGCTGCCGGGAGCGGTATCGGTTAGTTTGGCGATCGTGCAGCCTTCCTCGCCGCCCGAGATGGATTTGTCGTTCCAACCGATCTGTGTGTCGCCGTACTCCCCGCATCTCGCCTTAAAATTGGGGCCCGGCTTTGCATAGGTGCCGTCCTTTGGGCGCCAATTGCCGGAAACGCTCTTGGGGCCTTCCTGGGCGTGGAGAGACAGGCCAGCACACGGCAGCAAGAGCGCGCCAAACGTCAACCGCAACGTGAGGCGCTTCATCTGATTCAGTTTCACGACCTGGTTCCTGAACAATGCTTGGTGTCGCGCCGTCCGGTGGCGCCACCTCAGAATAGTTGATCGACCACAGGTTGAGCAAGGGTGCAGCGTCCCTGCGCCTGCCTGGCCTATTTTCAATCCATTCCACGAAGTGGAGATCTATGTGTCCTGGGAAGATGCACTGCGACGAATGTTGCCTCCGACCCTCGGCTTTCAACCGCACACCACCAGCCGGTATGGAGCAATCCGAGACGTGGGCACATCGCCCCATGGTGGTGTGGACGCGAACTACCGCGTTGGGCCGAACGGGCAGCAGGGGATCAATCTGAGGCATCCCGCATTGCGGTCCCCAGTCGATGGCATTGTGACGAATGCCGGCGAAGGATCTGCGGGTCGAATAGCGATCAGGGACGCAGATGGTGCATCCCACCAACTGCTGCACACGCACAGGCAATATGTCAGCATTGGCGATCGGGTTGTCGCCGGACAGATGGTTGGCACCATGGGCAACATGGGAGCGCGCAAGGATTTCGTGGAGAGTGGCGATCATCATCTTCATTATCAATTGATCGATGCCGCCGGACAGCGTCTCAACCCGCAGGTATATTGGGATCAGCGTGAGGTTCCCACTCCTGGTCCGCCCGCATATGTTCCGGAGCATCAGCTGTATCTCCAGGGCGCGGACCGCGTCCCCGCGACCCGATCCGAAGATGTGCGGATTCTGAGGAGGGTGCCTGCCGGAAGGTCAGATCGATCCACTTTCAACCCGAGTGACGAAGTTCCGGTGCCGTTTATCCCGCCCGACGCCTCGTTTCCGTCTTCACCGCAAAGCCAGTTTGAGAGACGATTTGGCGCGTGGCCCAACCCTGCTGGTGGCGTTCCTGGCGATTCCAGGCGAGCTCGGCAGGGGCAACCAGACACTCCCGACAACGAAGATTGGTCCGCAATGTGGCGCAGGCGCTCTGGTCTGCCTTAGCGCGAGCGCATCCATTGTCCATTCTGAAGATCCCGACAGCAAAAGTCTTCGCGCCGCTGCTGCAACCCGCCCGCTACAAGGGCGTTTATGGAGGACGCGGCTCGGGCAAGTCGCATTTCTTCGGTGAGCTCCTGGTCGAGACCTGCCAGGCCCGGCCCGGCACGCTCGCGGTCTGCATTCGCGAGGCGCAGCGGACGCTGGCGCAATCCTCGAAGCGGTTGATCGAGGACAAGATCGCAGGCCTCGGCCTCGGCCACGGTTTCAAGATTTATGGCGACAAGATCGAGACGCCCGGCGACGGGCTTGTCATCTTCCGCGGGATGCAGGACGATGCTGGAAAGTACCGTCTGATGATGAAGGCGCGGGACGCGGCGACGGCAAGGGCGCTGCCACCGGTGCAGCGGCCCGGAACGGCAGCGACCCGGGCCGAGCTGGCGCAGTCGGACGTGCGATCGCTGAGCACGCGGCTCTCGAGTTCGGGCCATCTCAAGGACGCGGTCGCGCTCTATCAGGCGCGGAAAGCGGGACGGCCATGACACCTTGGGCTAAAGAGGTCGGGCGGCAGGTAACATCGGGAAAAATGATGTCATTGAAATGCGCCTTGACCACGCTGGTCCTGGCGATTGCTCTCCTCGAGCCGTCCGCTGCGGCCGCCGGTGACTACATCGTATCGTATGCATTCGACGCCACCACAGCGGAAGATTATGCCGCCGACCGAACAAGCGATCGGAACGAGGATGGTACGCTTCGCGACTGCAGCTATAGGGTGGATTGCACGATCACGCTGCCGAAATCCGATTTGTCGATTTCGTTTCAGATCACGGGGCCGGGTCAGCGTGACATCACAATCCATGCTGATCGCGGCGGTCGCTACAGTCCCACCTGCTGCTATTTTTCGGACGGCGAGAGACATGCTTCGCGCTCGCTGGCGCAGTCCCCCTTCCGGCTCTGGATCTTCGAGGGACGGCCACGCAAGAGAAATGAGTATGTCCAGAACCTTCCGCTGGGCCTTCTGTACCTGCAGTTTTCGGATCTGAAATAGTCCGATAGCGGGCACCGCCGTCAACCACCGATTTCACGAGCCGAACCTTTTGCGATTGAAGCCAATCGCGAAGCGCCTCGGCGTGCCTGCAATTCAAAGGCTGGAGCAATTCCGATGACCGACGACAACCGGGACCTTCTCGCGCGCGCTGAATCGATCGGTGCGAATTTGTATGGCGAACCAATGTCCCCCGAGAAGATCGTGAACAACTTCGCCCTCTACGGTCTGAAAGCCCGTGTGGCTGCGCTGGAGAAATTCGAGTCCGAGCTGCGCGGCGAGATCGATTCGAGCCCGGGCAATTTGCGACAGCGAGCCCGGCTCGTCGATCTGCGCCGGCGCCTGGGCGGCCTGCATCAGGCGCTCCGCGAGGCGAACCGATGATCAATCCGGTACTGGCGGCGTTGGCGCAGGCCAGGCTGCGCGATGCACCGATGTTCGTCAGATGGTGCGAGCTGAACGCGGTTGCGCCCTGTCCGGCGACGCCCGTCACGGTGGCCCGTTTCATTGGCGATTGTGCATCGCTCGGCGCCGAGCGGCTTTGGCCCGCCGTGCAGCAGATCTCACGCATGCACGCCGAGCTCGGGCTTGCCGATCCCACTTTGGGAGGGGAGCCGGCCGCCGCCATGAGTGTGCTTGCAGACCTGTCGCCGCCGCGGTCCTGGCCGGACCGTCTCAAGGCGCGGTTCAGGACGCTGCCATATGACGTGCAGTCCCACATCGCCTCGCACGAGACCCAGCGCGAACGCGCGCTCCGGCACGCCCAGAACGAAGCCGCGGCCGCCCGTCGAGCGCTCGCTGTATCCGGATCATCGAAGGAGAAATGCCATGCCGACGAAGCAACCGAGGCCGCCGGGACTGGCGGAGCGGATTGAGACATTGCGTGCCGAAATCGACGCCATCGTCGATGCCCGCGTTGACGAGATCGCGCGCCAGAATTCCGGCGTACCTTCCGGCGTGATCCGCAATCTGCTGACGGCACGCGCACCATCCTGCCGTTGCGCGCAATATCTCGATCTGTGCAGCGGGACCGACGAGACCGCGAACTGAGATATCCGGAACCGCGCACGTCACGACATGGCAAGTCTGGCGTTGCCGCATCGACCTTAGGAAACCGACATGACACTCTATAAATGGTCGCAGATGGCGTCCGCAGACGCAACGGCGGACCCTACGATCAACTGGGCGGAAGGCCAGGCACCATCCAGCGTCAACGACTCCGCCCGCTCCATGATGGCGGCGGTCGCAAAATATCGCGACGACGTCTCCGGCGCGATCGTGACGGGGGGAACCTCAACCGCGTATACCGTCAGCAGCTATCAGGTGTTCCAGTCGCTGGCACAATTGAACGGCCAGGTGATCGCATTCACGCCGCATGTGACGAACGGGACTGGTTCGCCGAACGTCAGCCTCAACGTGGATGGTCTAGGCGCGAAGACCATCCGGGCCGATCCGAGCATCGAATTGCCCGCCGGTGTCCTGGTTGCGGGCACGCCGTATGCAGCTGTCTACAACAATGCGAGCGGCGTTTTCTACCTGCGAAACTTCTTCGGGAATCCGTACAACGTTCCGATTGGGGCCAGCGTCGATTTCTGGGGCGCGACTACGCCCAACAGCTCGTTTGCGCTCATGTATGGGCAAGCGATCTCGCGCTCGACGTACTCGACGTTGTTCTCGCTGTTCTCAACCGCCTACGGGAGCGGAGACGGTAGTTCGACGTTCAATATTCCCGACCTCCGCGGACGTGTTGTCGCTGGCAAGGACGACATGGGAGGCACCGCCGCGTCTCGATTGACCTCGACTTACTTCGGCGCGAGTGCGACGACTCTTGGTGCCGTCGGAGGCGCCGAAAGCAAAACTCTCGTGACGACGAACTTGCCGTCGCAAACGCCGTCCGGCACGATTGTGGTGTCAAAGAATTTCAATGGTGTCTTCAACATTCCAGGCGGACCGGGTACGGTGGGTGTCGGTGGCACCAGCATCGGCGGCGATCTTGTGTCTCCGACCATCACTGCGGCTTTCACCGGCACGGCTTTCGCTGGGCAGAACAGCACGCCACTTGCTATCGCGCAGCCGACGATCGTTGCCAACAAGCTCTTGCGGATTATCTAGCCCAATCCGGAGGTGCGGCTCCCTTCTTCATAATGCCGATGAAGAAGAATTCGCTGACCTTAGTCAGTTCCTTCTTGTCGCCATGAGTGAAGACGATCGCGAGTCCGGCTTGATCGATCATGCCCCGGAAGGTCTCGACTGTAGATCCTCGGTTGTTCTCTTGGAGTATGATTACGCCGTCGTCCTCAAGATGCTTGTGAATCGTTGAGAAAAACTCTCGGTGAATGTCCCAGCCCGGATCGTGGGCTCGGATATCGCCTTCGTACTGATCAATGAAGTGGGGCGGGTTGCTAACTACCAAGTTCCAGCGCTCTGCCTCTGGAATGCTCCGGAGGTTGTTCGAGTGGTAGACGGATACGCGCTGATCAAGACGGTTCTGGTGAACTGTGTTGCGGCAGGAGGCCACAGCGGCGGGGTTGATGTCTGCGAGGCAAAGCGTTTCGCACAGGCCGTTGCCCAGCAGTGAGAAGCCGATAAAGGCCGGGCCGGAGCACCATTCAAATACACGCCGCTGTTTGGGCATTCCGCGCGAGCGCAGGAATGGGATGAAGTCCTGACCGAACTCCCGGCCGCCGCCGTCGAGTTCGGCTTTGTAGTCGATTGTAATGCCGCCGAGCGTCACTCGCTTGGCCGGACGCGCCCAGCGCAATGCGGGTCGCACGAGCTTGTTTTCGATTCTCTTCACTAGGTTCATCAACGGTCTCCGGGCCGAAAACCTATCATCCACAACCCAGCCGAGCAACCGCCTCTCCGGGCGAGGAGAACCTATGGTCGATATGAACGTCCTTGCCGCGGCGAATGCGAAGCGCTGGGCCAATGCCAAGGTCACTAGGAATGTCTCGGGCATTGCCAAGGCGTTGGTGGACGCAAAGCCCCGGTATCAGGCAGTGGAGAAGGCGTCGGGCGTGCCCTGGTGGGCCATTGCGGTCATCCATGCGCGGGAGAGCTCGCAGAATTGGCGCCGGTCCTTGGCTCAGGGCGACCCGATCGACAAGATTTCGGTTCATGTTCCGGCCGGGCGAGGTCCGTTCCCAGATTGGGAATCGGCGGCGATCGATGCGCTCGTCCATTGTCCGCCGCATCTGGCCCGGAAGAAGGATTGGAGCGTCGGCGTCGCTCTGGCGAGCCTCGAGGCTTACAACGGCGTTGGGTATGCGGCACGCGGCAAGCCATCGCCATACCTTTGGGCCGGGACCGACCAGTACACCTCTGGCAAGTACGTTCGCGACGGTCTTTACGATCCTGACCACGTGGACGCGCAGCCGGGCTGCGCGGGCATGCTCAAAGCGATGATGACGCTCGATCCGTCCATCAAGCTTGAGACGTCCAAGACTTCCACAACAAAGAAGGCATCAGGTTCCGTGGTCGCCGGCGGTGCCGCTGCAACCGCAGCTCAGCAGGCGGGGCTGTCGATCGGCTGGATCATTGCTATCGGTGTCGCGGTCGCCGCGGCTACTTTCGTCATCTGGAAGCTCAAGAAATGATCGACTGGCTCAAAGAGAAAACTGCTGCATTTCGTGAGAAGCTGAAGGGTTGGAAAACGGTCATTCTCGGCGCGCTGGCCGCGGCGCCGCTGGCAGTCCTTGAAATACTCGAGCAGCTTCAAGTGATCGACCCGGCATCTGCCCTGCCAGAGCCGTGGGGGCAACGCGTCGCCCTCGGCATCGCCATTGCGATGATCCTGCTTCGCTTCGCCACCAACACGCCAATTGGAACGAAGTAGCATGTGGATGACCATCATCTCGTTTCTCGGCGGGCCCGTCGTGAAGGGGCTGCTTGAGGCCTACGACGCAAAGTTGAAAGCCGCGAATGCGGATGCCAGGATCGCGGCCGACCTGGCTGCGACCGAGATTGCATCGCAAGTCGCGGAGACCGCTGAGATCATGCGATATAGAACGGCGGAAATTGGCTGCTGGTACGAGCCCGACAAGCTGATGGGCTATTGCGTTGCGATCTACTTTTCGAAGCTCCTGATCTTCGACAAGGTCCTTGGGCTTGGCTCGACTGATCCGCTGGCCGGCTTCGCGGCGGTGACGGCGAACCTCGTCGTGTCGTTCTATTTCGCCAAGCGTGGCTTCGAAAATGTTGCGAGGATCCTCAGGCGATGAGCATGCGCGACGACGAGATCCGGGCGATCGTGGTCGAGACGCTCGCCGAGCAGCAACGGCTCCAGCGCGACAGTATCGACGCCATCGTTGCGAAGACTGTGGCCTCGATCCTGGCGTCGCTCGGCATAGAGGACGACGATCGGCGCGAGGTGAGGGCAGATCTCGAACATCTGCGCCGGTGGCGGAAGAGCGTGGAGCAGGCTCAGAGTTACACCTTCAAGGCCGTCATCACGGTGGTGGCGACGGGCCTGCTTGGTGCGATCTGGCTCGGTGTCAAGGTCGTGCTCGGCAAGTGACGCAGTTGGGCATCCGAGGGCATTCGCCTGCTGCTCCATTCGTATCCGCGGACTTAACGATGTACAGAATTAGATCGGTCGATGGCGGCGATGAAGAGATCGCAGAGATTCTCGGGGATCTACACCAGCGGACCTTCTTCGATAGTGCCGCGCTACCGCGATTTGATCTGGGCTGCTGGTGGCTCGCTTATCATGGCCCGGAGGCGGTTGCCTTTGCGGGCGTGGTGCCGTCGACCCATGCGCGCAACAGCGGATACTTTTGCCGCGTGGGCGTCGTGCGAAGACACCAGGGGCACGCGCTGCAGCGGCGTCTGATGCGCGCAATCGAGATGGAAGCTCGCCGGATCGGCTGGGATAGCATCGTCTCTGATACGACGGACAATTTGGCATCCGCGAACAACTTCATCGCGGCAGGTTATCGGCTCTACATTCCGGAGATTCCTTGGGGCTGGTCCAACACGCTTTATTGGGAAAAGCGGATCGGTCGGCTGTAGATTCCGCGTAACGGAATGCCAGGATAGGGCGTCTCGAAGGCACAAACAGCACATCCAAGAAGGGCCCGGCAGCCACAGGGCTGCCGGGTCCGTTTTGCGTTTGGAGCGTCATTGACACCTCCCCGCCTCGCATCGGGTTCTGCTCGCCATGCAAGTGAAGGACTTGCGGAGTTACTGCCGGGCTTTAAAGT
>JAEWBW010000063.1 GCA_023390955.1 Pseudomonadota bacterium
CTGCCAAGGTTGTTGGAGACCAGACCCTCGCGGCGCGTTTCGTGAGACTGTTTCCCCTACCTGAAAAGGTCCCGGCACGTTGAGGCGGGCGGGCCCTTCGCCTAAGAGCCGTGCCGATGACTGAACTTTCAAACGTGAAGCCCGAGTCCCGCGGCGAAACCGTGATGGCGGCGCCCGACAAGATGGTGAAGGTCCGCGACCTGTTCGGCGTGGACAGCGACATGGAAGTGCCCGCGTTCAGCGAGGCCGACGAGCGCGTCCCCGACCTCGACCCGGCGTACGTCTTCGACCCGGACACGACCTTGTCGATCTGCGCCGGCTTCGGCCGGAACCGCCGCGTCATGGTCCAGGGCTATCACGGGACCGGCAAGTCGACGCACATCGAGCAGGTGGCGGCGCGGCTCAACTGGCCGCTGATCCGCATCAACCTCGACGCGCATATCAGCCGCATTGACCTGATCGGCCGCGACGCGATCGTGCTGAAGGACGGGCAGCAGGTCACCGAATTCCGCGAAGGCCTGTTGCCGTGGGCGTTGCAGCACCCGGTGGCTTTGGTGTTCGACGAATATGATGCGGGCCGTCCGGACGTGATGTTCGTGATCCAGCGCGTGCTGGAGACCGAGGGCAAGCTGACGCTGCTCGATCAGAATCGCGTGATCCGTCCGAACCCGTTCTTCCGCCTGTTTGCGACGACCAACACGATCGGCCTCGGCGACACGACCGGCCTCTATCACGGCACGCAGGCGATCAATCAGGGTCAGATGGACCGCTGGAACATCGTCACGACGCTCAATTACCTGCCGGCCGCCGTCGAATCGCAGATCGTGCTCGCCAAGTCGGGCGAGTATGACAATCCCGACGGCAAGACGCAGGTCGAACGGATGATCAAGGTCGCCGAGCTGTCGCGCCAGGGCTTCATCAACGGCGACATCTCGACCGTGATGAGCCCGCGCACGGTGATCAGCTGGGCGCAGAACACGCTCATCTTCGGCGACGTCGGGTTCGCGTTCCGCGTCACCTTCCTCAACAAATGCGACGAGGCCGAACGGCCGCTGATCGCCGAATATTATCAGCGCGTGTTCGGCACGGATCTTCCTGAAAGCGTGGCCTCGAAGGCCAGCTGATGGCCGAACCGATCGACCAGTTCCGACGGGTTCTCGCCGGCGCCGCACGCGCGATTTCGCGCGATTCCGAGGTCGAGGTCGTGTTCGCGTCCGAGGCTGCGCCGGCGTCGGGCAAGACCGCGCGCGTCCCGTCGCCCGGTGCGTCGATGCAGCCGCGGCTGGTGGCCGAAGCTCGCGGTGCGGCGGACGCGGTTGCGCTTCGGCTGCGGCATCATGACGAACGCGCTCACATGCAGGCCGCGCCACTTGATGTGGAGGCTCGGGCAGTCTTCGACGCCCTCGAGACCGCGCGGGTCGAGGCGTTGGGCTCACGGTCGATGGCTGGTGTCCGCAGCAATCTCGCCGAGCTGAACGATGCGCGGATCCGCGGCGACGCGATCCTGCGTGCTCGCAATGCCGAGGAAGTGCCGCTGTCGACCGCTGTCGCCTTGCTTGCTCGCGAGCGGTTGAGCGGTGAGGCGCCTCCTGCTGCGGCGAAGGCCGGACTGGACCTCATCGCGCCGTGGATCGAGGAAAAGGCGGGCGTCGAGCTCGACGCGCTGGCGCTGACCATCGACGACCAGGCGGCGTTTGCGAAGGTCGTGCGTCGGCTGCTTGAGGATCTCGAGCTGTCGGCGGCGGCCGACGAGCTTCAGGACGAACCCGAGATCGGCGGCGATGAAAGCGAAGCCGAGGAGGGGTCGAACAACGACGAGGGCCACGAGGACCAGGGCGAGCGCGAGTCCGGCCAGTCCGAAATGCGCGCCGAGCAGGTCGAGGAGGAGGGCGAAGGCGACACGGCGCCCGAGGAGATGGAGCTGGGCGAGGACGAGATGTCGCCGTCCGACGACGTCTCCGACAATGCCAGCACGACCCCGTCCCGGCGCAATTGGGATTTGTCGCCGCCGACCGATTACAAGCCGTTCACGACGCGCTTTGACGAAGTGGTCGAGGCTCCGGAGCTGTGCGACGAGGACGAGCTGACGCGGCTACGCGCCTACCTCGACCAGCAGATGTCCGGCCTTCACAATGTCGTGACCAAGCTCGCCAATCGCCTGCAGCGGCGGCTGATGGCGCAACAGGCGCGAAGCTGGGACTTCGATCAGGAAGAGGGGTTGCTGGACGCCGCACGGCTCGCGCGGGTCGTAGTCAATCCGACTCATTCGCTGAGCTACAAGATCGAACGGGACACCGAATTCCGCGACACCATCGTCAGCGTGCTGATCGACAATTCAGGCTCGATGCGTGGTCGCCCGATCGCGATTGCAGGCATCTGCGCGGACATTCTCACGCGCACTCTGGAGCGGGTCGGGGTGCACAGCGAAGTGCTCGGCTTCACCACCCGGGCGTGGAAGGGCGGACAAAGCCGCGAGCAATGGCTGCAGGAAGGGAGGCCGGTGAACCCGGGCCGCCTCAACGACCTTCGCCACATCGTCTACAAGCGCGCCGACGAGCCCTATCGACACGCCAAGCGCAACCTCGGGCTGATGATGCGCGAGGGACTGCTCAAGGAGAATATCGACGGCGAGGCGCTCCTGTGGGCGCACAACCGGCTGATCGCGCGGCCCGAAGAGCGGCGAATCCTGATGGTGATTTCCGACGGCGCGCCAGTCGACGATTCGACCGCGTCGGCCAATGGCGGGACTTATCTGGAGCGGCACTTGCGGCAGGTGATCGAGTGGATCGAGCGGAGATCGACGGTCGAGCTGATCGCCATCGGCATCGGGCATGACGTCACGCGCTATTACAGCCGCGCAGTCACGATCATGGATGCAGAGCAATTGGGCGGCGCGATGATCGAGCAGCTCGCCAATCTGTTCGAGACGGCCTGAGGCCAGAAAAAGGTTGGGCCCGGAGCAATCACTCGCACCGGGCCCCCCTCGTTACGCGACGCGAGGGAACTCATCGGCCGTGGCCGACCTTTGAAGACAGGGAGAAAGGGGAAAACCCTGTCGCAAGAAGGGCTTATGCCCGATTCGCGTTGCACCGAAGATGAACGGATTGCGCAACGATTGTTCAGCTTTTCGGGCGTTCCAAAGCGCTGCCAACGGATCCTTATTGCGAACAAATCGCAACAAGCTATGCGATTCGCATGAGCCCACAAATGATTCGCCTCCGCAGCCTCTGGTTCCAGATTCACAAATGGCTGGGGATCCTGCTCGCCATCCTCGTGATCCCGATCTCGCTGAGCGGCGCCGCGTTGGTCTGGCACGACTGGCTGGACGAGCAGGTCAATCCGCAGCGCTATCCTGAGGTGACGGCGCCTCTGCTCTCTCCCGCGACCTATGCGGCAAGCGCAAGCAGGCTGCTGCAGCCTGGCGAGCGGATCACCAGCGTTAGCTTCCCGGGCGACCGCGGTAGCGTCCAGGTGACGGTCAGCAAGGCGGCCAAGGGCGGCGGACGGCCGCAGCGCGCCTGGGTCTATCTCGACCCCGCATCGGCGAAGCCGATTGAGCGGGCGGGCACGGGCGACGGCCTCGTGCGGGTCCTGCACGGCCTTCACGGAAGCCTGATGGTCCCTGGCACGGGACGGCAGATCGTCGGCTGGGCGGGCGTGGCGATGCTTCTGTCGTCGCTGACCGGCCTGTGGCTGTGGTGGCCGACCAAGGGACGCTTCACTCGTGGCCTGCGCTGGCGGCGGCGTCCGGACCTCAATTCCAATCTGCACCATATGGGCGGGTTCTGGATCGCGCTTCCGCTGGCAGTGCTGTCGGCGACGGGCGTCTGGATTTCCTTCCCGGCGGTTTTCTCAGGCGGCGCTCCCGGCGGACCGGGCGGTCCCGGCGGAGCGGCGCAGCCGCTGGTTGAGACGAAGCTCGGGCCGGACGGCGCGCTGGCTGCCGCTCAGGCGATTGCCGCTGGGCGTCCGGCGACGCTCGGCTGGCCGACGGACAAGAAGGCCGAGTGGACCGTCGGCGTGAAGGGCGCCGGGAAGCCGCATGAGGTGAAGGTCGCCGACGCGGACGCGAAGGCGTCGCTGGTGCCGGCAAAGCCCGAGACGCTGGCGCGCACGATGCGCCGAATCCACGACGGCACCGGAATGCCGGTCGTGTGGCAGATCATCATCTTCATCGGCGGGATCCTGCCCGCGCTTCTTGCCGTGACAGGGATCTTGATGTGGCTGCGGATGCGCAGGCGTCGTCAGCGGCACCGGCGGTTGGGGGCCGGGCCGACGGAAGCCCCAGCTTTCGCGGAATGAAAAAGGCGGCCCGCGCTGGGCCGCCTCTTATTCAACCAAGCCCCGAAGGGCCGGGAGGGGTTAGGCTGCCGCCTGACCCTTCTTAGAAATCTCACGCTTCAGCTTGCGAACCTTCGGCGACAGCTTGTCGTCGCTGGTCTTCAGCAGCCAATTGTCGAGGCCGCCGACATGCTCAACCGAGCGAAGGCCGTGCGTCGAAACGCGCAGCTTCACGCTCTGACCCAGAGCGTCGGAGATCAGCGTCACGTTCTGCAGGTTCGGCAGAAAGGTCCGCTTGGTCTTGTTATTGGCGTGGGAAACATTGTTGCCCACCTGCCGGCCCTTGCCGGTCAGCTCGCAAACGCGCGACATATGTTCGATCCTGATTCGTGAAGGCCAGCCGCAAAAGGGCCTGCCAGAGCCGCCGCCCCCTAGCGGTTGCCCCCGTTTGCGTCAACTCTCACTGTGCTGTTGTAACGGAAACTTGGCGCATGATCAGCGTTGTGTCGGCTGGGAAACAATTCTGAAAGACGGGGCATGCGCGCGGTTCTCTTGATTCTCATCCTGGCTGTTGTTGCATTGATCGTCCTGATGATGACGGGCCTGATTGACATCAACCAGACGCGCCCTGCCAAGGTGCCCAGCATCTCCGCCAACGGAAACGGACTGACCGCGAGCGGCGGCCAGGCGCCCGCTTTCGATGTCGAAACGGGGACGGTCACGGTGGGAACCAAGACTGCGAACGTCGTCGTTCCGGCCCCCACGGTGACGGTCAATCGCCCGACGGAGCCGACGGCCAACAGCGCGCAGCCGGCACCCGCCACCAACACGGCGCAATAGCTGAGCGCGTCGACTCCGAACCTGCGCTGCGATAGCGCGGCGACCGTGACCTTTCCCCTCCCAGCACCGATGCGTCGAGCGCTTGAACTCTCCGCCGAAGCGGCTTCCGCCGGCGAGGTGCCGGTGGGCGCGGTCGTGACGCGCGGGGGCGAGATCGTCTCGGAAGCCCGCAACGCCATGCGCGGCAGCCTCGACCCGACGGCTCATGCCGAGATGGTGGCGATTCGCGCGGCCGCCGTTGCAATCGGCGAGCCGCGGCTGGACGGCTGCACACTTTGGGTGACGTTGGAGCCTTGCGCCATGTGCGCTGCGGCCTTGGCGCTCGCGCGGGTCGATGCGGTGCGGTTCGCCGCGGAGGACCCCAAGGGCGGCGGCGTCGTTCACGGGCCGCGAATCTTCAGCCAGCCGACCTGCCACCATCGTCCCGACGTGCTTGGCGGCATCGGCGAGGATGAGGCGGCGGCGCAACTTCGCGCATTCTTCGAAGAGCGGCGCTAGCCATGCCGCTTGTTAAGCGGGCCCGGCGACGGCATTTAACGGCTTCCGAATGACCGCCCCCGACCCAATACCCTGGTTTGACGTCGTCATCATCCTGGCGCTGATCGTCCTCAA